>NZ_JBIAVJ010000005.1:0-334476 GCF_042894025.1 Streptomyces sp. NPDC001549
TCCACGGCCGAGTACTCACACCATCACGAACGGCCGAATCGTCACACCGGTCACGGCTGACCAGGACATCTCACCAAGATCCTGTTACGAGCTCTAAGGATCTTGTCACTTGTCGCATGGGCGCAGACTAGTGCTAGTGATTTCCCGCGCTCACAGCGGTTCCGCCCACCCCATCGCCTTCGCGATCTTCGCGTTGTTCAGCTCCTCATGGCCATCGATGCATCCCTCGTACCGCCGGTGAATGACCTCCGGGGAGTTGCCGGCGCGGCGGGCCACCTCGGCGACGGGCACGCCCGCGTTCAGCCAGTTGGTGATGCAGGTGTGCCGCAGGTCGTACGGGCGGCGGGCCAGCGGCGCGGCTGCCCTGTCCGGAGGGAGCGCCAGAAGTCTCGCCTCCTGCCAGACCCTCCAGTAGCTGGAGGTGCCGAGCACTCCCCCACGCTCGTTGGCGAAGAGCCTGCCGTCGCCGGCCGTACCGAACTCCTCGACGTGGTCGCGGAGCATCGCCACCAGGAGCGGCGGGATGGGCACCGGCCGGTCGGCCTTGGCCTCTCGCGACTTGAGCCCGCGCTTGTCGTGGCGCTTCCCGGAGTCGGTCCACTTCTTGCCGGAGACCGGCAGCGTCTCCCGAAGCGTGAGCGTGCCCCAGCCGGTCTCGGGGAGAAAGCAGTCCTGCTCCCGCAGCCCGACCGCTTCCGCCGGCCGCATCGCCGCGTAGAGCTGGCAGCCGAAGAACGCGACCAGCCTCCGGCCGCGGTTCCGGTGGACGGAGCCGACATAGGAGACGGCGGTGAGGAGCTCCCTCCCCTGCACGGCATTGACCAGGACCCGGGGGTCCACCTGGTCTCCGCCCTTGGGCCCCGCCCGTTTCACCCCGGCGAGCGGGTTCGCGTCCAGGTAGCCCGACTCGATCGCATATTCCATGGCCGTGTTGAAGCCGCGTCGGCGCCGCTTGTAGGTCTCCCCGGCCGGCGGAGTGTCATCCAGCCTGAAAGAGAGCCTGTACTGGACGTCCCGGAGCACCCGTGGATCCGCAAGGTCCGAGAGAGGCCGGGAGTGGTGCGAGAGCCACAGACAGGAAGCAACGAGTTCGGGCCGGGGCTCCTCGCCCGCGTGGGCGGGTACGACTCCCCAGCGCACGGCGAGCCGCACCTCCTCCGGGGTCGGAGCTTTGGCACCGTCGCCCATCATGGCGATGGCCACGGTGGCGAGGCTGTCGGCCAGTCCCTCTCGGGTCTTCGCCGCGGCCGTCTTCCACCGGACCGCCATGTACTCGCGGCTGAAGTCCCACCAACTGGGGTCCGGCCTGACGTTCTCCTTGGCGGCAGCCGCGCGGAGTTCGGATTCAGGGAGACCGGAGTCCACGTCGAACAGCTGGCCCTTGGTCATGGCCTTCCACAGTTCCGAGCGGCGGCTCTCGGCTAGCGCGACCGTCGCGAAGGTGGCGTGCCGGACCTTCCCAGCAACGACCCAGCGCAGTTGGTACGGGGCCGACTTGCTCGAAATCTTGGTGATCTTCCAAATCCGGACATCCGTGGTCAGGGTGAGTTCGGCCGGCAGAACCGGGCCCGCGCCATTGCGCGGGCCCGGCACCTGCTTGGTCTTGCTGTTTCTCACGCAGCTTCCTCCAACGTTCCAATCCAGCGCTCCAGTTCAGAGCGTCGGATTCGCACCGCCCCGTTCGGGAGCTTGATGGCCTTGGGGCCCTTCCTGAGCTGTCGCCAGCGGTAGAACGTGGCTCGCGGCACGCCGATCTCTTCGATGACCTGGGGGATGGTCAACATCTCGTCACGCAGTGCGGCCACTGTTCCTCCACGGGGTAGATCGCTGGGCTACGGGACGGCGGGACGCCGCAGAAACCGCAGAATCCGCAGAAATACCGGGATCCCTGGCCTGACCTGCGGCGTTGGGGTTCTGCGAGCAGGCGCCGCAAAAATCGCGGGAATCTCCGCAGAAATAGGTGGCAGCCCGTGGCGTCAGGTGGCACCAGCAGCGGGCGCTGATTTCTGCGGGAGTTCCGGGGATTTCTGCGGCGGTCGCACCGCTGGGGTGTCGTCGCTGGTCAAGGTGGGCGACGATGGGTTTCTGCGGATTCTGCGGTTTCTGCGGCGGGGTACAGGGGGTGCGGCTCCGTCGGAGACTCACGCCTTGGGCTCCCGGACGTTCGGGTGGATCAGGTACCGAGGGGCGGGCGGACGTCCGCGCTTGCCGGTCCGGGGTGGGGTGTCGGTGCGGAGGTAGCCGTGTTCCTCCAGGAGCCCGAGGGCGGGCTCCAGCTCCGCGACGGTGGGGAATTCAGAGCGGGACAGCTTGGCGAAGAGGTCGCGGCGGGTGATGCTCTCCCACCCGTTGTGCTCCAGAGTCGTCAGCAGCGCGCGAGCCCGAGCGAGGGATGTGTCCGCGCCCATGAGGTCGAAGACGGTCAGAGCGTGGGCAGTGAAGTAGTCCGCGATCTCGATGGCGGCGCGCAGGGTGGCTTCGGTGATGGGCTCGTGGTTGCCGCCGTCGATGTGGGTCGCGAGGTGGAGGAGTCCGGCGATGCGAGCGGTGGCGCCGATGAGCTTGCCCGCCCACTTGTCGATGTGGCCGAGCCTGCCGCCCTTGGCTTTGAGCTGCGGCTCAAGTCGCTCCTCGTAGGCGATCAGGGCTCGATCGGCTTCCGGGGTGAGCTGGATGACGAGCGGGTCGGTCCAATCGGCCAGCCGAAGGGTGAGCGCGTACACGTTGCGCTCGTACGTCGCCGCCACGGCGGCCGGCACCTGGTCCGGGTTGATCCTCCGGTGGCCGACCAGGGATTCGGGCAGGCAGTACAGGAAGCGGGCCAGCAGGCCGCGGCCGTCGAAGCCGCGGTTCTTGCCGATCTCTTCGAGGACACTGGGCTGTACAGCCAGACCCATGGTGAGGGCGGGGGCTTCAATGAACTCCTCGCGGCTGCGGCGGTCGACTCGGAGCCGGTCGCCGGCGTGGCCTTTGAGGAAGACCTCCATGTTGGGGATGCCCGAGTAGCGCCCGGCGATGATGTCGAAGATGCCGCCCTCGGCGGACATGACCGCGAGCCTGCCGCCCTGCTCGGCGAGCAGGGTTGTGATGACCTCGGGGGTGGCGTCATCCGCGAGCAGTCGCGGGCGGGCGGGCACGGTCAGCGTCTCGGCCACCTGGGCGAGGCCGATGGCCTCGGCAATCAGGTTGTCTCGCTCAGGTCCCTCTGCCTTCGCGGCCTGGGCTGCGGTCTTGTCCGCTGCCTCGCGGGCCATCTTCGCGGTGACCTCGGCCTCCACGATCGTGAGGCTCGCACCCTCCACCAGACTCTTCTCCGCGTCGTAGAGCGGTCGGGTCATCGCGGCGAACACCGAGGACTTCCGGTTCGCGGGACCGAGCGCGACGACGACGAAGAGGTTGGTGGGCTCCCTCCAGCGACCGCGCACCTGGACCACGGCGCGACCGCCTGAGGCGGCGGACAGAACAGAGAGGGCCAGGGCTCCCGCCATGTCGGGCGGGGTCTGGGTCTCCTCGGCGACGGCGGCAACGTAGTCGCCGAGCCACCCGGGGAGGGCATGCGTCGGGAAGGGCGGGAGCTTGGGCTGGACGTTGAGCGGAATGGGCTCCGCCCACACGCCCGGGAGCGTCTCGGCGCCCAGGGCCAAGGCATCACGCAGGTCGTCGTCCGTGGCATCCAGGGACATGCCTGCCTGCACGATGCGGGTACCCGCCTCGATGCTGCGGCGGCGCCGAGCCAGCTGGTGGACGATCCCGGCGTAGTACTCGGCATTGGCCGTGCTGGGGACCGCCTGAACCACGGCGTGCAGATACGACCGTCCGCCGACCTTGCCGAGGACGCCGGCGTGGTCGAGGTAGTGGCCGAGGGTGATGGGGTCCGCGGCCTGGCCCTGGCCGTGCAGGTCGAGGATCGCGCGGTGGATCGTCTCGTGGGCCGGGCGGTAGTGGTCGGCAGGGTCCATCGCCGTGGCTACCTGCGCAGCGACCTCGGGCGCGAGCATCAGCGCGCCGACGACGGCCTGTTCGGCCTCCAGGTCGTGGGGCGGTACGCGCTCCAAGCTGCCAGCGGGTGCTGCCCGCAGGGGCAGCACGGAGGCGTACTGCTCCGACGCGGGTTCGGGTGTCATGCTGGTGGTCTCCTGTTTCTGTCGAAGGGACGGAGAACCGGGGCGGTCGCGGTCTTTGGCGAGAGGCGACCGCCCCGGGCGTTTCTCAGGTCATGCACCAGCCGGAGCTACAGCCGGTATCGCATTCGTCGAACTGCACGGTGTCGACCCCATTCGGGACGCATAGCCCAGGGGCACGTCGAACTGGGCCACGGGCGATGCGACCGGTCCGCAGAGATGGGGAGAGGGCGCATTGGAGCTCTTGACGGGAGTCATCGCCATTGCTGGAACGCTGCTGGGTTCGGTCGTCTCCCACACGCTGCAGTCCCGAACTGCCAACCGACTGCACTCAAGTGGCCAAAGTGCGGAGATCCGTCGCGAACTCCGCCAGGCAACTGCTCGCTTACTCGCTTCCGAGACGGTTTTCCGCCGCCTCCAGTACGACCGGTGGGGCTTGCGCGACGCTCCCGCACCGGAGAAGGACGCGGCAACCGCCGCCGCACTGGAGGCTCGATCAGAAGTGATCGCAGCCCTGGCTGAGGTCAAAATGCTGACCGAGGAGACCGACATACGCGCGCAGCTCGCTGAGCTGGCCGAGGCAACATTCACCCTGCACAACGCCCTCGACGAGGAAGACTTGGCGATGCGCTCCGCTCGTACCCGTGCCGCAGCGAGCGCCGTGGTCGACGCAATCGGCCGTGTGGTTCGATCAGGATGAAGACACCGCAGCACTGGTGATCACCCCTGCTAGTCGTTCACCCACTTCAGCTCATGACCGGTGAGGGCTTCGGTGGTCAGCACTGCCAACGCTCCTGACGTGATGTCGAAGGGACGGAGAACCGGGGCGGTCGCGGCCTTTGGCGAGAGGCGACCGCCCCGGGCACAGCTAGTGGTGCCGCTTCCAGAGGGCGTACTCCTGGCGGACGTAGCCGCGGGGCTCGCGGATGCTGTCCGGGTGGTCCGGGGTGTACGGGCCGTCGGCGTAGCCGCTGGGGCCAAGGCCGGCGGTCTGGTCGATGTCCATCAGGCGGCGGGCCGCTTCGACGGCGAGGGTGGCGGCGTCGCCGCTCACGGGGTCGTCGTCGGTGAGGGCGATCCGGTCCAGGAGCGCGGCCTTGCGGAGCCAGAACTCGCGGACATGGACGCCGTGCAGGCAGTCTCGGACTCCTCGGGCCGTCCATCCGATCTCGCTGATGACGCTCGGTGCGGCGGCGTAGGCGGTCGCGGGTGCGGGCCAGTGGCTCGGCTGCTGCTCGGCGGTGATGTACAGCCGAGCACGCTCGCCGTCACGGGTGGGATGCCGGCGGACCGGGCCGGTCGTGAACGTCTCGGAGAGGGCTTTGGTGATCTCGGGTACCTCGGCCGCACTGCAGATGACGCGGATTTCGAACATGGCTGGCTCCTTCACCCTCGGAAGTTGTTGCGCTTGAAGACGGCCCGGCGGATGTTGATGACCGTCCTGCCGTTGCCGCGGCCGTGGTTGGTGCCGAGGACCTGGGTGACGATGAAGCCGCCGAAGATGACGGCAGCCAGGATGACGAGCTGTTGGATGAGCGCGGCGACGGCGGCGATGAAGGTGGTCAGGAGCATCAGCCCGCCGCAGGCCGCGGCGAACCCGATGCCGCCGAGTGCGATGTTGACGGCGAGCGGGTTAATGGCCGGCCTTTCCGGGACCGGCTCGGGGGTTTTGGTCGGGGCGATGGCGTAGCCGGTGATGATGCGGCCGTCCGGGAGCTGGATGGTCTGGATGTCGGGGACGGCGTGCGGGTGGGCGGCCAGCGGGGCGGGCGTGAGGGGGACCGGGTGATAGGTCTCGGTGGTCTCCCAGCGGGCGGGGTCGTGGTGGTTCACGGCGGTGTCTCCTTATTCCGCGATGTCGGTGACGGCGGCAGCGGCGGACTTCACCAGGTTGGTGATGGGCTCGTAGGCGCCGGTCCCGGCGGTGAAGAAGCCGAAGAGGAACAGGACCATCGCGGCTCCGGCTCCGGCGGACTTGGACTTGAGGACGAAGAACGATCCGGCGCCGAAGAGCAGGACGGCGGAGATGGTGAACGTCATGGCGACTCCTGTCGGTGTGGGGTTCAGCGGGTGCCGTTGCGGTAGGTGCGGGCCCACAGGTTGTAGAGGTGGCGGCCGACGCGGATACGGATGCCCTGGCCGTCGCAGCGGCGGCAGTGCTTGCCGCGCTTGGGCTTGCCCTTGCGGTCGTGGGTGAGGGCGAAGCCGAGCCCGTTGCACTTGCGGCAGCGGCCGAACGGCGAGGCCGCGCACAGGCCCGTGTAACCGAGCGTGAACAGCAGGGTGAGGACGCTAGCGAGCAGGAAGAGGGTCACAAGAGGCCTCCAGGGCGGGATCCAGCGGTTTTCGCAGATGGGCCGCTATCTGCTAGCGGCCTGATCAGGTGGGACGCGGGCCGCTAGCGGGGTCGCTAGCGCTAGCGACGTCTGCTGCTAGCACTAGCGACCCCTGGGGGCTAGCCCGCGTCCCGCTTCTTGTCGCGCTCTGTAATCGCCTTGGCGATGTGGGCGCGTTCGATGCCGCGCTTGTTGACGGTCTTGCCGTCGATGCGGCGGCCGATCTGGTCGGTGCCGATGCCGTACGGCTTGAGCGCTGCCGTGAGCTGTTCGGCCTTGGGCTTCGGCTCCATCTCGGCCCACGGCCCGTAGACCTCGGGGCGGTGGTCGGCGAGCCGGTCCACGATGGTCTCGGACCAGATCTTGGTCTCGCCCTTGCCGATGACAGCGGCGATGTCGTCCAGGATCGTGGCGAGCGCGGCGTCGGCCGGCGCCTCTCCGGCGGCGTCGCCGGAGAGCGTGCCCTCCGACTGCCGGAGGGCCTGAGCGCGGGTGAGGATGGTCTCCGCGTCGCGGCCGTCGGCCAGGTAGGTGCGGACGATCCCGGCGTCGTCGGACATGCCCTTGAGCAGGCCGACTCCCTTGTGGGACTTGAGGAGCCGGGAGGCGTCCAGGCCCTCGCCGTACGATCCGGCGCCGAGGATGGTCTCCGACACCTGGTAGGCGCCGACGCGCAGGGCAAACCGGGCCTGGTGCTGGTCGCGGAGCACGGACGGGCAGGCGGTGTCGTCGGGCTTCTGGGTTGCGGTCATGACCGAGACGCCGACCGCGGGGGCGACACGGGCAAGGAAGACCAGCAGGTCAAGGATGGTCTTCCCGTGGACGGGGTGCATCAGGTACTCCTGCACCTCGTCCACGACGAACAGCACGAGCGGCATGTCGTACTTCTTGTCCCGCGAGATGGCCGGGGTGAGCTTGCCCTCCGGGCAGATGTGCAGCGGCAGTTCGGAGAGGCGGTGGTAGCGGTCCTCCACGTCGGCCTTGAGCTCCTGAAGCGAGTTGACCAGGTGCATGACCGGGTCCACCCCGCCCTGCGGGACGGTGCCGAATCCGACCCGGTGGGCGACCATCGAGAACTTCCGCCAGTCCGGGGACGCCTTTCCGTCGAACACGTACAGACGGACGTACGGGTCCAGGGCCGCGGCCAGCGCGATGGTGCGGGCGGAGAACGTCTTGCCCTGCCGAGGGACGGCGCCGACCAAGAGCGAGAGCCAAAGCATGCTGATCTCGACCACGGTGCCGCGCTCGTCCAGGCCCCAGGGGAACGGCTTCCAGAAGTCCACACGGTCCGCGCCGAGCAGCGGGGTGCGGCCGGTCGGGACGGCGAGCGGGTCGCGGTTGGCCACCCACATGGAGACCCGGCGTGAGCTGGTCGTATCGCGGTCCAGGAACACCTGCGTCTCGGCCACGTCGATGCCCGAGGCGAGCGCGTCGCGCTTCTTAACCGCGTCGGAGAACGTCTTGCCGTACGGCAGGTCCACGACGACGCGCCAGCCGTCGCCGTCCTGCCGGATGGGCTGCGGGAACGCGATGCCCTGGTCCGGCTTGGTGAGGCCGGCGGCAAGGAAGGCGCGGGTGACGATGTCGGAGGTCAGCTTGCGGTGGCGGAACTTCACCTTCGCCGCATCGATCAGCGGCCGGTCCGCCGGGGTGCCCGCCCAGCCGAGTGCGCCCGTGAGGGCGATCAGCGCCAGGGTCAGCAGCCAGTCCGGGGCCAGGACCCACATGGCCAGGGCCGCACCGAGGCCGATCACGCTGGCCAGGGTGGCGATGATGCCGCGCAGCTTCACCCGTGCGTCCCGCTGCCGGGAGAGCTTCAGGTACTCCCCCGCGTCCTCCGTACGTACGGCCGCCAGGCGGACCGGCAGGCCCTCAGCGTCGGAGACCCAGCGGCCGGTCGCACCCATCCAGCGGAAGGCGCCGCGCGGGGCGTAGGCCAGGAGCTTCGCGGAGTACACGGGGGTCCGCACCAGGTGGTACGCGCTGGTCTGCCCGTAGTGGCTGGCCGCCCACTTGGCGACGGCGGCACGCTGCTTGGCGGTGGTCAGCCAGTCTGGGAGAACCGGCCGGCGGGCTTTGTCCTTGGCTTCGATGGCTTCGGCGATCGAGGGCGGGAACTCGTGCTTGGGCGGGTCTACCGGGTCCCCCTCGGCGACGGTCCCGTCGTCGTCCGGGGTGTCGTCGGGGAGCTCCGCCTCCCACTCCCCCACCCTGGCCTCACCCGGGGCGAGCGGCTCGGTCTTGTCCTTCTTGGCGGGGAACGGCAGGACCGACGCCGACCCCGCGGAGTTCTGCGTGCTGTCCGGCTCTTCGTCCGGCTGCTCGATGACGTGGATCTCAGACACGATGGGTCTGCTCCCTCTGTGGAGTTGAGAAAGGGGCCCGGACGGCGCTTTGGACGGCCGACCGTCCGGGCCCCGCACGACGTGATCGGTGGAGGTCAGGCGGCGCGCTGTTCGGGGTAGGCGCAGGGCACGCACGCGCCGAGCGAGGCCGGGATGACGTATCCGGCGTCACGGCGGCAGGTGGGGCATGTCCGGCGGGCGGCGTTCGCCTTGGCGAGCGCGACAGCCTTGGCCTCGGTCATCGGCCGGACCGGGAGGGCCAGCTCGATGCGGTACAGGAAGGCGATCAACGGGCCGCGTCGGTAGCGAGGCCGCTCCAGTTGGGCGACGACGTCCTGGCCGCCGGGGCGCAGGCCGGCAGCGCGGAGCTGTCGGCGGGTGGCCAGTCCGTCCGGGGCGAGTCGCCACGGATAGACGGGCAGGGTCCCCATCAGCCGGTCCCAGAAGGAACGGCGGTCAGGTGGGGCCGGTCGGCTTCATCGCGGGCGGCGAGGATCTGCTTGCGGCCCCAGGACTCGCTCATGCCGTATGCCTCACCCAGCGCACGCGCGGAGAGCGGCCGTGCGGCCTGTACGGACTCGGTGTACGTACGGCGCGCGTCCTGCCGCATCCGCTCCAGCTCCGCCTCCTCGTACGCGGCCTGGCGTGCCTCCTCCTCGTCCGTGGACGCGGACGGTGCGGGAACATCGTGCGGGGTGTGAGGACTCCCCTCCCGCACGCCTGCCGCACGGGCGCTGAGCTGCGCGCGCTCCCTCGGAACAGGCAGGGCGGGGGCGGCCGGGGCTTGAGTGTGCGGACGGTCGAAGCCGCCCGCATCCAAGGTGTGCGGGTGCTGTGCGGGGTGGCCCGCACGCTCCCCGTACGGCCCGGCGTCCTGGGGTTCCGGGCGATGGTGGAGCACCTTGGCCACCAGGTCCGAACCGAAGTAGATGGAGCCGACGGGGAGGGATGTGGCCAGGAGTACGAGGGCCCAGTTCGCCGGGTCCCAGTCGGCCAGCCTGCTCCAGTCCACCGACTCCGAGTGCAACGCCGGGACGAGCCCGTGCACGTAGTTGAGGACCAGCGACGCGAGCGTGTACCCGGCGAGGACCCGCAGGGCGAACTTGCGGGCATCGTCGGTGAGGACCAGCGTGGCCACCAGGGCCAGGGCCATCAGCCCATCCACGACGAACGGGTAGAGCATGGCCGCCGTGGCGTCCGCGCCGATGGAGCGCGCGACATCCCGCAGCGCGTTCCACGACACCCGGAACGCCATGCCGACGACGCCGACCAGAGCGGCGACCAAGAGGGTCTTTGCGCCGCGGTTCATGCCGCCGCCCCCGTCCCGCTCGCCGCTCCCCGGCGGCCGGCACGACGACCGTTGACCGTCGCCCGTTCCGAAGTGCGGCTCTGAGCGGTCAACCACGGGGCGCCTTGGCGCTTCGCCCGGTACATCTGCTCGTCCGCCGCGCGCAACAGCTCGGAGAGGTCCGGCTGACCGGCACGCGGGTTGTAGCGGACCGCACCGATCGAAGCGCTGACTGTCAGCGAGTGCCCCCCGACCTCTACCGGGCGTTCCAGTTCAGAGGCCAGGCGGTTGAGGGTCTCGGCGAGCTGATTCTGGCTGTACGCAGGAGCCACAGCAGCGAACTCGTCGCCGCCCAAGCGGCCCACGACGGCCGAGTGGTCGACGGCCCATTCGCTCAGTCGCTCGCCAGCAGCACGGATGACCGCGTCCCCGGCGGCGTGGCCGTAGGTGTCGTTGATCTGCTTGAACTTGTTGAGGTCGATCAGACAGACCGCCCTCGGCTTGTGTGCCAGCCGACGCCGGGCCAGCTCGGTGAAGCCGTCCCGGGTCAGCAGCCCGGTCAGCGGGTCACGTCGGGCGGCCTCGATCCGGCGCCGCAGGCGCAGGCTGTGCAGAGACCATCCGGCCGCGAGCGGCAGGGCGGCGGACAGAGCTGTCAGCGTGTGGCTCATGCTGCCGCCCCCTTGCCGCCCTTGTACGCCGGGCGACGGCCGGCAGGCCGCCGCACCAGCGAGGCGATGTTGAACAGCTCCGGCGCGTTGGCCTCGATCACCTGGGCAGCGACCCGGCTCACGTCGTCGGGCAGGTCGGGGTACTCGGCGAGGATGTCGCGGGCCGCGTCCATGCGGGCCGCGCGCTCCTCCTCGCTCTCCCCCTCCACCCCGAGCCAGAGCTCCAGCGGGGTGCCGAGGGCCAGTTCGATGAACTCGTTCACGCTGACGGCCTCTTGGCCGCCGATGTACGCACGCATCGTCGTTCTCCTGAAGTCGAAGGGATGCCGGGGCGGTCGCGGTCTTTTGGCGAGAGGCGACCAGCCCCGGGGTTCAAGCCCTAGCTCGGTGAAGCGAGGCATCACCGACGCACCGTTGCCACGGCGCTCCGGCCCCGAGCCTGAAATTCGGGTGCGTCATCGTCACTGCTCTGACGCCAGCAGGGCGGCGCGTGCCGGGTGGCACCCCGAGGGGTGTTCTCCAGAGCCAGCACGCGGAAGAAGTGGCCGCCGACGACAACCCGTCGCCACGGGGACGGGGATCACGCCCCGTCTCGTCTTACTTGGCACGCTGTTGAGTTCTCAAAGAGCGAGTGCTTCCTTCAGACCCCTTTCGAGGGCCCTCCGGGCAGGGCAAATGACGGCTCGATCGCAGCTGCCTGCACGGCAGTTACGCCGGTTGAGACGCGTTTCCGACGAGCTCAACTCTGCCTCAGAGTGCACTGTGAGGCAGAGTTGCGCAAGCCCTTCTCGGAGTCGGAGCAGGGCGAGCGCTAGCTCTCTCTGTGCCGCTTGGGCACACTGAGGCAGTGACAGCGAAGAGACATGGGGTGCAGATGGTCGAGTGGACCGGCAAGCCCGCCTACCAGCAGGTGGCGGAGCAGCTGCGGCGGAGGATCGCGGCCGGCGAGTTCTCGGAGTCCCGCAAGCTGCCGTCCCTGGCAGACCTCCAGGCGACGTACGGCGTCACCGTGACCGTGGCTCGCGACGCCATCCGCCAGCTCAAGACGGACGGCCTCGCGGTCAGCCATCAAGGCAAGGGGGCGTTCTTGACCGCGGAGGCCTCCGACGCCGCGAAGCTCGCCAGCCCGGAGAACGCGATCGCTGAGCTTCGCGATCAGGTTGCTCGGCTCCAGGGCGAGGTCGCCGAACTCCGCGAGCGGGTCGTGGAGCTGGAGGAGAAGTAGCTCTCGGCGCGCGCCGGTCCAGCCGTCGCCGCCAGGGCGCGTGATGGGTTCACGAGCGGCTGCCGTTGTCACGATCTTGCCCCCTTCGTTCGGATCGAATGGAGGGCTCCGACCTGCGTCGCTAGGCTGTCGTTGCCCCTCTGCATCCTTTGTAGACCGGGCAGTTAAGTGACCGACAGATCCGCCATGTGGCCGCCAAGAGGCGGCCACATAGGCCGCATGAGGGGGGACGAGTGGGGCAGCGACCGAACGATCTGACACCGCATGCAAGCCCTCAGCACTACCTCGGCGCCGAAATGCGCGCCTGGCGCACACAGCGGGGGTTATCGCTGGGCAAGCTCAGCCGATCGATCCTGTTCAACACCAGCTACATGGCCCGCGTTGAGCGCGGCGGGCAGGCCGCATCGGCCGATCTAGTCCGGGCCTACGACGACGCGCTCGGCGCCGGCGGCTCGCTCGTCCGGCTACACGCATCGGTCCTCGAAGGGATCAGCCTTGAGGGCCTCCCCCAGGGGGATGTGGCTAATCGAGGGCCCCATGTGGCCAACGGCTCTGTGGCCCTGGCTGAGAAACCGGAGACTCAGGCACCGTCGGAGGAGGGGATGTCCGTCCCCGTTCGTTCCGATGACGGAAGGATCATCTTCGTGTCACTGTCCCGAAGGGCTCTGATTGGCGCGCTTGGCGCTGGTGCCGCCATCGCTGCAGCCTCCGACCTCTCAGCAGCGGCGAGCCCTGCCCCGCGATCCGATCTCATCGCCTCCGGGGCCGACCCCATCGAGCTCCTCCAAGCCACCCGACGCGTGCTGATCGACAACGACAACCTGTTCGGTCCCCATCGGGTGATACCGACGGTTCAGCAGCAGATCGCCGCCATCAAGGAACTGCGCGCGGATCGCCGCGGAACCGATCGCCGGCAACTGCTCCAGCTACAGACCCAGTACTCCGAGCTGTGCGGCTGGCTCTACCAGGACCTCGGGGACTTTCGTGCCGCCCAGCACTGGATGCGGGAGGCTCTGGAGGCTTCCCACATGGCAGGAGACGACGAGCTGACCACGTACATCCTGGCGCGCCGCAGCCAACTCGCTGGCGACATGAACGACCCGATCGAGGCGGTGGACGTGGCCGAAGCCGCGGAGGACCGAGCCGCGCCGAGGAGTCGTCTGGCCGCAGTGGCCGCGACGTACGGGGCCCACGGACACGCTCTCCGGAATGACCAGCTCATGGCACAGCGGGCGTACGAGCACGCGCGGGAGCTCCTCGCCAAGATGGACCCAGATCCCAGCTCACCGTGGGGTGTCTGGCTCGATGGCGCGTACATAGACGTGCAGCGGGCACACAGCCTCGCTGCCCTCGGGGACCACCACGGAGCAGCTGCCGGCTTCCGGGACGCCATCAGCCGACTGCCCGCTGGCTTCCACCGAGACCGAGGCGTCTACCTGGGGCGGGAGGCCGTGTCCCTGGCCCGCGCGGGCGAGGCCGAGCAGGCATCTTCCGTGGGACTGCAGGCCCTGGCCATCGCGAAGGAAACCGGCTCTGACCGCATCTCGCGGGAGCTCGCCCAGCTCGATGGGGTACTTGATCAATGGCATACGGTCCGTGGCGTGAGTGACTTCAAGGACGCTCTGACCGAGGCAGTACTACGCCAGGCCTGAACAGGCTCCCTCCGCCCTGACCAGCAACTGAAGGAGACCCCCTAATGCCCCGCCCGTATGTCCTGCTCAGCGTGGCCACATCCGTGGACGGCTACATCGATGACACCAGCACCGCACGCCTCCTGCTGAGCAACAGCGAGGACTTCGACCGGGTCGACCAGGTGCGTGCCGAGTCGGATGCCATCCTGATCGGCGCCGGCACGATGCGGTCCGACAATCCCCGGCTGCTGGTGAACAGCGAGGAGCGGCGCGCGGCGCGAGTGGCCACAGGAAAGCCCGCCTACCCGCTCAAGGTCACCATCTCCGCGAGCGGAGACTTGGACGCCGACCTGAAGTTCTGGCACCACGGCGGGGAGAAGCTCGCCTACACCACGGACGCGGGCGAGGAGAAGCTCCGCGAGCGGCTGGCCGGCCTGGCGGACGTGGTCTCCACGGGCCCGGCCATCGACTTCGGTGCCCTGCTGGACGACCTCGGAGCCCGTGGCATAGAGCGGCTGATGGTGGAGGGCGGCGGACAGATCCACACCGCCTTCCTCTCCCAGGGTCTGGCCGACGAGATCCACCTCGCCATCGCCCCCTTGGTCGTCGGCGACCCTGGCGCCCCCCGGTTCCTGAACCCCGCCACGTACCCCGGCGGCTCCACCCGCCGAATGCACCTCGCCGAGGCCAGCACCATCGGCGACGTGGTTCTTCTCCGCTACCTGCCCAAGCAGGAGGGCTCCGCGTGACGCACGCCGACGATGTGACCTGGATGGAACGGGCCATCGAACTCTCCCGCAAGTGCCCGCCAGCAGAGGGCGCCTTCTCGGTCGGCGCCATCATCGTGGGCGCCGACGGCGAGGAACTCGCCCACGGCTACTCCCGCGAGACGGACGCCCACGTCCACGCCGAAGAATCGGCCCTGGCCAAGCTCCCGGCGGACGACCCCCGCCTGGCCGGCGCCACGCTCTACAGCACCCTGGAACCCTGCTCGGAGCGCAAGTCCCGCCCCCTCACATGCACCCAGCTGATCCTCCACTCCCCAATCCGGCGAGTGGTTATCGCCTGGCGCGAGCCGAGTCTCCTGGTGGCCGACTGCGTGGGAGTTGAGAGCCTCCGCGCCGGGGGCGTGGAGGTCGTGGAACTCGCCGACTTGGCGAATAGAGCCCGTGTGGTGAACGCTCATCTGCTCACATAGCCGCCTGTCCCAGCCGGCCGAATGAGGCGCTGACCTGCAAGCACGTTCCGGATAGTGGTCAAGAACGCCGTCTGGACTGACCCATCAGGGGGCTGCAGCATAGGGGTGGTTCCAGCCCCTGGCGAAGCCGACTCCCGACCTCTCTGTATCGCTCAGCGCCGTACGCCCCTGACAGGTGGTGTGCAGCGGAATCCCGACCCTCAGCCCAAGCAACGCGGCGCGGGAAGCGCATCTCTCCAGGTCGCTCGCAGTGGCTCGGAACGCGCAGTGGCCACGCTTACCTACGCTATGTTCAAGTGGGGTCGGAATGCAGGATGTACGCAAACCACAACCTTCTCAAGCAATTCCGAGTTTGACAAGTTCGGCTTCTCAATCGCGTACATCATACCGGTAGGCGACTTATACCCAACGACACCGACCTGATACATAATCAGGGCTAGTCGCGCCCTGGTAGCAGGATACCATTGCTTATTGCTCTTAAACTCGTCATGGAATCGAGCATCCAGGAGAGTGCGACTCTCAATCAGCTCGGCAAGTTCCTTTCCAGTCATCTGCACCGAGGCCTCCTGAAATACCTGCTCCACAAACTTGTGAATGTCGGGATAGGTATCTCCGAAGTCGGCGTTGAGACTGAGGACCTTCTCTTCCGAGTAAGCCCCGAGGCTGGCCTTGATATGCTTCCGCGTAATAGGTTCGTCCCCTGCGGGCTTACCTGCGGCTAGATTACAAAGCGTAACCATGTCGCGAGGTCCACTTACGCAGTACTGCGTGCAGTAACGCGTAAACGTATCGAACTTACCAGCCCAGGAAAACTCCCTAGCCCAGAGCGCCTCTACTTCAAGACTCTGCGCGACTTCCATGCCCCGCCGATGCGCAATTCTTTTTGCGATGAGCTCTACCAAGGCATCGTGATCCCAAGTCAAGAAATCAATCACACTCCTGACCCTGTCGTATTCTTTCGGACGCTCAAACCATGATCTCCAGAGCCCGTGTTTCACGAACAGCACCGCGTGGAGTCTTTCCTCACCGTGATTGTTTATATCGGCGACCGCCCTTGCAACACCCTCCAGAAACAAGGGATTATCTGAAATCCCAGAGAAAACATCTTCGACGTCATCGATTAGTATGGCGCCCACTTTGCCTGCGTCCCGGAGTGCCGAGAGCACGTCGGCGATGAGTCGATCCAGAGTGGATTGCAACACACTCGCAGCGTCCCTCTGCAGGAGGGCACCTAGCTTCAGCGTGGCACCGGGGACTGTGAGGTCTATCGCGTTGGGGACTTGCTTCACGATGGATGTGGATACATCCAAAGCCTTCTTCAGAGCTGTGGCGGTCTTCGACTTTTGGGACTCGCTGAAGCGACGCGCAAACTCTCGAATGAGAATAGTAGCGACAGCATTCTTGGTTCGACCTGATGGTTCCCCAATCGTGGAGACATCCTGGCTGAAATACGCATGATCTGCATCGAAGTTCAGCACGTAGGAGTCTGTTTGGCTCTCCAGATGTCTGCGCAGCTCCGTCTTACCGCTCCCTTTAACACCCACAACGACTTGTTTGCCGGAAGAGCGCGACCCCCACTTAACGTGCTGTTCAAGGTCTCGAAAAACATGCTGCGCTGTTAACGTCTCTGCAGAATCGACTGACGCGTCCGCTTCGCCGAAGTAATTATCGAGGCGGGCCATCGCTACCCCTCCGCGCTGCCGTAATGAACACGAACGATACGCTGGATCCCACCGGCACACGCGTATAGATAGAGCAGTCTTGAGAATCTGTCCACGTTGATGAGCACTGATGACTTATGCTTCACCTTCAGTTTCGCATGGATTGTCTTAGCGTCGGGCACAAGAGGGAGACGTATGGCGCCAATGACCTTTTCCACGTCAGTCATCTGGGTGCCCGATTTCTCAAGCGCATTCCTGACGGATGCTTGCACGAGGAGATCAAAGGCTCTCGAATCCTGCACAGCACGTTCAGCCCGTTGGGCAATAGACACGGACCCATCACTACGGATCACTATCAAGTCAAGATCCGCCATAAAGGTCAGCAAGTTACTGATCGATTGAGCGGACATGTAGTGCTCGACGGCTGAGCCGTCACCGCGAATCCTCATTTCCTCCGGCCGGGCACGGAGGAGCTCGCGGATGATCTCTGAACGGCCATCCCATACTGGATGACTGGCAATCAGACACAATGTATAATTTACTCGCGTATGAGTATTCGCCATCAGTTCCCCCAAATGGGAGATTGAAAGGTGGGACTCATTTAGCACAACCGCTGAGGCCTTGACCTGCTCTGCTCGTAGACCTATAGCCTACTTTGGGGGCATGTGCTGCGCATGTGGAGACGTCATAGGCCCGGTTGCATAGGCGTAGGGGACGGACTCTCTCTCACCCGGTTGGCTGTCATCTATACACTTCTATCTGAGGCCCATGAGAGCAGCAGGCAGTGTCAAGGTTGCAGTCATTGAGCTGGTCTGGTGGCCTTTCAGCCCAGCCTACGCGTCGTGAACGTATGGCTCCTCACATCCAACTCAGCCCTCAAGGGCGCCCAAGAGTGGTCAGGCTGGACGTAACCATCGCCAGGTGATGCGAGGTGGCCCACGCTCGCCACTCCGCACCGCCCCCGGCCTTGGGCCTCTGCCGCGTGGCGCACTCCTTGAGCCGAGCGTCGCCCCACGAAGTTTGTGCGCCCGTCACAGGCCAGTACGAGGAGTCGACTAGGTCGGTGCTCAGGGTGAAGAAGTCATCGTTGCCGGCGCGGACTCGCGGATAGACGAAGACCTGCCACTCCTCGAGTGTCGTGTAGCGCATGTTTGGGTCTGGGGTCCCGCGGGACTTCACTGGCATCCGTGGATGCGTCACGCCGAAGTCTCCGAAGTCTGGTGGCCTTTCCTCGCACCCGCTCACGACACGCCGCCAAAGCTGCGCGTCGCGCCTGGCTACCGGCGTAGCTTGCCCTCTCGGAAATCCGGTCAGGTTGACTGGGAATGCCCCGGAGGCGACGCATTCCCGCCGCCAGCGCCACGGAGAGAGTGCCTTGAGGGCAGCCAACGCACGGTCGGCCAATCGATCGCATGCGAGGCTGGAGTCAACCGGCCCGGCGTCAATCAGCAGGTCGACCTCTTCCGGATCAAGGTGAAGAGCCCTGAGCAGGCCGCGGATCTGGCCGCAATGCGGCAGGGGATCCAAGCTATCGACTCCCACAGACAGGCGCAGGCAGGCGCCACTCTGGTGTGCGGCGATCGCCTGGAAGACCTCTGCCAGAACGTCTCGCGGATCTGTGCAACGAACGACTGGGCACATCAACACACCACGGAGACCGAGCGACTCACTAAGGCGGGCTATGGGGCCCCCAGAGTCGCCCTCAAGGACTCGCGCTGTCGGCAGGGCACCACTGTCTACGGTAAGCACAGCGCCCTGCGGTACCGCGTCCATCGCACGGTCGCAGAAGGTCTCAAGAACATCCCGCACGTCTGGGTCAGGGACCAGCTCCATGACGGGGCGGATGCACGAGCGGACCGCCGGCGTGACGTGCTCAAGGGCCAAGAACTCCCCTGCCTTGCCCTTAAGTATCGGAACGTAGGCCAACGGCTCCCCCAGCGCGCTCAGCACCAAGCCATGGATGTCTCGCTCACTCCAAACAGAGTGTGACGAAAACCCGCCATCCCAGGTAGAGGCACAAATCAGCCGCAGGGCTGATTCTCGTCCAAGCAAGATGTTGTGGGCCCAGGCACCACGGGATGAAACGACTGATCGTGTGAGTGGCGTGTGCGAAGGCCAGCGTGCTAAGTGTCGGCTAGCGTTTGCGCAGCTAGACGGCACATTCGAGAGACTCCCGATCATGCCCTCCGGAGCCGTGTGCGCAGGTTCGAATCCTGCCGGGGGCACTCCTGCTGGACCAGCGTGAAACATCCGCTGACCTGCACGAGTGCCAAGCATGAAGACCTGGACCCAGTCCCACTGAGTCCAGGTCTTTGTCGTTGTTACGCACTGATCGCGATAGACCTGCGATAGACACCGCCAGCCAGCCGGACGGCTGCCCTCACCGCGCACCTGGGCACCCAGGTTTCCACAACCTGACGAGGAATGGGCGGGGTACGCGACACACCCTCAGCCCCCTGAGTACTGGCTGCCGCAGCTCGAACAGCGGCGGCGAGCCCACTGAACAGTCAGGGTCAGCGTGGACCGCACCTCCCCCACCCTCCTAGCCGCCCGAGGTGAGGGTGGCGGCCAGTAGGCGGGCGCTCGCGGGGACGCCTCCGGTCTGTTCAGCATAGCCCGCGTGAGCCTGGTCCAGGGTGGGCATGAGGCTCGGTGCGCGGTCGGTGGGGGCGCGGTCTAGGAGCGTGGTGCCGGTCTCGGCCTCCTGAGTGGGGGCGTAGCCGGCCGTGCGGAGGGCTGACAGCGTCTCCTCCGGCGGGGCCGTGGAGATCAGGACGGTGGGGGCGATCCGGCGCAGGCGGAGTTTGGTCAGGCCGCGGGACTGGGCCACCTCGGCGATCAGGGTGGTGTCGTCCGAGCGGATGCAGCAGGCGGAGTGGACGACCTTGAGCTGGCCGTGGGTGCGGGCGGTGTCCTTGATCGTGTAGGCCAGCGGCTGCGGCAGCGGGGTGCCGCGCTCGCTCGCGATGGTGAGGCGGTCGAGGAGTTCGTCCGCGCTCCAGCCGGCGTCCAGGGCCCGGCGGATGGAGGTTGCCGTGATGCGCCAGACCACCGCGTGGCCCTCGGACTCGATGTCGCCGACTGCAGAGAGCAGGTCGGCGAGGGCAGGCGCGGGCGCGCCGGTGACCGTGGCGGTCAGGTCGCTCTGGAACCGGGCCGTGTCGCTGGGCTCGGGCAGCACTGCGTACAGCTCCTCGCGGAGGGTGGCCACCGCGTGCGCCAGGGCGGGGCGGAGGGAGAGGTCTTCGCCCAGGCCGTCCGAGCCGCGGGCGGACGGGTCCGCGCCCGCGCCGGGCACTGCCGGGTAGTGGTGGGCGGCTCCCGCCTCCAGCAGGTGGCACAGGGCCCGCCCGGCGGGGGTGAGCGCGCCGTGGGCGACCACGCCGAGCAGGGCCGCCTCTGCCAGGGTGGCCGCCATGCGGTCGAGGACTCCGTCCAGGCCGGTCAGCTCCCCCGTGGCGTCTGCGGCCAGGTGAGCGCGCAGGGCGGGCTGGAACCATGCGGCCAGGGAGAGCAGTTCGGTGTATCCGCGCGCGTTCCCGGTCAGCCCGTGTCCGTCGGGGAGGACGGCGAGCGCTCGCAGGATCCCGGTGCGGAGGGTCACGGCGTCCTCGTCCTGCGGGCTGATGAGCGCGACCGGGGTCTCGTCGGGGTCCGGCCAGTGGCTGAGGATGGCGGGGACCACGGCCCAGGCGGCCAACAGCGGCAGCAGTTTGCCCGGGGGTGGAGAGGCGGCCCAGATGTCGTAGCGGTCGCTGGGCAGCAGCCGGGCGGAGGGCTTGGGGGCCTTGGAATTCCGGCGGCTCCGGGGAGCAGGGACCCGTTCGTCGTCCCGAGGCGCGGCCAGTCCGGCGTTCACCGCGAGGTCCAGCCACAGCCGGGTGTCGGCCTCATCGGCCCCGGACGCCTTGGCCAGCCGCCGGGTGTCCCGTACGGCGATCCCGCCCGCCTTTCGGATCGCGATCGGCTGCGCGGCCAGGGCCCGCAGGACCAGTTCGGCCCGCCAGGCGGCCGCTGCGGCGGCCGTGCCACCCTCGCCCTCCCAGCCGGAGGGCAGCGGCGCGGTGGCAGTGAACTGTTCGGGTTCCAGCCGGGGGCTGGGTGCCGCGCTCCCCTCGCGGAGCGCACGGGCGACTTCGTAGGGAAGCTCCACCAGGTCGAGACCTACGGGGACCAGCAGCCCGCGCCCGGCCAGCCAGTCGGTGCCCTCGTCGCCGCTGCCGCCCTCCCGGAAGACGTACTTGGCGTCCGGGCCTGAGTACTGCTCCCCGTATCGGCCGGCGAAGCAGTGGGTTCGCAGCAGCGGCGGGCCGGGTACCAGGTGGTCCAGCAGCTCCAGCGCCCGGACCGGGGCGTCCGCCACCAGTGCCCGCACCCGGGCGGGATCGGCGAGAAGGTCGGTGATCAGTTCCTGGGCCTGGTCGCGGGTACGGGCCGCGCCCTCGCCGAAGAGGTTTGCGGCGATCCGCTTGACCTCGGGGGCGTTGTAGGCGGTGGTCAGCAGCCGGTCGGCCGTACGCCCGTAACCGTCGAACCCGGCGGCGCGGACGTGCAGCAGCGGTGGGAGCGCCAGTTGGCCCTTGGGCGCGGGGAGCAATAGCGCGCGCTCCCGGAGCTGGGCGAGTGTGTGCTCAGCCCGTCGCCGCTTCTCCCCCGGCGCGAACCAGGACAGTACGTCCCGCTCGGGCACCAATCGGTCCGCTGGTTCCACCGGGGGAACGGGCTTCCGCTGTTGCCAGGGATACCGGGGCCCTTCCTCGGCCTCGCCACCGGCTACGGGGCCGTGCCGCTCCAGAGCAAGGGCGGCGATGGAAGCGAGCAATTCCAGTTCTCCGGCGGTGCCCGCCATCAGGCCCTGGCCCACCGACTCATCGGTGAGCAGGTGTTCGGCGAGCTCGCGGAGGGTGGCGATCCGTCGGTACCCGGCGGCGAGCGGCAGATCCCGCTCCTCCAGCAACACGGTCAGCCGCTGAGGATCCAGGGTTCCCAGCCATTTCACAAGGGCGGTACGCGCATTCACCCGGCCAGGCTAGCGCCGTCCGGTCACCCCGCGGGGGTGAACCGGGCCCGTCACCTCGCCGCCGCGCAAACGGGCTTCGATGTCCGGAAGGTTCTGAGAATGCGGTCGATGTCTCCCGCCACTGGGCACCCGAGGCAGGTACATCACCATGACCACCGTGGCGGTTTCCCCTGTCTACCGCCAGGCACGGACAAGGTCTTCCGGACCCCAGTGGGCCGCAAGAGGCAGATCGCCCTCGACACCACAACGGGACACGGCCACCAGCGCCGTGCCCGGCTCGGCACCGGGCACGGCGAGCATGTCTCGTACCAGGGCGTCGTACTCACGTCGGCCGAACGGCTGCGACTCCAGCCACTTCACCGAGCCGATGAAGTGAATCCGCCCTGCCACGGATTCGCGGTCGGCTCCGATCAGGTCGATCTCCGGGTTGTTCTGCCGGTTCCACCAGCCCCCGACCGCCTCCGTCTGCGGCCACCTCTCATCGGGCAACAGGCGTAGCAGCGACTCGCGGACGACCGGCTCGACGGCCCGGCCCCGCCATGTCGTCCACGACCGCTCGATGCGCTCCAGCGCCAGATCACCACGCCCGCGCTCGATGAGCGGGATCCCGCGCTGCAGGAAAGCCAGCCAGAACCGCAGGTACGGATCGGCGATGCGATAGCGCTTGTTCTTGCTGTCCGCCTTGACCGAGAGCGGCAGGTCAGCGGCCAGGACCCGCTTGGCCAGCAGAGTGTTCAGCAGCGGCGACAGCGTGCCTGAGGGCAGCGCACCCGCACCACCGGCCTGTGCCGCAATGGTGGAGAAGGTCCGCTCGCCGCTGCCGACCGCTTCCAGGATCGCGCGCGAGTGGGACGCCTCGGGAAACTCCCCCAGCAGCGACAGTTCGCCCGCCACCAACAGCGGGGCAAGCGGGTTGGACACAGCCTCGCGCAGGAAGTCACTGCGGCTCATCCCCGGGCGCCAGGACTGAACGATCTCCGGGAACCCTCCGGTGATCAGCAGCGCGTCCACCGCTTCCGCCGCGTCAAGGCCGGTCATCGCCTGCACATCGGCCAGATGCAGCGGCTGTACGGTCATCTTGGCCGCCCGGCCGAAGAAGGGTCGGCCATAGGACTGCAGCGCCTCCATCACCGACATGTCACTGCCGACCAGGATCAACAGGACAGGCTTGGCGGACAGGTGCCGGTCCCAGACCGTCTGCAGCGCCCCCTCGAACTCCCCGTCCTGTTCCACCAGCCACGGCACCTCGTCGACCACCACAATGCTCGGGGCATCGTCCGGAACCGCGACCGCCAGGGAACGCAGTGCCTGGTTCCAGTCGGCGGCCTGCAACCCGGCCACCAGCTCAGCCCCGGGCAGAGCAGAATGCGCCAGCGTCGCGGCGAAGTCCGCCCGCTCGGCCACGGCGTTGCGTCCCCGGGTCGCCTGGAAGACCACGTACGGAACCCCGGAACGGTCGCAGAACTCCTGGACCAGACGAGACTTGCCCACCCGACGTCGGCCCGTCACGATCACAGCCTGACCACGCGTGGCGCCCGTACCGCCGGCCACCAGGCCCAGCTGCCGAGCCAGCTGATCCAGGTCGGCAGACCTGCCCTTGAACTCCATCAACGCCCAATCCCCCGGCACGCCTGAAACATAGATTCGATATTACGTAGATTGAATCTTACTTAGATTCTAGCTCGCTTCTGGCGGTCCTGGCAGCAGCCTCGCCGAAACGGCGGGAAAGGGATCCGCGCGCCGGCGCCTCAGCCACCGGAGTCCACACCCTTTACATTTTGCGACATTCAGTACATTTCCAAGTCGTGGGACATGCGTGGGACGGCAAGCCCGACAACTCATCAGCCAGGTGTCTGGCCTGGGCAAACGCCTGGGTCCGGTCCGGCCTCCGGAGCCGTGTGCGCAGGTTCGAATCCTGCCGGGGGCACTTCGCAGGAAGTGCCCAAAGACCCCGCCATCAGCGCCTTAGCTGAGAGGGGGTCTTCGCGTATGCGCAGCCAACTGCCGCCGTACGCAGCCCATATCAGGACCTGTGGACTATTCGTGGACAGGATCTTGGATCGTTTCCGCGGGTGAAGTCCCTCTCCTGAGCCGCGTCCGCTGCTCGTCGTTCTCGGGTCCCGGTGTTGGAAGATGTGCTCAGGGGTGGGGCAGGAGCTTGGCTGAGGGGCTGTGACGCCGGCTTGGGGCGCCGCCCTCGGATGAAGTGCATGGACGACCTGGAAGATCTCGTGGATGTGACCACGCTCGCCGTCGCACTCATAGGCGTCGGAGGAACGCTGGGCGGCACCCTGGGCGGGGCAGTTCTCAGCCGGCGCGCCGGCCGAGCCCAGGCGGCGGAACAGAACCAGCGCGCCGACCGTGAACGCGAGGAGGAGCGCGCAGAGCGGGCACTGCACGCCAAGCGCGACCTCTATGCCCGCCTGAACACCGCAGCTCGCGCTTACCGGGTCGCCGCCCGAGACGCCGTCGAAGCTGCCGACGCTTCGAGCAGGCCCGACTGCGGATGCTCGCCGCGCTCGGCGACGCACGCGACAGCCTCGCGCACGCACTCGCCGCGGAGCGGGCCCGGTCTGCCTGAAGAGCTACCCGCACTACCGGACGGGCAAGGAGTGGTCCCTCCCAGGCACGGGCCCCGCAGTCGTTCACTCGTACCCGCGCTTCGCGTAGCGGGCCGGCAGCGAGGCAGAGACGGCCGAAGCCGCTACGCCGACCTACTCCTGGATCAGCACGTCGGAATGGGTGAGTACAAAGATCATGTACGCGACTGCCGCAACCGTCCCTGTGGTGATGTTTCGAGGCGGAACGGCTCGGATACCCCGGCCGGGGCGGAGTCGGGGTCCGGGCGTCAAGGCGTCGGCTTCGGGATCGAGGCGTCGCTGCCGGCCCAGAGGTAGATGCGGGTTGTGCCGGGCTGGAACTCGTGCGCGTGGATCTTCGCGCACAGCCGGAGGGCTCCGCTTTCGGGCGTCTTCGCCTCGCGAGGGCAGACACTGGTGATGCGCATGCCCTCGGCGAAGGTCTCGGGCTCGGGCAGGCCGAGATGGCCGAAACCGTCACTGCGGGTGTAGCCCGGCTCTTCCGGGTGCCGATTGCGGGCCATCTGGGCGCCCTCGCGCAGAAGCGGCTGCAGGAAGCGGTCCGCCTCCGCAGTCGTCACGGTGAAGGCCAGCAGTGCGGCGTCGTACTGCACGTTGGAGTGGAGCCCCGCCCGCCGGTCGGTGGCCGCCTCCGGCACCTGCACACCGAGCACGCCCGCCGTCCACTCGGGCGTGGCGTTCTCCTCCCAGCAGCACTTCCGTCTCTCGGCCTCGGCCGGCTGTCGCATTTCGTAGACGACTGTCACCAGCATCCCGAGGACGCCGAGAACGCACAGGACCGAGAAAACCCACGCACCGATGGCGAGGCGTCGCTGCCAGGGCTTCCGCCTCCCCGCACCGGGCGGAGCCGCAGAACGGTTCATCACGCAAATCGGACGTGATCACACTAACAACCTGCGTGCGAGCGGCTGTTCGGCGAAACAGATCCAGGTGCGGCTTCCCCGGCGTTCGCGGGTGGCTACGGGCGTCCGCTCCGGGATTCGCCTCGGGAGGACCGGTTCCGGTGGTCCGTACGAGGGAGGTGGGGCGGGGTCTGTGGGATTCGGGGGGTGGGTAGGTGCGGGGTGCGTGCGTACGTTGGGGGTGAGGTTGCATGGCGCCGCTGGCCAGGTGCCGTGTGGCGGGCTCTGACGATCGAGAAGGGGCGGCGCGGATGCGTGAGCTGGTGGAGACGGCGCGGCAGTGGGTGGCCGAGGGGCGGGCCGGGTATCTGGCCCGGCCCGTGACCGAGCAGGGGTTCGGGCCGCGGGATCCGGCCGGGGCCGTGCTCATCGATACGCGGGGGGAGTGTGTCGGCACGCTCTACCGCGGAGTCTTCGACGCCGAGCTCGCCGCCGAGGTCGCGGCCCTGCCGGCCGGGGTCACGGCGCGGGTGTGCGAGGTGTCCGTGCGGGCGGCCGAGGCCGTGGCCGCGAGGCTGACCTGCGGCGGGCAGGCCGAGGTGCTGCTGCAGCCGCTCTCGGCGATCCCGGCCCAGTGGTGGGAACTGCTCGGCGACGGGGTCGGGGTGGCGTTGGTGACCCGGCTGAACGAAGCCGCGGACCAGGCCGCCAGTGAGGTCGTACGGGCCACGGACGCGCCCGGTGACGATGCCGGGCGGCGGGCGGGCGAGCTGCTGGCGACCCGGCGGGCCGGACGGGACGCGCTGTACGCGGAGTCGGGGCTGGTGCTGGTCGAGGCGTTCCCGTCGGCCCCGTACGTGGTCATCGGTGGCGGCGGCGAGCTCGCCGAGATCATCGAGCGGCAGGCGCTGCTGCTGGGCTGGGAGGTCGTGCTGGTCACCGGCCCGGAGGAGGCCGGCAAGGTGCTGGAGGCGCGCCGGGACGCCGCGTGCCTGGTCATGCTGAGCCACGAGGAGTCGTTCGACGTGCCGACGCTGCAGGTGGCCCTGACCCAGGGGGTGCCGTACGTCGGCGCGCTGGGCTCCCGCAAGACCACGGCCCGGCGGCGGGAGGGACTGCTCGCGGCCGGGGTCACCGAGGCCCGGCTGGCGCGGGTGCACGGCCCGATCGGCCTTGACCTCGGCGCCCGCACCCCGGCGGAGACCGCGCTGGCGATCTGCGCCGAGATCCTGGGGGCGCTCGGGGAGCGCAAGGCCGCCGGCGCCCTGCGGGATGCCGACGGCCCCATCAACTCCTAGCGGCCGGGCGGGCTTTCACTTCCCCAGGGCCCGCTTGAGCTGCGTCTTGTTCATGTCCGAGCGGCCGTGGACGTTGCGGCGCCGGGCCTCGGCGTAGAGCTGTTCGTACGTGGGGCCCTGCGCGCCCGAGTGGGAGTGCAGGCCCCCGCGCCGCGACGAGGAGATGTCCTCTACGGATTCCTTGCTCGCGGTCCGGGATTCGCCGGCCCGGGCGCGTTCCTTGTTCACCGTCCGGGCGGCGATCTCCTGCGCCTTCCTCTCGGGCTCGCCGCGCCGCTCCAGGCCTTCCTTGATGTGCTCGTACTGCCGTTCGCGCTTCGGGGAAGATCCGCGGGGCATGGCCGGCCTCCTTCTCGTTCGCTGGGTACGCACACCGGGCGGGTACCCCGGATGGCCCAAGGCATCCTGGGCATAGCGAAGCATTTCGGACCTGAGTGCGGGAAACTGGTCGCTATGGACACGACTCTGAGCGTGGACGCGACCCTCGCCGACATCGCATGGTTCCTGGTCGTCGGCATCCTCGTCGCCGGCTTCCTGCTGGGCGGCTTCCTGCTGGGCAAGAAGGTACGGGCCAAGGAGCCACCCCCGCCCACCCCCGAGAGTCAGCCGCACCTGCCCGAGGGCGGCGCGGTCTACGAGGTCCGCGAGGAGCGGGACCAGGTGGAGATCCCGGAGGGCGGTCTGCGGCCGCACGAGATGCAGGGCTACGGGAACTTCGGCTCCACCACCTCCAGCCATCCGGACGACGTCCGGGCGGAGCGGGAGTCCGGCTACAAGCTGCCGGAGGGGCCGGGACCGCATCCACAGCCGGGGGCTCCGCCGGACGCAGGGCGTGGCGCGCACGCCTGACCCGCCGTCGGCGTCACGCCCTCCGACCCGCGCCTCCCGCGCGGGTCGGAGGTCCGTCACAGGTCCGTCAGAGGTCTGTCAGAGGTCTGTCCGCAGCCGCAGCACCTCCGGCGGCGGGTGCCGGGTCGAGGTGTACCGGACCTCCGCCGTGAGCGGTGGGTCGAGCGCCCGGAACGAGACCTCCCCGAGCCCGATCGCCGTGACCGTGGCCAGGGCCGGCGAGGCCGCCCCGCGGGCGGCCACCTCGGCCGCCACCTCCGAACGCAGCGCCGCGCCGAGCGGGCTCGACACCAGCGGGGTCTCGTCCCCGACCGGCAGGACGAGCACCAGGGCGAGCGGGCGGCGCGGGGTGCCTGTGTAGCCGACCACCGCCGCGTCCCGGACGTCGGTGTGTCGCAGCTTCTGCCAGCCGCGCCGCCCGGCCGGGTAGGCCTGGTCCAGCCGCTTCACGACGAGGCCCTCGATCCCGCTGGCCGGCAGGGTCTCGTACCAGGTGGCGGCCAGTTCCGGATCGGTCGTCATCGGCACCGGCTGCAGCGGCGGCCCCAGCGGCAGCAGCAGGTCGACGAGGAGGGCCCGGCGGCGCTCGTACGGGCGTGCGCGCAGGTCCAGCCCGGCCAGTTCCAGCACGTCGAAGGCGGCGTACGAGGCCGGCAGTCGCTGCGCGAGTACGGCGGCCCGTGCGGCGGTGGCCGCCGCCCGCCGCTGCACCAGGGCGAAGTCCGTACGCCCCGCGTGCCAGACCACCACCTCGCCGTCGAGGACCGTGTCGGCGGGCAGCAGCAGCGCGGCCGCGGCCAGGTCGGGGAAGGCGCTGGTCACGATCCGGCCGGAGCGCGCCTGGAGCGCCACGTCGGTCGCCGAGCGCAGCACGACGAGCCGGTGGCCGTCGAACTTCGGCTCGTACGCCAGTCCCGCCCCGCGCGGCAGGGTACGTACGGCTGCGGCCAGCGCGACGCGGATCACGGCCGGGCCCCCGGCAGCGGTCGGGCCCGCGCGGGGTCGGTGAGCGGGCCGAAGAGGTCCCCGTCGCGGGCGAGCCTCGGGGCGATGTCGTCGGCGAGGAAGACGAGCCCGGGGGCGGTCCGGCAGGCCTCGACCTCCGCCCAGGACACGGGCGCGGACACGGTGGGCCGGGCCCGCGCCCGCAGGGTGTAGGGGGCCGCGGTGGTCTTGGCGGCGGCGTTCTGGCTGTGGTCGACGAAGACCTTGCCGGGGCGCAGCGCCTTGGCCATGCGGTGGACGACCAGGTCGGGGAGCTCGCGCTCGGCCTCCTGGGCGAGCTGCTTGGCGTACGCGGACACCCGCTCGGACGGGGTCGGCTCCAACGGCACGGCCAGGTGCATGCCCTTGGAGCCGGAGGTCTTGGCGTAGGCGTGCAGGCCGTCGGCGGCGAGCCGCTCGCGCAGCCAGAGCGCGGCGGCGCAGCACTCGACGACGGTGGCGGGCGGGCCGGGGTCGAGGTCGAGGACCATCCGGTCGGCGAGGGCGGGGTGGCCGGCGGTCCACTGGGGGGTGTGGAACTCCACGACGAGGTTGGCGGACCACATGAGGGTGGGCATGTCGGCGACGACCACCTGGGCGGCGGAGAGGTCCTCGGAGCGCGGCACGGGGGTGGTCCTCACCCAGTCGGGTGTGCCGGGCGGCGGATTCTTGGTGAAGAAGAGCTGCCCGTCCGGTCCGTCGGGGTAGCGCAGGAAGGACACCGGCCGGTCGTGGATGTGGGCGAGCAGCGGGCCCGCGACGGTGGCGTAGTAGTGCAGCACCTCGCCCTTGGTGAAGCCGGTCTCCGGGTAGAGGACCTTGTCGAGATTGCTGAGCGCGATGCGACGGCCCTCCACCAATGTGATCGGCGTCATACGATGAGACTGCCACGAAACAGGAGGAACCGTGCGATCCATATGGAACGGGGCGATCTCCTTCGGCCTGGTCAGCATCCCGATCAAGCTCGTGAACGCCACCGAGAGCCACTCGATCTCCTTCCGCCAGATCCATGTGAGTGACGGCGGTTCTCTGGGGGTCATGGCTGTCGCGCGCTGATCTGGGCCATGTCAGGGCAGCTCAGAGCCGATCGAGTGACCGTGTCGGTGTGCAACAGGTGTGGCGCGGGAGTGGAGCCGGGTTCAGGCGGAGGCCCGCTTGGTGGTCTTCTTTGCAGCGGTCTTCTTCGTAGTGGCCTTGGCCGTGCTCTTCGTGGCGGCAGTGCTCTTCTTCCCGCCCGCTTCCTTCAGTGTCGCGGCGGCCTTTTTCGCCGCGGAGCCCGTTGCTTTCCTGGCCGGGGCCGCTTTCTTCGCCGGAGCCTTCTTCGCGGTCTTGCGGACAGGCAGGGTCCGGACCTCGGCGTCCGCCTCGTCGGCAGCACCGCGCCCCCCGCGCGACTCTTTGGCCGCGCGAACGCTGCTCTCCAGGGCGGCCATGAGGTCGATGACCTTGCCGCCCGTCGGGGCGGCTTCCTCTTCGCGCGGCAGCTCGACACCCTGAAGCCTGGCTTCGATCACCTGCTGGAGAGCTTCCTGATACTCGTCGTGGAGCGTGGACAGGTCGAAGTCCTGGGACAGCATGTCCATGAGGGACCTGGCCATCTGCAGTTCCTGGGGCCGGATCGTGACCTCGCCCTCCGGCGCGACGCCGGCGGCAGGCCGGACCTCGTCGGGCCAGAGACAGGTCTGCAGCACGAGCGTGTCCTCGTGCACTCGGAGCACGGCGAGTGACTCTCTCGACCGGATGGCGATCTTTGTGACGGCGATCTGCCCGGCCTCGGTCAGAGCCTGCTTGAGCAGGGCATAGGGCTTGGCAGCCGCACGGTCGGAGGTGCCGACGTAGTAGGCCTTGGAGAACATCAGCGGATCAATGGTCTCGGCGTCGACGAAAGCCAGCACGTCGATGAGCTTCTTGCTGGGGAGGGGGAGGTCGGCGAGGTCTTCGTCGGACAGCATGATCATGCTGCCGTCCGGGGCCTCATAGCCCTTGGTGATCTCTTGGTACGGGATCTCGACGTCCTCGACTTCGCATACGCGCCGCAGCCGCACCCTGGAGCCGTCTTTCTCGTGCACCTGGCGAAGCGGGATGTCGTGCTCCTCCGTGGCCGTGAAAAGCTGGACTGGGATCGTGACCAGCCCAAACGATATGGCCCCCTTCCAGGTCGCTCTCATACCGGCGCTCCTTCCCTGGGACCCTCAGGCTAAGGCGAGGTCAGACGCCGCGACACTCGGCGACGACCACCTGTCCGGCCGGTCGGGCGAGGCGACGACGCAGCCCACCAGAAGCTGGAGCCTGGTGGCCAGACGGGTTGGTCTCAGCGCCAGTCGTCGATCACATAGGCGTCGGGGTGGCTGTAACCGGGCTCGTTGGGCCGGTGCATCGTGACGCCCTGCAACCCAGTGCGGAAACCACGGTCGATCATGCGCCGATAGGCATCCGGGCGGCCCAGGTTCATCCCGGCGTCCAGCTGACTCAGCCCGCGCTCGGCCGCCAGTTGCTCACATGCGTCGAGCAGTCGCTCGAAGCGGTCGGCGGCCTCCGGGCCAGGGCGTACGGTGCCGAATTTGACGAAGCACACGTCCTCGCCAGCCTCCGATCCGGCTCCGCAGTGGCAGACGGCCAGGCCATCGAGCTCGGAGCCGCCGCCCTGGAGCAGGATGGTGTCACCGAGTCCCTGCGCGTGCACGGCGACGATTTCGCGTTCCAGGTCCAGGCCCTCGTACACGGCCCCGGTCAGTGCGCGACAGGCACTGAGGCAGGCGGGCTGCTCAGCGGCAGGCAGCTCGCTGTACATCACCCGGCTGGGGACCGCGGAGCTGCCCGCGACTTGCTTCTTCATGATGGCCGTGAGGAAACGGGGCCAGAAACCGTACCTGCGGTAGAGCTCAAGGTGCTTCGGACTGTGCGAGAAGGTGAACAGGCCCAGGTGGCGGTTTCCCCAGGTGTCGAAGCAGTCCATGACCGGATCCATGAGGCGCTTGCCGACGCCCTGGTCCCACAAGTCCGGACGCACGGTCAGCGGTCCGAAGTACCCGACGCTGCCCCAGTTGGCGGCGAAGTTCGATCCGGCGAGTTCACCCTCGATCGTCGCTGCGAAGGCCGCGTGCGGATCGGCCGCCCAGCGTGTGCGGACGTAATCGGCGGTCCCGAAGAACGTCTTCGGCTCGGGGATACCGAGAAACGTCCCGAAGGCGACCCGGAAGATCTCATCGGCCCGATCCAGGTCCGCCTCGACCAACGGGCGGACGGACACCGGGCCCGCGACGGTCTTCCGCTCCGCTGCCGGTGAGGTCATCGTTCTCTCCTTCTCGGAGTCCCCGTTTCATCACACCACGCGCAGCACCGCATGGCGAAGCGAACGGTCCGCCGACACCGAGGCCGGTGACCAGGTCCGATTGCCTTGCCTCCCCGCCGGTGAGCGCAGGACGCCGACACCGATCACCCGGGTCGGTTCAGTGCTCGGGTAAGTTCGCGATTGGCTGCCCGTGCTGCTTGCAGGTCTTCCGTTCGTTCGTCGAGCTGACCCTGCAGATCGACTACTTGCTGCTGGAGAGTGGTGATCTGTCGTTGCAACTGGTCGATGTCGACGGAGGCCCCGAGGCCCGAGTCACGCCAGACCTGTTCTCCCAATGACTCGGAGAGCCTGCGTTCCAGCTGCCGAACCCTGAGGGTCAGCCGGGAATTGCGTTCCAGCGCGTTCGCCAGGTCCGCCTGCAAGGACGCCCGGGTGACTGCCGCGGCCTCTGAAGACGGCGAAGGGGCTGCGGCCGCGGAATGGATTCGTTCCAGCAGATCGCGATGGCGATAGAAGAAGGACCGGTCGACCCTGGCCGCTCGCGCGATCGCTGAGACGGATACCTCCTCGCCCGAGCCGACGGCTGCGGCAATCGCTTTGAGGACCCGCTCACGACGCCGGGCGGTCTCCTCGGAGCGGCCCTCGCTCATGCTGGTCACGCGGGCCTCGCAGCACGCAGGTCGGGGAGGGGCTGACGGACGCGTGGCATGCCCAGCATGACGCTTTGACGGCCGCGGCGGGCAACAGTGATGGCTTCTTCGATCTCGGCCCGCTGGGTGACATCGAGATCATCCAGGCCGTCCTTGACGCGCTTGATCAGCCGCCGTACTCGGCTGATCTCCTCGTCTGAGGGCATGGCCTCGGCCTTGGCCCAGTCGTCGGCATCCAGGGCTGCCGCCAGGCGTTCGCGATTCCGGAGGAGGTCGGCAAGGTATACCTCCAGGTCAGGCAAGTAGGAGACATCGGTACGGAAATGCCCGCAGCCCACACAGCGGAATCTGACCGGGCAGTCGTTTCCGCCCGCCGCAACGTTGGAGGGCTCGGTGCAGACGCCGTAGGGGACGGCGACCTCACCGACGGCCCGGCGAGCATGTTCGGAGTCCAGGAGGGCCTTGGCCTGGCGCCAGACGCGCTTCCCATGGCGGTCGAACTGCATGGTGGAGACACGGTCCACGGCCTCGCGCCGTCGCTTCCCCGTCACTCGGTAATACCCCTGCGTCGTATTCAGGGTCCGGTGGTCCATGAGGACACGCAGGACATCGACAGGGACACCGGCATCCGCGTGTCGTTGGCAGTATGTGTGCCGGTAAGCGTAGAGGAAGATCTTCGACTTATCGAAGGGCTGCATCCTGGTGACCAGAACGCCATCCACCTCGACCTGGGCAGGAGCAGAGAAGTCGGGAAGAGACTGCACCCACTCTTTGTGGCGACTGGAAAGCCAGCTGGATGTGATCGGCTTACGCCCGTGGGGATTGGCACGTTGCGTCGGCAGGAGTGCGAGTTCGCGCGTGGGAGTGGAAGGGAACTCAGATCTCGTGCGCTGCTGTTGCTCCATGACGACATGTGCGGTTGCCGGCGAGATCGGCAATCGACGGCCGCTCCGCCGGGACTTGTAGTTGTCGTAGATCAGCACGTACTGGCCGTCGGAGTCCTGCTTCAGGCAGTCCCAGCGGAGGTGGCAGATTTCGTGAGGTCGGCGACCAGTGTCGATCAACAGCTCGACCGCAACCCGGTTCTCGATCCCATGGCGCCCGAATTCGCCAAACGTGGGCAGCAGATCACAGATCCGCTGCATCACCTGCAACGGTAGGTCCTTCCCCGCTTCGGAGTCTTCTGGATCATCCGGAATGTCCTCGGGAAGCAGGGAAAAGTCGTCGGGCAACCCATGGAGAGGCCTCCCTGAGCGGACCATTCCGAGCGATTTCATTCTGCCGAGATGGTTGACCAGGTACCGACAGATCCTCACACGCTGCTTCGCAGAGATCGCCTCGCTCTGTTGCAGGTAGGCGAGGCGGTTGAGGAAGGCCGCCACGTCAAGGCGACCAACAGCCTCGATATCGTCGCCTCCGTCGGTGCGCTGGATCGCGAGGCTCTCGGAGAGAGCAGCGAACGCGTTGACGACATCTTGGACCGTGGAGATGACGTTGCCACGACGTTGGGGCAGCGTGAAGAAAGCCCACTCTTTCACGGCGTTTCGCAGCCAGGGCTGACGGATCGACGTGAAGTTCAATCGGCCGGCGTGGCCGAACACGGCTCCCTCCCATACGTCCTTGAACTGCTCACTCTCGGGTGTTCGTCCAGCGCGACGAACCAGCGTGACCAGGCTGCTGCAGGTGATCGACCTGATGGCGGCGTTGGAGAAGAGCGTGCGGGCCGCGAAGGCTTCCCGGGGGGAGGCGGGGGGCGCCGGCGAGGCGGAGGCGGAGGTCACGCCGATTCGGCGGAAGGCGGGTGCGGCTGCGGGTGCGGCTGCGCCGAAGGCGGTCGGCGGGAAGAAGTCGACTGCGGCTTCGGCCAAGAAGACGGCGGCTTCGGCCGCGACGAAGAAGAAGACGACCACCGGCAAGTCGGCGGCCGGCAAGTCGGCTTCGGGCGCGGCGGCGGCCAAGAGTACGGCCAAGACCGCAGCAGCGAAGAAGACCGGTGCGGCGGCGAAGAAGGCCGCGACGCCGCGGAAGCGGACCTCCGCCTGAGCCGTGGCGGGGCCTGCGGCGCTCTCCCCTACCCGCCCCTTCCCGAAACCGGGGCTCCGCCCCAGACCCCGCGCCTCAATCGCCGGCGAGGCTGGAGTACGCGGCGGAGGGGCAGGGGGTGGGGCGCCTCAGGCATCGGCGGGGCTGAGGTGTGCGGCGGAGGGGCAGGGGTGTGCCGCCGGGGCTCGATCGTGCAGCGCGGGGTGAGCGCCCGCCTCAGGCGTCGGCGGGGCTGGGGTGTGCGCGGGTGGGGCCGAGCCAGGTGGTGGTGTCACGGGCGCGGGCGAAGAGGGTTTCGACGTCCGGGGGTTTCAGTGTCGTGGGGGATGCCGCGAGGTTCGGGGTCGCCGTCGGGGGCTGGAGGATGCGGATGTCGCGGACCGTGGGGGCCGTCTCGACCCGCGAGGCGTCGACCAGCGCCAGCGCCGGGGTGACCTTGGCGGCCAGGGCCGCCGCGGCGAAGGCCGCCGCGCGGCGGATCCAGCGGGGATCCGGGCGGGGTTCCGTGCGGCCCACCGTGAGCAGGAGGTCGCCGATCACCGCGCGCTGGCGTCGGCCCGGGATCGTACGCACGCAGAAGATCCCCGCCGGGCCGATGAGCAGGTGGTCGATGCGGCCCAACCCCGGGAGCGGGACGCAGTGCAGGGTCCGCCAGCCCTCGGATTCCAGGGCGTCGAAGGCGTCCCCCATCCGCTGTTGCGCGGTCAGGTCCTGGCGCAGCCGGTGCCGTGCTCTGGTGCCCGCCGGGCCGTGTTCCAGTTCGCCCAGCAGGGTCTCCCCCGGGCGGTTCGGGGCCAGGTCCGCGTCCGGCGGTAGCGCGAGACGTCGCAGGTCGGAGGCCGTGGGAACCGGCGGCGGGCCGATCGAGACCGTCCCGCTCAGGTAGGGGCGGAGCACCGCCAGGATCGCCTCGCGGTGGTCGTCCGCGAGGACGCTGATCCGGTTGGCCTGCCGGTCGTACCAGGCCACCGCCTGCCCGTCGGGCAGATTGACGTACAGTCGGCCGCGGCCGGGCCGGCCGCTCGGCAGTACCTTGAGTCCGCGCATCGCCCTCACCCCCGCCGTCCATGGGAGCAGCCGGGGCGCCGCAGGGCAATCCCTCGGATGTGTAACGACTCCGACGGAACCTTGCGACTCCGCTGTTACACGAACGGGGCGCTGCCGCAACGGCCTGGCCCTAGGTTTGACCCACCTGGATGGCCCAGGCCCTGACCGGCACCGAAGGACTTCCCCGTGAGCACCGTCAGCCGCCGCACTCTCGTTCGCGCCGCCGCCGTGACCGCATGCGCCGGAAGTCTGCTGGCACTGCCCACCGCCGCCGCCCTGGCCGAGGGGGTGCCCGCGGCCTCGTCCGCGCACTCCGCGGCCCCGCAGTCGATCCTCGTCAAGAGCCTCTCGCTCGCGGACGGGGTCTCCACGGCGAAGGTCTACCGCAGGGCCGACGGCGCCTACCAGGCCGAGATACTGGCGGCCGACGGCACCAAGGCGGCCACCCTGACCAGCCGTGACGGGGTCACCGCCTTCGGCGGCTCCGGCGACCTGCACGCGGCGCTGGACTCCTCCGGGCGGCTGACCTCCTGGGTGGGTGGCGTCCCGGCCCAGGGCGGCGACCACACCGTGGCGGGCGACGGGCACAAGACCGGGACCCGCAACGAGGCGCGCGGCGGACAGGTCGTCCCAGCCTCCGTTCCGCGGAAGACGGCCGCCGGGGACACCCGCGTCGTCACCGACGGTTCCGGCGGTGGGCGTCGGCTGGGTACGCTGGCGGACGGTCCGGGCGACGGTGTGCTGCTGCTCGCCGCCGCCGGCGGGATCGCGGCCGTCGGCGCCGCCGGGCTGGGCTTCGCGATGCTCCGCCGAGGGCGCACGGACAGCTGAGACCGCAGGGTAAAACGGATGTACCTCCGCATATGGTTGACGTGGTCGACGTGAGCGACCGTCGGCGTATCGCGGGCAGAAGGGCACAGGAGCTGTGAACAGGTTGCGCTTGCGCGTGTCCGCGCGCTCGCTGCTCCCCCTCCTCGCACTGGTCCCGCTGCTGGCGGGCTGCGGGGACACCGGCGGGCTGGTGAGCGCCGGTTCCACGCCGACCGCGAGCGGGCCCGTACATCTGTGGCCCGACCGCCGCGGGGCGTCCGTACCGCCCGCCGATCCGGGCGGGGCCCCGCCCGAGTACGTCAAGGGGATCCCGCCGGTCCGCGACCAGGACGTGCACGCCGTCGACCCGGTGGCCCTCGTCCAGGCCGAGCTGCGCGCCCATCCGGACACCGAGGTCGGCGCGGACGGGATGCCGTCCCGGACGGCGGCCGCGATCCGGGAGTGCGCGAAGGCCGAGGACGAGGACGAACAGGAGCCGGAGGCGTGCCCGGTGCTGAAGCCGTACTACCGGGACCTCACGGGCAACGGCAAGGACGAGCTGATCGTCGGCATCGAGTTCCCGGACAAGATGATGTCCGTACGGGTGTACACGGCCGACCCGGACGGGCGGCTCAACCGGATCATGGCGACCACGGAGACCGTCATCACGGTGGAACTGGCCGGGCGTGACGTGATCCTCCGGGTGCCCAGCGGCAACCACGGCTACGAGCTGGTCACCGCCTGGTCCTGGGACGAGAAGCAGCTCACCATGCTGCCGACGCGCGAGCAGATCGTACGGGTGCCCGGCAATCCGCAGGCCCCCGGGAGCCGGGAACCCGCTCCCGTGCCGGGCCGGCCGTGACACACGTGCGGCTGCCCGCCTGGACGGCCACGCTGACCTGGAAGTCGGCGTGCTTCATCGTGGTGATGTGCTGCTCGCTGGCGGCCGTGCTGGGCGCCCTCGTGCACGTGGAGGTGACCCGGCAGACGGTGGCCACGGCGCGGGAGAAGGCACTCGGCAGACTGCTGGAGGTCTCGCGCGCGTACGAGGCGGGCGAGCCCCTTCCGCGCGGTTCCTGGCTGGATCCCGTCGGGCTGCCGCCCGAGCTGCGGACGCTCGCGGTCAGCGGGCGCCGGGGCACTCTGGTGGCGGACCACCGGGGCCGCCCGACCATGTGGGCGGCGGGCCCGGCGGACGGCCGTGCCCTCGCGACCACCGTCGACTACGGGCAGAGCGCCCGCACGATCAGCGGGCTGGACAACGCGATCATCGGGTCCTCGCTGCTGGCGATCGGCGGCACGCTGCTGGTGGGCGCCTTCGCGGTGACCCGGGTGACCCGGCGGCTGCACCTGACGGCGGCCGTGGCCCGGCGGATCACCCAGGGCGACCTCGACGCGCGGGTGGACGACCCGCGGACGAGGACCCCCTCGCGGCACCAGGACGAGGTGGCGACGGTGGCCGCGGCGCTGGACACCATGGCGGGGAGCCTGCAGTCGAAGCTGGAGAGCGAGCGGCGGTTCACGGCGGACGTGGCGCACGAGCTGCGCACCCCGCTGACGGGCCTGCAGGCGGCGTCGGAGCTGCTGCCGGAGGGGCGGCCGACGGAGCTGGTGCGCGAGCGGGTACGGACGATGCGGCAGCTGACGGAGGACCTGCTGGAGATCTCCCGGCTGGACTCGGGCAGCGAGGTGGTGGAGAGCGACCTGCACCAGCTGGGGCGGCTGGTACGCCGGGTGGTGCGGGCGTCCGGGACGGACTCGGAGGTGGTGGTCGTCCGGGACGCGCACGTGGAGACGGACCGGCGGAGGCTGGAGCGGGTGCTCGGGAACCTGGTGGCCAACGCCCACAAGCACGGGCGGCCGCCGGTGGTGCTGACGGTGGACGGGCCGGTGGTGACCGTACGGGACCACGGGGACGGCTTCCCCGAGTACCTGGCGGCGCACGGCCCGCAGCGCTTCCGCAGCGGGGGCGGCAAGGGGCACGGGCTGGGGCTGACCATCGCCGTGGGGCAGGCGGGAGTGATCGGGGCGCGGCTGGAGTTCCGCGCGGCGGAGGACGGCGACGGCGGCGGCCTGGCGGTCCTCAGCCTCCCGGGCCACTAGCCGGTCTCCTGGCCGGAGCCCCGCCCCGGCGCGCGCCCGGTGCCGGCCGGAGCCCCGCCCCGGCGTGCCCGGCGCCGGCCGGAGCCCGACCCAACGCTCGCGGCCCCGCCCCGGCGGGCTCAGGGGCGCGGGGTCTTCGTCCAGGGCCAGCGGATCTTGGGCTTGGTGCCCGAGGGGCGGAAGTCGTACTTCCAGCCCTTCTGCAGGCCGAGCCGCTTGGAGTACCCCGCCGGGACGCGTTCGTACAGCAGTACCGTCGGCGGGCCGCCCTCCGGTGCCGGGACGGGGATCTCGTACCACTTCGGGGGGTGTCCGGTCGGGCCGAGGAGGACGGGGAGGACCCGGCCGTCCATCGGGCCGCCCTCGAACGGGGTCGGTTGGCTTGTCACCCCACCAGTGTCACAGCAGGTGGGCGGCCTCGGACACCACGGGGATCACGCGGCGGGCCAGGACCCCGACCGGGCCGTCCGCCGATTCCAGGGCGAGGGCGGCCCGGGCGGCCGCGGCCGTTTCCGGGTCCGTGGCGGCGGTGGCCGTCAGCAGGGCGATGAACTGGTCCAGCAGCCAGTCCCGGAGGCGCTCGACCTCGGGCTGCTTGCCCTCGTCGATCCATATGAGGGAGGCCGCCTCGACGGCCGTGATCCACGTACGGACCATCATGCGCAGCCGGGGGCCGGGGGCCGGGACGCCCAGGTGGAAGAGGATCTGCTCGGCGGCGGCCCGCCGGATGCCGTCGACCGTCGCCGTCGTGCGCGAGGTCTCCACGACGCTGCCGCCCTGGAGGAGGGCGGCGAAGCCGGCGTCGTGTTCGTCGACGAAGGCGAGGTAGCGGTCCAGGGCCCGGGACAGGCGCCGGGTCAGGGGCCCCTCCTGGGGTTCGGCGAAGCACAGTTCGAGGAGGTCGGCGGCCGAGCGGAGGGCCGCCTCGTAGAGCTGCTGCTTGCCGCCCGGGAAGTAGCGGTAGACGAGCGGGCGGGACACCCCGGCGGCCTCGGCAACGTCGTCGAGCGAGACCTCTTCCGGTGCCCGGTGCGCGAACAGCGAGAGGGCGGCGTCGAGGAGTTGGGCTCGCCGCTCCTCGACGCTCAGCCTGCGGTACGCGCGTACGGTCATGTCCGCAGGGTAGCCCCGCGGGCGCCGGACGAGTGGGTGTCCTGTGGATCAGGCCCGATCAGCGGGCGGGCGGGCGGACCGGCGGCGCACCCTCGCCCTCCCCCTACGCCAGCAGCCCCGAGCTCTGCCAGAGCCTGCGGCCGACCCCGCGCAGCACACCGATGTCGTCGAGGAAGTCGGTGAGCCGCTTCGCACCGCTCTGCATGACCTCGCGGCGGTGGCCGCTCGCCTTCACCTGGGCGACGGCCTCGCGGCGGTCCAGGCCGATGTTGTCGTAGACGGCCGGGTTGACGAAGGCCAGCGAGAAGACGCGGGCGGCCTCGCCGCAGCTGATCCGGGTGAGTTCCTGCTCCCAGCGCGGGGCCGTCAGCATCTGGCGGCGCAGTTCCTCCCGGGCGTACCGGACGTGCCGGGCCTCCTCGATGACGTGGATCCGGGTGACGCCGCGGACCAGCGGCTGGACGCGCTCGTCGGGGAAGGTCAGGCGCTGCATCCAGTCGAGGATCTCCTCGCCGAGGAGGGTGCAGGCGAAGGAGCCGGGGGTGGTGGAGACGGTCTTCAGGATCCGCGCGAGGTTGTGGTTGAGGCGGGAGACCGGGTATTCGGGGGCTCCGGCCTTCTGGATCATGCGGGCGAACATCATCGAGTGGCGGCACTCGTCGGCGATCTCGGTGAGCGCGTAGCGGACGTGCTTGCTGGTCAGCGACTTGTCATAGATGTGCCGGACCATGAGCTGCATGAGGATGATCTCGAACCAGATGCCGAGCGAGCCGAGCGCCGCTGCCTCGTGGCGGGAGAGGTCGATGCGCTGCTCCTCCCCCATCTTCTTCCACAGCGGGGTGCCGTAGAGGGAGAGCAGTTCCGGCGGCCAGTAGTACTTGCCCTCGATCGCCGGGGCGTCCCAGTCGAGTTCCTTGTCGGGGTCGAAGGAGTGCTTGGCCGAGGATTCGAGCAGTCGCTCGGCTATCTGCTCGCGGTCCTTGAGCAGGCCGAGGGCGTCCTGGAGCGCGGCTCGTTCGGTCACGGTCGTCATGGGTTCGGACACCTCGTCGTCGAGTTACCGGCGGTCAGTTCTTATGAGACTGCCTGTCAGCAAGGTCGTCAATCCCTCGCGCACGACTTGTTGACCCCGTGTCTACCAACGTGTGACGCTGCCAACTGTCCGGTCCCACAAGGCAGTACGTGAGACGAGGGGGCGTCAGTGTCGACGCACGAGCTCTACACGGAAAACCCGGGCGAGCCGGTCTGGCAGGTTCCCGCCGCCGGCTCCGCCCGCTTCAGCTGGGAGTACGCCGACGGCCGCGAGCGGCTCCTGGCGCTCTACCAGAAGGGCAAGGACAAGCAGTGGGACGGCGGCAAGCGCATCGACTGGGACATCGAGGTGGACCCGTTCGATCCGCTGGGCACCCCCGAAGAGGCCCTGCCGCTGTACGGGACGCGGCACTGGGCCAAGCTCACCGCGAAGGACAAGGGCGAACTGCGCCGGCACTACGCCTCCTGGAACTTCAGCCAGTTCCTGCACGGCGAGCAGGGCGCGATGGTGTGCGCGGCGCGCATCGTGGAGTCGGTGCCGGACCTGGACGCGAAGTTCTACTCCGCCACGCAGACCATGGACGAGGCCCGGCACGCCGAGATCTTCGGGCGCTTCCTGCACGAGAAGGTCGGGATGCTGTACCCGATCAACGACAGCCTCCAGGGGCTGCTGGGCGACACCCTGCGCGACTCCCGCTGGGACATGCCGTACCTGGGCATGCAGGTGCTCATCGAGGGACTGGCGCTGGCCGCCTTCGGCCTGATCCGCGACACGACCACCAAGCCGCTGCCGAAGCAGCTCCTGGCGTACGTGATGCAGGACGAGGCCCGGCACGTGGCCTTCGGGCGGATGGCGCTGCGCGACTACTACAAGCAGCTCACCGACGCCGAACTGCGCGAGCGCGAGGAGTTCGTGATCGAGGGCTGCTACCTGATGCGGGACCGGCTGCTCGGGGTGGAGGTGCTGGAGAACTTCGGGATCGCGGCCAAGGAGGCGACGCTGATCAGTGAGCAGTCGGAGTTCCTGCACCTGTTCCGCAAGCTGCTGTTCAGCAGGATCGTGCCGTGCGTGAAGGACATCGGGCTGTGGGGCGAACGCCTGCAGCGGGCCTACCTGGACCTCGGCGTCTTCGACATGGGCGACTCCAACCTGGACCTGCTGATGAGCCAGGACGAGGAGATAGCCGAGGCCCTCGACCGCGAGCGGTTCGCGGCCGAGGAGTCGGCACGGGTCACGGAGGTCGAGGCCGCCATCGCCGACGGGGCGGATGCCCCTTAGCCGGTGTCCGGGCGGTCGGGTCCGGCCGGCCGGGGCGGGCCGGGTGGGGCGGGCCGGGTGTCAGCCGGCGGCCAGCGCCGCCTCCATCACCGCCCGCGCGATCGGCGCCGCCGCGCCGTTGCCGCTGATGTCGCCCCGGTCCGCCGACGCGTCCTCGACCACCACCGCGACCGCCACCTGCGGCAGCGCCGCGCCCTCGGCCCTGGCCCTGGCCCAGGAGATGAACCAGGCGTACGGGGTCCCCGCGTTGCCGACCCCGTGCTGTGCGGTGCCCGTCTTGCCGCCGACCACCGCGCCCGGGATCGCGGCGTTGCGGCCCGTCCCGTTCTCCACCACCTTGACCATCAGCTCCTGCAGCCGGACGGCGGTGGCCGGGTTCATCGCCCGGCCCAGGCTGCGCTGGTCACCGCGCCGGACCTGGGAACCGTCGTCCTGGGTCGTCCGTTCCACCAGGTAGGGGTACTTGAGCTCGCCGCCGTTCGCAACGGCCGCGGCCACCATCGCCATCTGCAGCGGTGTCGCCGTCGTGTTGAACTGCCCGATCGAGGAAAGGGCCAGCTGGTCCTGGCTCATGTCGGTGTCGAAGTTCGACCGGGACACCCACGAGGGCACCCGCAGCCCCTCGCCGTTGAAGCCGAAGCGCCGCGCCGCCTCCACCATCCCGCGCAGCCCGACCCGCACCCCGATCTTCGCCATCACCGTGTTGCAGGACCACTGCACCGCGTCCGCCATCGAGGCGTCCTCGCAGCCGGCGCCCGCGTTCGGCAGCAGGGTGCTGGTCCCGGGCAGCGGGTAGGGGTCGGGGGTCCGGGTCGGCGCGTCCACATCGGTGACCACGCCCGCGTCGAGGGCGGCCGCAGCCGTCACGATCTTGAAGGTGGAGCCGGGCGGGTACGTCTCGCGCAGCGCCCGGTTGAGCATCGGCCGGGCGGGGTCCGCGTTCAGGGCGGACCAGGCCTCCTTGACCCTCGTACCCGTACCGGAGAGCACGGAGGGGTCGTACGAGGGGCTGCTGACCAGGGCGAGGATCCTCCCGGTGGCCGGCTCGACGGCGGCCACCGCGCCGCGCTTGCCCGCGAGCCCGGCGTACGCGGCGAGCTGCATTCCGGAGCGGACGGTGGTGGCGGCGTTCCCGCCGGCGGGGCGGCCGCGGGCCAGTTCGTACCAGAGCGGGAAGGCCGAGAGGCCCGGGTCGGTGCCCGACAGGATCGCGTCCTCGGCGCGCTCGACGAAGCTGGTCCCGTAGGTCTGGGAGGAGAAGCCGGTGACGGGCGCGTACAGCGGGCCGTTCCGGTACGTCCGCTCGTAGCGCAGTAGCTGGCCGCTGTCGCGGGAGCCGGTGACGGGGTGCCCGTCGACCAGGATGTCCCCCCGGGGTTCGGCGTAGCGCTCGATGGCGGGGCGTTTGTTGGCCGGGTTCGCGCCGTAGGCGGCGGACTCCCAGACCTGCACACGGGCGATGTTGACCAGCAGGGCGACCAGCAGGAGGGCGCAGAAGTACGCGCACCAGCGGATGTAGCGGATCACTCGTCCGGCTCCTTCGCGGGGCGGGGTCTGCGGGCGCTGTCGCTGAGCCGGACCAGCAGGGCGACGATGATCCAGTTGGTGACGACGGAGGAGCCGCCCTGTGCGAGGAAGGGCATGGCCATGCCGGTGAGCGGGATCAGGCCGCTGACACCGCCCGCGATGACGAACACCTGGAGCGCGACGATCGAGGCGAGCCCGGTGGCGAGCAGCCGCCCGAAGGGGTCGCGCAGGGCGAGCCCGGCGCGGAAGCCGCGGGCGACGAGGAGCCCGTAGAGGAGCAGGATCGCGGCGAGGCCGACGAGACCGAGCTCCTCGCCGGCGGTGGCGAGGATGAAGTCCGACTTGGCGGCGAAGCCGATGAGGAAGGACTGGCCGTGGCCGAGGCCGGCACCGAGGAGGCCGCCGGCGCCGAAGGCGAAGAGGGACTGGGCGAGCTGGCCGGGGCCCTCGCCGCGCTCGATGGAGGCTAAGGGATTCAGCCAGTCGTCCACCCGGCTGTGCACGTGCGGTTCGAAGGTCCCGACGGCGTACGCGCCGAGGGCGGCGAGCAGCAGTCCGATCGCGATCCAGCCGATCCGCCCGGTGGCGGTGAACAGCATGATCACGAACAGTCCGAAGAACAGCAGCGAGGTCCCCAGATCCCGCTCCAGGACCAGCACACCGACGCTGAGCAGCCAGATCGCGAGGATCGGGCCGAGGACCCGGCCGGGGAGGAGCCGGAGCTTCCAGAAGAGCCGGCGGCCGGTGAGGGCGAGCGCGGTGCGGTTCGCGGCGAGGTAGGCGGCGAAGAAGACCGCGAGCAGGATCTTGGCGAACTCCCCCGGCTGGAAGGAGAGCCCGGCGAACCGGATCCAGATGTGCGCGCCGTTGACCGCCGGGAAGAAGACGGGGATCAGCATCAGGACCAGGGCCACCGCGACGGAGAGATACGCGTAGCGCTGGAGCACCCGGTGGTCGCCGAGCAGCGCGACGACCAGCACGAAGAGCGCCACGCCCAGCGCGGACCACAGGAGCTGGTCCCCGGCGGTGAGGTGCCCGGGGGTGGTGACGTCGAGGCGCTGGATGAGGACGAGGCCGAGGCCGTTGAGGAGGACGGCGATGGGGAGCAGAAGGGGATCGGCGTACGGGGCCCGCAGGCGGACGGCGAGGTGCGCGAGCAGGGCGGCGACGCACAGACCGGTGGCGTAGCGGGCGGCGGGGCCGGGGATGTGGCCGGTGGTCGCGAGGCCGACGTACAGGTGACCGAGGACGGAGATCAGGACTGCCCCGGCGAGGAGCGTCAGCTCGACGCCGCGCCGCTTGGGGGCGCCGTCGCCGGGAGGCGGGGGCGGGGCGGGCTCCGTCACCTTTGCCGTCAGAGCGGTCATGCACCGAAACGTAGCAAGCAGGCGGATGATATGTCCGCTTATGCCGTAGTGTGCCGAAGAGTCGTCACAAACGGTCGGAAGTATCGAAAGTGAGGAGCCGAGGCGCATGGGACCTGTGGAATTCATCGTCCTCGCCTTCCCGGAGGAGCAGCTGCGCGCCCCGGCGGTCGAGGCCGTGATGGGGCTGCGCAAGACCGGGGTGGTCCGGCTGATCGACGGGATCGTGGCGACGAGGACGGCGTCGGGAGAGGTCCTGGCGGCCGAGTTCGACGAGTTCGTGGAGCTGAACGGCCTGCTGACGGGCCGGGACGTGGCGCGGCTGATCGGGCCGGAGGACATCCAGGAGGCGGCGGGGCTGCTGGAACGCGGGAGCTGCGCGCTGCTGCTCGTCGTCGAACACCTGTGGGCCGAGGACGCGGCGATCGCCGTACGGGCCGCGGGCGGCCGGATCGTCGGCTCGGTCCGCATCCCGCCGGACCGGGTGCCGGCGGACCCGCGGGCGGGGGTGGCCTGATGTTCATCCGCCCGATGGGAGTAACGGTCCGCGCGGCGAACCGCCCGCCGGGGCACCCGCTGCTGCGGGGCCTGCTGGCGCGGGCGTCCGGAGCGACTGAGCCGACGGCGGGCTCGGTGAGGGCCGTGGAGCCGGCACCCACGGGCCCGGTGGGCCTGGTGGGACCGGCCGAACCGCCGCCCGGGGCGCCGCCGGAACCCCCGCAGCCGATCGAACCGGAGCCGGCGGCGGCCATCCCGCCGGACCACACCGAGGCCGCCGGGCCGACCCCCTCGGCCGGCCTGGTGGCGGAGCTCACCCAGCTGGCCGGCCTGGCCCGCGAGGGCCTGCTCACCCCCCAGGAGTTCACGACGGCCAAGGCCCGCCTGCTGCGCGGCTGAGGGAGGCGCGGTCCGGGTCTGGTCGGGCCGGGCCGGGCCGGGGCAGGGGCTTGTCGGGCAGGGGCTTGTCGGGCAGGGCAGGGCCGGCCGGGCCGGGGGTCAGCCCTCGGTGGGCGCCGCGAAGGCGACCCCGAACTGAGCCTCGTACTTGCGGCTTTGGGGGACGCGGTACGCGACCCCCTCACCCCGGAGAACCTCGCGGCCCAGCAGGAACGGGACATCGCGACCCGGCCCCGGCCGACGGTCCGGGAGCTCCGGGCCGACGGACTCTTCGAGGTGGACGAGCTGCGCGTACCGGGACGGGACGTCACGCTCGTGAGCGCCCGGCCCGCCGGAACCACCGGCCCGCTCCCCCTGCTGTACTACATGCACGGTGGCGGAATGGTCATGGGCAACGCCCCGTCCGTACTCCCCCAGCTGCTGCGGGAGTGGGCCCTCCCCCTCGGCCTGGCCGTCATGTCCGTCGAATACGGCCTGGCGCCCCGGGCGCAGTACCCCGAACCGGTCGAGGACTGCTACGCCGGCCTCGTCTGGGCGGCCGGCCACGCGGCCGAACTCGGCATCGACGCCGACCGCATCGTCATCGGCGGCAAGAGCGCGGGCGGCGGCCTCGCCGCGGCGCTCGCCCTGCTCACCCGCGACCGGGGCGGCCCCTCGCCGATCGGCCAGCTGCTCCTGTGCCCGATGCTCGCCGACCGCAACACCACCTTCTCCAGCCACCAGATGGCCGGCATCGACATCTGGGACCGCACGTCCAACACCACCGCGTGGCAGGCGCTCCTCGGCGACCGGTCCGGTGCCGCGGACCTGCCGCCCTACGCCGCTCCCGCCCGCGCCACGGACTTGTCCCGGCTCCCCCGGCCTACATCGACGTCGGTTCGGCCGAGACCTTCCGGGACGAGGACGTGGCCTACGCCGACGCGATCTGGCGTGCCGGCGGCCAGGCCGAACTGCACGTATGGCCGGGCGCCTTCCACGGCTTCGACAGCCTGGCCCCCGAGGCGGCCCTCAGCCAGGACGCGCGCAACGCCCGCACCCGCTGGCTTCGGCGCATCCTCACGTAGCCCGCGAACGGGGACGGATGCGGGGGCGGGTGCGGGTGCGGGGACACGTAGGTCACACGCATCCGTGTCCCTGGGGGCCGGGCGGTGGCTTGGGTGTACGGGAGCCTCTCGGCCGGGGTCGGGTGGTGGGGCCGGGGGCTTCGGAAAGCGGGAGCTGCCCGACCGGCATCAGAGTGGCGTATGGGGGTTTCCCATCAGTCCCATCGTCCCTCCGTGTCGGGCCGGTCCCTCAAGGGCGCTCCTTCGTCGCGTCACTGCGTGATGGCCTGCGGCCACCCTTGACCGACCGTCCCGCCCGACCTGCCCCGCCCCCCCCGGAGCCCCCACCCCGCCCCCAACCGGGTGAGGTCCGGCGACCGGCCGAATCCGTTGGGGGATTTGTCATACCGGGCGTGGCAGCATCGGCCGCCTCGGAGGTGATCCCATGTCACATCGGCTGTCCTATCGGCCGCTTCGCGCCGTCTGCATCGCCGCAGTGCTCGTCGTCGCCGGGCCGGCCCCGGGGGCCGGGGCCGAGCCGGGGCTTCCCGAGGGGGAGTCCGTCGGGGTGCTGCTCACCCGCCTGCAGGGCCTGTACCAGAAGGCCGAGGAGGCCACCGAAGCCTACAACGCCACCGACGTGGCCCTCCGGGCCGGCCAGGCCGAGGAGCGGCTGCGCGCCGCCGAACTCGGCAAGGCCCGTACGGCACTCGACTCCGAGAGGGCCATCGCCGGGCGGCTCGCCCGGGAGCAGTACCAGGGCGGCCAGGGGCTGTCCACGTACGCGCGGATGCTGCTCGCCGGGAACCCGCAGGCCGCCCTGGACCAGCGTCGGCTCGCCGCCCGCGAGGGCGCCCGGCGGGCGGGCGTACTGGCCCGGCTCGCCCGGGGCGAGAAGAAGGCCGACGCGGTCGCCGTACGGGCCCGCAAAGCCCTGGACACCCGGCAGACCCTGGCCGCGCAGCAGAAGATCCACAAGGACGAGGTCGCGGCGCAGCTCAAGGAGGTCGAGCGGGTACTCGCCGCCCTGACCCCGGACCAGCTCACCCGGCTCGGCGCGCAGGAGGCCGAGAACACCGCCTCCGCGCAGCGGGAGCTGGTCGATTCGGGCCGCCTCCCCACGCGTACGGGCACCCCCACGGCGGCCGGCGGCGCCGCCCTCACCTACGCGGCGGCCCAGATCGGCAAGCCGTACGTCTGGGGTGCCGAGGGGCCGGGGTCCTTCGACTGCTCCGGGCTGACCTCGCAGGCCTGGGCCCACGCCGGGCGCTCCATCCCGCGGACGAGTCAGGAGCAGTGGGCCCAGCTGCCGAAGGTGCCGCTGGACCAGCTGCGCCCCGGGGACCTGGTGGTCTACTTCCCCAAGGCCACCCATGTGGGCCTGTACGTCGGCGACGGCAAGGTGATCCAGGCGCCGCGGCCGGGGGCCATGGTCAAGGTCTCGCCGATCGCCGCGAACCCGCTGCTGGGGGCCGTCCGGCCGGACCCGGACGGCACCCCGCTGGCGGAGTTCACCCCGCCCGTGCTGCCCGAGGCGGCGGCGGGCGAGGCGGGGGACGATACCGGCTACTCCGCCGAGGAGGCTCCGGACGCCGGGGACGCCCCGGCGGACGAGGCGACCTCCGCCAGGTAGTCGGCGGTGTCCTCGGGGTCGTAGAAGTACGAGTCGAAGTCGGCCGGGTTGTCGAAGCCGTTGGCGAATCGATTCGCCACCGGCTGGAGCTGCCCGGCCGCGCCGATCAGGTTCAGTACGTGCTCCGGCGGGACGCCCAGCATCGCGTTCGTCCACTGGGTCACCGGCTTGCCCGTGGTGAACCAGTACTTGTCGAAGGTGGCCTTCATCCACGCCTCGTCGAACGGCTTGTCCCCGTGCATCAGGATCGACGACAGGTACGAGGCGGCGCACTTCGCGGCGGAGTTCGAGCCCTGCCCGGTGATCGGGTCGTTCGCGACGACCACGTCCGCGACGCCCAGCACCAGGCCGCCGCCCGGGAGGCGCCCGATCGGGTTGCGGACGACCGGCGCGTAGCGCCCGGCGAGCGTGGCGCCCGCGTCGGTCAGCTCCGCCTTCGTCGCCCGGGAGTACTCCCACGGCACGAACTTCTCCATCAGCCCCAGCGTGAGCGCCAGGTGCTCCGCCGGGTCCTTGACGCCGTTGAAGACGTCCAGCGGACCGCCCGGGATGCCCTCCCAGAACAGGATGTCCGCCCGGCCCGAGGTGGTCAGGGTGGGCATGACGAACAGCTCGCCGACGCCCGGGACCAGGTTGCAGCGGACCGCTTCCGTCTCCGGGTGCTCCGGGCGCGGGCCCAGGCCGTGCACGTAGGCGACGGCGAGCGCGCGCTGCGGGGCGTCGTACGGGGAACGCGCCGCGTCCCGCCCGAACATCGAGACCAGCTCGCCCTTGCCGGCGGCGACCAGCACCAGGTCGTACGTACGGGAGAAGAAGTCGAGGTCGGCGACCGAGGCGCCGTGGATGACCAGCTGCCCGCCCCGCTGCACGAAGGTGTCGAGCCAGCCGGCCATCTTCACGCGCTGGTCGACGGACTGCGCGTACCCCTTGAGCCGGCCGAGCCAGTCGATGGCGCGGCCGGCGTCGGGGGTGGCGACGGAGACGCCGAGGCCCTCGATCTTCGGGGCCTGCTGCTCCCAGAAGTTGATCTGGAGATCGCGCTCGTGCTGCAGGGCCGTGTCGAACATGCACTGCGTGGACATCACCCGCCCGGTGCGGATCTCGTCCGCCGTCCGGTTGGACATGAGGGTGACCTCGTACCCCTTCGACTGGAGTCCGAGGGCGAGCTGGAGACCGGACTGGCCGGCTCCCACGACAAGTATCTTGCGCATCTCTCACGCTCTCTGTTCGGGGTGCTCTATTCGGGGGTGGTGTCGAGGGCGTGGCCCACCAGGGCGAGCAGTGATTCGACCACCGTGTCGCGGCGCCTCGCGTCCATGATCACGACGGGCACGTGGGGCGGGACGCTGAGCGCCTCGCGCACGTCGTCGGGCTCGTACGACGGCGAGCCGTCGAAGTGGTTGACGGCGACGGCGTACGGGAGACCGCAGGTCTCGAAGTAGTCGAGGGCCGGGAAGCAGTCGCGCAGGCGGCGGGTGTCGGCCAGGACGAGACCGCCGATGGCGCCGCGCACCAGGTCGTCCCACATGAACCAGAACCGCTCCTGGCCGGGGGTCCCGTACACGTAGAGGACGAGGGCGTCGTCGAGGGTGACGCGGCCGAAGTCCATCGCGACGGTGGTGGTGTTCTTGTCGGGGGTGCCGGACAGGTCGTCGGTCGGGGCACTCGCCTGGGTCATCACCGCCTCGGTGCGCAGCGGGGTGATCTCGGAGACGGAGGAGACGAAAGTGGTCTTGCCGACGCCGAAACCGCCCGCGACCAGCACCTTGACAGCGACGGGTGCGCGGGAGCGGTCGTACTGCCAGGGCTGGGCCGGGTCGTCGTCCGACTGCGGCAGGGACACCGGGTTGTCAGAGACGGCGAAGACCACTGAGCACCCTTTCCAGCAGCGCGCGTTCGGGACGGCCGCTGCCGTGGCCCGTTGCGTAGACGCGGATCCGTCCCTGGTCGGCGAGGTCGCTGACCAGGACCCGGACCACGCCGAGCGGGAGTTTCAGCAGCGCGGCTATCTCGGCGATGGTCCGCATACGACGGCAGACCTCGACGATGGCGGGCATCTCGGGCATGCGGTCGGGCTTCTGCGGCTCCGAGACCTTCGTGTCCAGGGCGGCGACGAACGTCTCGACGTGCAGGACCTGCGTGAAGCGGGTGCGGCCGCCCGTGAGGGAGTACGGGCGGACGCGGGCGGGGCGGCGGTCGGCGCCGCGTATCGGCAGCCGGTCGGAGGCCGTACTCCTCACGGGGTGTTCTCCATCGACTGGCGCAGCTCACTGCGGACTTCGGGGGTCAGGACGTGGCCGGCGCGGCCGACGAACAGGGCCATGTGGTAGGCGACGACGCTCATGTCGCAGTCGGGGGTGGCGTGCACGCCCAGCAGTGACCCGTCGCTGATGGCCATGACGAAGACGGAGCCGTGCTCCATCGCCACCATGGTCTGCTTGACCGAGCCGGTCTCCATGAGGGCCGCGGCGCCGGTGGTGAGGCTGCCGAGGCCGGAGACGATGGTGGCGAGGTCGGCGGAGGCGCCGCGCGGGCCCCTGGGCTTGGGCCGGTCGGCCGGTTCGGCCGCGCCCGCTCCCGGGTCGGAGGACAGGAGCAGCAGCCCGTCCGAGGAGACGACGGCGACGGAGTTGACGCCGGGTACCTCCTCGACCAGGTCGGTCAGCAGCCACTGCAGGTTGCGGGCCTGGGTGCTCAGTCCGTACGTACTGGGCGCGGTCATGTGCGTGCCTCCTGTGCGGTGTCCCCCCGGTCGGTCTTGCTCTGGCCCTGCCGCCGCGTCGGCCCTTGGTCGAGGGCCTGGTCGACCGCCTGGTCAGGGGCTTGGTCGGGCCCCTGCTCCTGGGCGAGTTCGGCGGCGACGACGCGCCGTCCGTCCTGGGCTCCCTGGTAGAAGCCTCCGAGCCGGCGCCGCAACTCCTCGGCGTCGACGCGGCGTGGCGGCTCGGGCCGTGCGTCGTCACGGGCCGGGCGCTTGGCGGGGACGGCACGCGGGGTCCGCTTGGGCAGGCCCTTGTCGGTGACGGCGCCTTCGCCCTCGGCCTGGTCGGCCGGGTGGCTGCCCTGGCGGGGGAGCCAGTTGCCCCCGGCCGGGGCGTGGGTGTGCGGCTCCGCCTCCGGTTCGGCTTCCGGTACCTCGGCCACGGGTGCGGTGGTGTCCGCCACGCCCGAGGCGGCCGGCTCCGCGTCGGGGACGACCCGCGCGAGCAGCTGTTCCTCGGGGGTGGGCTCGGCTGCGCGGGGCGCGGCGACGAACACCTGGTCGGCGGGCACCGGCTCCGCCTCGGCGGGCGCGGACTCCGGCTCCGCCGGGGTCTCGGCGACGACGGCGGGCCCGGCGAGCGCCTCGGCCAGGGTGATCGGGACCGCCGTGACGGCGGGCTCCGGCTCCGGCTCCGGCTCCGGCTCCGGCTCGACGGCAACCGGGACGACCGGCTCCTCGGCGACGATCTCGGCGGCAGCCACCGCCTCGGCCTCGGCTTCCACCTCGGCTTCGACCTCGGCTTCCGCAGCCGCTTCCGCTTCCGTAGCGGCGTCCGCTTCCGCGTCCACGTCCGGGGCGGCATGCGTCCCCCGGCGCCGCTTCGGCAGGGTGTTCTCGTTCGCCTCCGCTATCACTCCGGGCAGCCGCAGCGCGGGTGCGCCCGGCATGGCCAGGGCGTGCACCGGGGAGACCACCGGGGTGGTGGGCAGCAGCGCCGCCGGGACGACCACCAGGGCCTCGGTCCCGCCGTGCCGCGGGGTGCGCAGCTCGGCGGTGACCCCGTGCCGGGCGGCGAGCCGTCCGGCCACGTACAGGCCGAGGCCGAGGCCGTGTTCCGCCTCGGGTTCCTCGTCGTAGGCCTCGGGCGTGGACAGCCGGGTGTTCAGCGATTCCAGGCGGTCCTCGGTGACGCCGATGCCCTCGTCCACGACGGACAGCACCACGTCACCGGAGCCCTGCAGCCAGCCGGAGACCTTCACCTTGACGTCCGGCGGGGAGAACGTGGTCGCGTTCTCCAGCAGCTCGGCCAGCACGTGCGAGATGTCGTCGGCGGCGTGCCCCGCGACCTGGGTGTACGAGGGCAGCGCGGCGAGTTCGACGCGCTCGTAGCGCTCGATCTCGCTGACGGCGGCCCGCATCACGTCGACCAGCGGCACCGGCAGGCCCTGCCCGTGTCCGTGTTCCTGCCCGGCGAGGACCAGCAGGTTCTCGTTGTGGCGGCGCATCACGGTCGCCAGGTGGTCCAGCTTGAAGAGGGTCGCCAGCCGGTCGGGGTCCTGTTCCTTGGACTCCAGCTCCTCGATGACCGCGAGCTGGCGCTCCACCAGGCCCAGGGTTCGCAGCGACAGCGAGACGGAGGTCGTCGACATGATGCGCCGGTGCTCCTCCAGCCCCGCGCGCAGCGTCGTCAGTTCTTCCTCCAGCTCGTCCCGGCCTGCGGCCAGCGCCTCGCTGCGGCCGACGATCCGGCGCCGGTCGGCGTCGAGCCCGGCGATCCGGGTGTGCAGGGCGACCGTCTGGTCGCGCACCGCGTTCAGGTGGCGCACGACCTCGGCGAACTCGTCGTTGCGGCCCGTGAACCGGACCGGTTCCACCGAGCCCTCCGGGGTGGCCAGCCGCTCCGCGCCGCGGCGCAGGACCGACAGCGGCCGGGTCAGCGACCGCGCCACGGCGGTCGAGACGCCGACGGCGAGCAGGAACAGCAGGCCCAGCAGCGCGATCACGATCTCGAGCCGGGTCACGTCGTCGTCGCGCAGCGTGGCCAGGGCGGTGGCCCGTTCGCCCGCGAGGGTGGCTTCCACGGTGCGCATGCGGTCGATGCGGGCGGTCAGCGCGGTGCCGACGGTGGGCCCGTCGGTCTTGCGGTCGGCGGGCGTCAGGGTGGGCCGGTCGGTGAGCCGCTTGAGGAAGTCGTCGGCCGTCTTGACCTCGGGGCCGGTGACGGTGGCGGCCAGGGTCTGGCGTACATCGGGCCGCGCGGCCCGCGCGAAGTCGTCGAGAGCGGCCTGTTCCCGTACGCGGGCCCGCTGGGCGGCGGTGGTGAGTTCGTCGACCACGGCCGAGTTGGGGGGCTGCTCGCCGCGGGGGACGGACAGCGCGGCGAGCAGCAGTCCGCGGGTGGCCGAGGCCTGTTCCACGGCCTGTCCCAGCGGGGCCAGCGGGCGGGTGGTGGTGAGGGCGGCCTCGGCGCGCGGCGGGGTCAGCACGGCGAGCCGGTCGCCCGGGGCGAGGAGTTCCGCGATGACCCCGGCGTAGGCCTGGTGGACGGCGAGGGCGCTGCCCTTGCCGTCGACGGCCTCGGCGCGGACGGTCCGTACCCGGGCGAGGGCCTGGGCGGTCGCCTCGTCGGCCTCGGCCTGGACCTCGGCGAGCTGCCGGTCGGTCCCGGCGATGCGCTCCTGGACGGGTGCCTTGGCCGTGCCGGGCCGGCCCTTGGCGGCGTACTCGACGGCCGCGTCACGCTCGTCACCGAGGAGGTGCGTGAGGGTGAGGGTCTGCCGGGTCCGATCCGCGAGGGTGACCAGGTGCTGGGAGTCGTTCAGTTCCCTCGACGCGGAGACGACGGCGGGCGCGCCTGCCGCGAGGACGGTGAGGCCGGCGACGGCCACGCCTACGACCAGCCTGCGGCGCACGCGGACGCGGCGTCCTGCGGGGGCCGGGCCGTCGGCGGCGGTGCCGTTCTTCCGAGACCGCTTCTTCTGCACCGGTGCTCGCAATCCTGTACGTGTTGCTCTTGCTCGTCTACTCGTGTGGCCGAGGTAACGGCCGGTCAACAAGTAAACGCCCCCTGCCCCCTCGTACCGCCTCAGACCTTTGCAGCGTGCTGGGGAGAGAGCCGCACATCACCCAACCGGCCACCCGAACGAGTGAACATCAAGGATGAGTTGCCGACCAACTCGGGCACCCTGTGCCGGAACGTCTCCGTGGACAGGTGGTTGAAAGATCGATATGGGCTTTGGCAGTATGCCCGCCCACAAGACCGCCCCGGCACCCCGGCCCTCGCGGCCCGCCCCGGGAGGGGGGCGTACGGGGCCGCCCGCGCGCACCCGATTTGGTACGGACCTTCCCTCGTCCGCCGTCCCCCGCGCGGCAGAATGCGGGTATGCGCATCGACCTCGCCTCGGCCCCCGGCCACCAGGAACGCCCCAATGAGGACTGGGTGTCGGCCGCGATCCCCGCTTCGGGCGGCGGCGTCCTGGTGGTCCTGGACGGGGTCACCCCGCCGCGCGGCGACGACGGATGCGTGCACGGAGTGCCCTGGTTCACCGCCCGCCTCGGCGGTCGATTGACCGAACTGTCCGGATCGCGGCGGGACATGCCGCTCGATCAGGTTCTGGCCGAGTCCGTCCGCGCCACGGCCGAAGCCCACCGGGACACCTGTGACCTTTCTCACGTGCGCACCCCGCAGGCGACGGTCGTCGTGGTCCGCTGGGACGCGGAGTACGTGGAACACCTCGTCCTCTCGGACTCCGTACTGCTCCTGCAGGCGCCCGGCGGCGAGGTGACGGCGGTGCTCGACGACCGGCTGGACCGGATCCCGCGGGAGGTGCTGTGCTCGGTGGCCGCGACGGACGCCCTGCGCAACGCGGAGGGCGGCTTCTTCACGGCGGCCGCGGACCCGGCGGTGGCGGCCCGGGCGGTGACGGGGCGCACCCCGCGCGGGCGGGTGCGGGCGGTGGCCGCGCTCACGGACGGGGCGAGCCGGTGGACCGACACCTTCGGGCAGGGCGACTGGGCCGACTGCCTGGCGGTGCTGCGGAAGGAGGGTGCGCAGGGCCTGATCGGCCGGGTGCGTGCCATCGAGTCCGACGCGGCCCGCCCGTCGGCCCGGCACAAGCGGCACGACGACGCGTCGGCGGTCTACGCGGAGCTCTGAGCGGTCCCCGGTCCGAGCGGGCCTACTCCGCGCCCGCGTTCAACTGGTTCAGCAGCCGGGCCAGTTCCGCCACCTCGCCGCGGTCCCAGTCGGCGAGCTTGCGCATGTACTGCTCGCGCCGCGCTCCGCGGACCCGCAGGAACCGCTCCCGGCCCTCCTCCGTGAGGCCGACCAGGGAGGCCCGGCCGTCGGCGGGGTCCGGCTCGCGGGCCACCAGGCCGAGCACCTCCAGGGCCCGCAGCTGCCGGCTCATCGTGGCCTTGCCGACCCCGAAGTAGGCGGCGAGCTCGGTGGCCCGCTGCCGGCCGGCTGCCTCCAGGCGTACGAGGAGCCCGTACGCGGCCGGCTCCAGCTCGGGGTGGAGCTCGCGGGCCATCTCGCCCGAGGAGGCGCGGGCCCGCCGGAGGAAGACGGACAGCTCCCGCTCCAGGGCAAGGAACTCCTGGTCTTCGCTCCCGTGCACGTCCCGCTCCTTCGATGATGTGTGGCACCCACGTGGATGCGGGGCCAGTATTTCGCAGCGGGTGTGCCGACGGCCCGGTACCCCGCCGGAGCGGGACACCGGGCCGTGTGCACGGGTCAGGCCGCCGCGACGACCGCGGCCTCCGCCCGGGCCAGGGCGAGCTCCAGGACCTGGCGCACGTCCGTCACCGGGTGCACCTCCAGCTTCTCCAGCACCTCGGCCGGGACGTCGTCCAGGTCGGCCTCGTTGCGCTTCGGGATGATGACGGTGGTCAGCCCGGCCCGGTGCGCGGCGAGCAGCTTCTGCTTCACCCCGCCGATCGGCAGGACCCGCCCGGTCAGCGAGACCTCGCCGGTCATGGCCACGTCCGTGCGCACCTGCCGCCCGGAGAGCAGCGAGGCGAGTGCGGTGGTCATGGTGATGCCCGCGCTCGGACCGTCCTTGGGCACGGCGCCCGCCGGGAAGTGGATGTGCACGCCCCGGCCCTTCAGGTCGGCGACCGGGAGCTCCAGTTCCGCGCCGTGGGAGCGCAGGAAGCTCAGGGCGATCTGCGCCGACTCCTTCATGACGTCGCCGAGCTGGCCGGTGAGGGTCAGGCCGGCCGCGCCCGTCTCCGGGTCGGCGAGCGAGGCCTCCACGAACAGCACGTCGCCGCCCGCGCCGGTCACCGCGAGGCCGGTGGCCACGCCGGGGACGGCGGTGCGCCGCTCGGCCGGGTCCTGGGCGGACTCCGGCACGTGGTGCGGGCGCCCGATCAGGGCTCGCAGGTCGTCGGCGCCGATGCTCAGGGGCAGCTCCCGCTCGCCCAGTTCGTGCTGCGAGGCGACCTTGCGCAGGAGGCGGGCGAGGGACCGCTCCAGGGTGCGTACGCCCGCCTCGCGGGTGTACTCCCCGGCCAGCTTGCGCAGGGCGTCCTCCCCCAGCACCACCTCGTCGCGGCCGAGCCCGGCGCGCTCCAGCTGGCGCGGCAGCAGGTGGTCGCGGGCGATGACGACCTTCTCGTCCTCGGTGTACCCGTCGAGCCGGACGAGCTCCATCCGGTCGGCCAGGGCCTCGGGGATGGCTTCCAGGACGTTGGCGGTGGCCAGGAAGACGACATCGCTGAGGTCCAGTTCCACCTCCAGGTAGTGGTCGCGGAATGTGTGGTTCTGCGCCGGGTCGAGGACCTCCAGCAGCGCGGCCGCCGGGTCGCCGCGGAAGTCGGAGCCCACCTTGTCGATCTCGTCGAGGAGGACCACCGGGTTCATCGACCCGGCCTCCTTGATCGCCCGGACGATGCGGCCGGGCAGGGCGCCGACGTAGGTCCGGCGGTGGCCGCGGATCTCGGCCTCGTCGCGGACGCCGCCGAGGGCGACGCGGACGAACTTGCGGCCCATGGCGTGGGCCACGGACTCGCCCAGCGAGGTCTTGCCGACGCCGGGCGGCCCGACGAGGGCGAGGACGGCGCCGCCGCGGCGGCCGCCGATGACGCCCATGCCGCGCTCGCCGCGCCGCTTGCGGACGGCGAGGTACTCGGTGATGCGGTCCTTCACGTCGCCGAGGCCCGCGTGCTCGGCGTCGAGCACGGCCCGGGCCCCCCGGATGTCGTACTCGTCCTCGGTGCGCTCGTTCCAGGGCAGTTCCAGCACGGTGTCCAGCCAGGTCCGGATCCAGGATCCCTCCGGGCTCTGGTCGCTGGACCGCTCCAGCTTCTCGACCTCCTTGAGCGCGGCCTCCCGTACCTTCTCGGGGAGGTCGGCGGCCTCGACGCGGGAGCGGTAGTCGTCGGACTCCTCGCCGTCCTTCTCGCCGTTCAGCTCGCGCAGTTCCTTGCGTACGGCCTCCAGCTGCCGCCGGAGCAGGAACTCGCGCTGCTGCTTGTCGACGCCGTCCTGGACGTCCTTGGCGATGGACTCGGCCACGTCCTGCTCGGCGAGGTGGTCGCTGAGCGCCTTGACGGCGAGCTTGAGGCGGGCGACCGGGTCGGCGGTCTCCAGCAGTTCGACCTTCTGCTCGACCGTCAGGAAGGGCGAGTACCCTGAGTTGTCCGCGAGCGCGGACACGCCTTCGATCTGCTGGACCCGGTCCACGACCTGCCAGGCGCCGCGCTTCTTGAGCCAGCTGGTGGCGAGTGCCTTGTACTCCTTGACGAGCTCGGTGACCGCCCCGGGCAGCGGATCGGGCACCGTCTCGTCGACGGTCTCGCCCTCGACCCAGAGCGCGGCCCCGGGGCCAGTGGTCCCGGCCCCGATGCGGACCCGGCCGAGGCCGCGGATGAGGGCCCCGGGGTCCCCGCCGGAGAGCCGGCCGACCTGTTCGACGGTGCCGAGCACACCGGTCCCGGCGTACGTACCGTCGATGCGCGGCACGAGCAGGACCCGGGGTTTGCCGCTGCCGCTCTTGCCGGCGGCGGCCTGTGCCGCCTCCACGGCGGCGCGTACCTCGGTGTCGGACAGGTCCAGCGGTACGACCATTCCGGGCAGCACGACCTCGTCGTCGAGCGGCAGCACGGGCAGGGTGAGTGTGACGGACGTCGAAGCCATGATCTTCCCTCCGGCAGTGAAGTTGAGCTCTGCCGACTCAATGCATGTGCGCCTCCTGTTGTTCCCCAAGGCCCGTTCGCCCGGGGCGAACGCGTCGGACCGCTGTCCTCCCGCGACGCACGGGCCCGGCCGTCCGACCGAGGGCGCCGGCACGACAGGGCGACTCGGCCGCCGGTCACCCGGGCAGCAGTGCCTCCAGGCTCAGCGCCGTGTCGCGCAGCCGGGTGTCGGTCACGGTGGCGGCGCAGTGCTCCACCAGCGCGTGGGCGTGCGCGAGGCGGCGGCCGGCCCAGCGGCGGGAGCCGGTCGATTCCGGCGCGGGCTTCGTCGGGGTGGGGCCGGATCGACCGACCGTCAGGTGCTCCACCAGGAAGACCGCTCTGACCAGTGCGAACGCCTGATAGGCCGGGAGTACGTCGGAGGCTGCCACGGTGTCCCGGTGACCCAGGGCCATGAGCTCGTCCAGATACACCCGGCACAAGGCCTCCCGCTCCGGCCAGCCGCTCTCCTTCAGGCTCAGTGCCGCGTGGTCCTCGATCAGCTGCACCACTTCGTAGAGCAGCGGGAAGCGCCCGTGGGGCTCCAGATCGAGGGCCACCACGTCGCGGGCGTCGGTGATCAGCCAGTTCTCCGCGTGCGCGTCCCGGCCGGGTACCGACGCCAAAGGCCACCGGACCGCGGCCTCCCAGCGTTCCACCAGTCCGCGGGTGTCGGGGAGGGCGAGTTTGGTGGCTCGCTTCTCCAGTTCGGCCGCCACGGCGGCGTGCGCGCGGGCCGCGTCCCCGGGGCCGCCCGGAGACGCGATTCCGCTCGACCACACGTGGATGCGGGCCAGATACCGCAGGGCGTTGCCCACCAGCTCGCGCGGCGACCGTCCGCGGCCTTCGTACGCGTCGGCGATGACGCCTGCGAGGCTGCGGCCCACGGCGCGGCGGGAGGCGAGGGCGGTGTCCGGGGGCAGTTCGCGGTTGTTGGCGAAGTCGGGCGGCAGGTCCACCAGGGCGAGTACCTCCGGCAGCCGCATCCAGCGGGGGGCGGCGGTGTCGCGCAGGTACTTCCGCAAGGAGCCGAGGTGGGACCGTTCGGCCTCCGCTTCGGCGTGGTAGGTCGGCTTCAGCACCAGGGTGGTGGACAGGAGCCGGTGCGGGTCGTCGAGGACGAAGGTCTGCGACCGCCCGCCGAGCACCGCCCTGCGAAAGGGCTGCGAATGCACGGCTGTCCGCGCCGCCCGCTCGTAGAACAGGTCCCGGTCGCCGGCCCACACGGCGGCACGGAGTCGATCCGTCTCGGCATCCCCGGGCCCGGACCCGCCGGCCGCCGGCTGTTTCGGCGGCGCCGTCACCGGGGCCGGCGCACCGGCCATGGCGGCGAGTTGCATCAGGGGCCACGGCCAGTCCCGGTCGAGCCGAAAGGCCTGCAGCGCCAGATCGACCGCCGTCACGAACTCCTGCGGTTCCCGGGTCGAGTGCCACAGCCGATGATGACCGGCTGCCGACACACTGAGGTTCTCGCGGGAATGGTCCCCCGCCTCGCGGGCCCGCGCCTTGTGCTCCAGCGCGGTGCGCAGGTCGTGGATGCTGCCTCCGGCGCGCGCCAGACGGAGGTACGCGTCGCCCAGCATGCCCTGGACGTCGCCGGCCGCGTCGTCCGCCGTGCTGGTCTGCTCCAGCCAGTCCACCGCCTCCCGGAGGTGGGCCTCGTCCTGGGTCAGCGTGTGCAGGCGCAGGCAGGTCTTGCCGAGGTAGCGGGTCACGCTCTCACGGACGAGCGGCTGCTCCACCGGGGCGGCCGTCGTGAGGGGCGCGTCGTCCGCCGCGGCCGGTTCCTCGATGCACGCCAGCAGGACTTCGCGTGCCTCGTGCAGCAGCATGACGGCGGCCTCGGAATCCCCCGTCTCCGCGAGGAGGGCCTTGGCGTGGTACAGCGCGGCCTTGCCGAGATCGAACTCGTTGCGCCGACAGCGGACGGTCGTCTCGCGGACGGCGTCGCCGAAGCAGGCGTAGGCCTGTGCGACCAGGTTGTCGAACGAGGGTGCTTCAAGGTCCCCGGCGGCCGCACCGTCCACCGTTCGCCGCAGCCAGTCCAACCGTACGTACAGCCTCCCCATTCGGGCGGACAGCCAGGAACGGGTCGCGGCCGGGGCCGTGTCCCGCGGTGTGTGCAGGGTCGTCGGTGTGGCGCTCACGCGCGCGAGGTCGGCCGTGTCCGCCTGGGCGATGAGCAGCCGGGCTTCCTGCGCGAGCGCGTGCGCCGCCGTGAAGTCCTCGGCGCCGTGCAGGCAGAGGGCGTAGTCGATCAGTGCCGAGGGGAAGGCGGAGCCCAGGACCGGTGTGTCGTGGGAGGCGCTCCAGCGCATGTCCTCGATCGCGGTGGCGTAGTGCGCCCGGGCCTCGTCGATGCGCCTGAGTGCCTGGAGGGTACGGGCGATGCCCGCTCGGGCGACACCGTGGTTGTGGCGCAGCATGACGAGCCGGAAGCCGTGTTCCCGGCCGGTGGCCCGGTCCTGTGCCTCCTGGAAGTTCCGGATTGCTTCTTCGTAGGCCTCCAGCGTGGCCGTGCGGCGGTCGGCGGCCGGGTCTTCGTCAAGGGCGTCCGAGACGCCCGGCTCGCCGTCGGGTGTCGCCTGGGCGGGGCCTTCGAACAGCGGCTCGTCTTCGGCGCTCACCACCGACTGGGCCTTGCGCAGGTGCAGTTCGCCGAGCGCGCACAGCCAGGTGAAGGAACCGGAGACATGGGGCGCGGCCCGGGTGGCGAGTTGGTCGGCCTCGATCCACAGGGTGGGGAGTTCCGCCGGGTCCTGTGCCAGCCGGTAGAGGACCTCCAGGTGGAAGGCGAAGTGCTCGGCGGTGGTGTCGCCGCGCTGCTCGGCGAGGCGCAGGTCGGTCCTCGCGCCGTGCAGCAGGGCGAGCGGGGACGCGTCCTGACGGGCGAGGACGAGGCGGGTGACGCCACGCATCCCGCGCCAGATCCGGCCCGGTTCGCCCTTGGCGAGGTGGACGTCGTTCGGTTCGACGGTGTCCCAGCAGCGCAGGGCCTCGGTGAGCATCGGTCGGACCGCATCGCCCGAGCCCGTGCCCATCCGTTCCTTGGACTGCTGGTACAGGGAGCCCGCCAGGTAGAGGTGGATGTGGCACCAGGTCGCTTTCCACCGGAGGTCGCCGAGATGCGGCCGGAGCCGGGAAGGTCCGAGTTCCATCACCCTGCGCAGGGCGAGGCAGACGATGACGGCGTTCTCGAATTCGAGTTTGTTGTACGTCGCCTTCCAGACCTCCGCGAGGGCCGTGGCACCGGCGTTCGGGTCCAGCAGCTTCGCGAAGACGCCTTCGCCGAAACAGGCCATGACCCGGCCGAGCAGGTCCGGGGTGAGGTCGATGTTGAGGGCCGCGGCTTCGCCGTGCAGCAGGGCCAAGGGGTCGTTCACGTGGTACTGCCTCTCAGCGCACGGGCTGGATGTCCTCGCGCACGCGTCGGTCGCCGACGAGGAAGGCGGACTGCGGCAGGATCTGGTGAGGTCCGGACCTGCCTCGCAGGATTTCCTGCCGGGTCGCGCCGATCACCTGGGAATCACCGGGGTCCCGGGACGAGGCGAGCAGGGCGGCGCGCAGCTCCTCGGCCTCGGGCCGGTCGCGCAGGAGGTCGTACACCTCGAGGAACCGGATCTGCCGGTACTGCTCGCCGGGGACCTTCCGCGGTCCGTCGATCACCTTGCGGACCAGGGAGAAGCCCACCGCCTGCGACAGGTGTGTCAGGTCGGGACGGCCGACCTCGCCGAGTTCCTCCACGAGCTCGCGGCGCAGGCAGTCCGTCGAGGGCTCCCGGCCCGTGCCGCGGTGCAGCCACCGGGCGAAACCCGGCACCATGACAGCCGGGAGGAAGCCGCGCAGGTCGTGCTTCATCACGGCGTTCGTGCGGGGTTCCGGTTCGAACCGCAGCTTCTTGACGCCGCCGCGCTCCGACTCGTGGTACTTCACGACTCCGCCCGGCGGTCCGAACGATCCCGGCCGGGTGGGGGAACCGAAGAGGACGTAGTGGTCCTCGTCCTGCACGCACAACAGGACGGCCACCGAGACCCGGATGCTGCGGCGGGGTGTGAGCAGCAGCCGCAGCAGGGACAGATGACGCCGGTTCTGCACCAGCGTCCGGGCTGTCCAGCCGAGCAGCGCCACAGCGGCGCCGACCACGATCTTCTCGATCACCGAACCCCCCGAAAGACGATCCAAGCCACCCCTCGCCGCCCCCGCGGCGGGTGCTCTTCATGGTCCGTGAGGGTATGGCCCGAGCTTCTCCCTGGGCGGCGGAACGGTCGATCCCTCGCCCGATCGAGTGATGTCGCCGCCAGGCCCCGAGCACTTGAGCCCCGAGCCCCGCCGGACAGGACGGTCAGACCGCGGAGACGCGGATGTCGCCCGACGTGGTCTCCACCGAGATGCGGGAGGGGGCCGAGGCGTCGTCGGGCAGGGTGATGTCGCGGGCGCCGGAGTCGGTGGAGACCTTGACGCGGTACGGGGCCTGCGGGGCCTTCAGCGTGACGTCGCCCGAGCTGGTCTCGGCGAGCACCGACGACGGGGCCTTCGTGAAGTCCAGGCGGGCGTTGCCCGAGGACGAGCGGATCTCGGCGCTCGGGCCGGACAGCTCGGTGGCGGTGATCTCGCCCGAGGAGGTACGGACCTTCAGCGGGCCGCCGATCCGGCCGGCCGTGACCGTGCCGGAGTCGGCCTCCACGTCGGCGCCCGCCACGCCCCTCACCGCGATGTCGCCGCTGGAGCTCTCCAGCTCGACCGTGGCCGCGGCCGGAACCTCCAGCCGGTAGTCGATGTAGCAGTTCCCGGAGCAGTTGTCGCTGAAGGTCAGTACGCCTGCGGTGACCTTCTGGCCGGTCGCCGGAACGGTGTCCCCGCGGTAGTGGACGGTGCGGTGGACCGTGACTCCGGGGCCGGTCCCGGGGGTGACGTCGATCGAGCCGGACCGGGCCCCCGTCACCTTCACCGCCGTGACCGCCTCGGTGACCGTGGCATCGGCGGCCGCCGTCTTGTAGGCGTCGTCCGCGAAGGCACCGCCGGAGAAGGAGCAGCCGGCCAGGAGGAGGCCGGCGCCGAGGGCGGCGATCGCGGTGCGGGCCGTGCGGGCGGACGTGGCGTGAGAGGTCATGATCCGATTCTGGATCGGGAGCGTGCCCCGGGCCGATGGGGCTCCCACCCGGACCCCTGGTGGGGCTACCCCCCGTCCCCCGTCCCCCATCCACTACCGGCCGGTGGTCACGGGGAGTTCAGAGGGCATGCCCCACTCGCTCCAGGAGCCGTCGTACACCGCGATCTCCCGGTACCCGGCGAGGTCGGCGCCGAGGGCCAGCACGCAGGCGGTCACCCCGGAGCCGCAGCTGAGGTAGAGCCGTTCCCGTCCCCCCGTCAGCGCCCGGAAGGCGGCGCGCAGTTCCCCGGCCGGCCGCATCAGACCGTTCGTGTCCTGGAGTGCGGCGAACGGCAGGTTGACCGCGCCCGGCATGTGGCCGCCGCGCAGGCCCGGGCGGGGTTCCGGGGCGGTACCGGTGAAGCGTTCCCGCGTGCGGGCGTCGAGGACGGCCGCGGCCGGGTCGGTCAGGGCCCGCGCGACGGCGGCGCTGCCGACCAGCAGCCCGGCCCGGGGCCGGGCGGTGAAGGAGCCGCGCGGGCCCTCGTACGCCGGGCCGGTGGCCGAGGCCGGCAGGCCGGCGGCGGTCCAGGCGGGCAGTCCCCCATCGAGGACGGCGGCCCGGTCGAAGCCCATGGCGCGCAGCATCCACCAGGCGCGGGCGCTGGAGTAGATGCCGGCGCCGTCGTAGACGACGACGGTGTCCGAGTCGTCGACGCCGAGGGCGCGCATCGCCTCGGTGAACTCCGGGGCCCCGGGCATGGTGTGCGGGGCGGGCGCGGTGTGGTCGGACAGGGGCCCGTCGAGGTCGAAGGGGCGGGCGCCCGGGATCCGGTGGGCCGCGGCGCGGTGGGCGCCGACGGAGGCGTCGAAGAGGACCAGGCCGGGCGCACCCAGCCGCCCGGCGAGCCAGTCGATCCCGACGAGCGGTCCGGGCAGGGGCCCGGGAAGCGGTCCGGACGACGCTCCGGGCAGCGCCTCGGGCTGCGCTCCGGGCTGCGCTTCGGACGCGGCGTCCTGGGGCTGGGTCATGCGGCACCTCCGGCTGTACGACACGGGCCCCCATCCTCCGACGCGGCCCGGACCGGCTCCCCGCGCGGGGGTCAGCCGCAGCCGCCCGGCCGGGCGTAGACCGCCACCCGGGCGCCGCGCACCCCGGTCGTCGAGCACAGTTCGAAGCGGGCCGCCAGCTCCTCCCGCTTGACCGCCTCCCGCGGGTACGGGTCCAGCGGCTGACCGGCCGGGTCCAGCAGGGCGATCACCCGGGGCGAGGCCAGCAGCGCCGAGCGGATCCGGTCCGGGGGCAGTTCGGTGCCCTGGAGGCTGTGCGAGGCCGCCGGGGTGCGGTCCAGGGCCACGTCGCGCAGCTCCCCGTAGAGCTCGGGCGAGGACAGCAGCCACTCGCGCCGGCGCGAGGGCATGAACAGCACCGCGTCCCCCGGCCGGGCCCGCTCCCGGACCGCGGCGGCCACGGCGAGCACGTCGTCCTTGCGGCTCTCCGGCGTACGCAGCCACACCGACCAGACGGCGAACGGCACCAGCAGCGCGCCCGCCAGCAGCCACGGCCACCATCCGCGGGCCTGCGCGAGCCGGACCCCCGCGAGCAGGGCGAGCCCGGCCAGCGCGTAGATCACGTACCGGTCGACGTACCAGGGGTTGAACAGTGAGATCACCATCAGCACCCCGGGCGGCAGCAGGACGAGCGGGAGCGCCACCCGTACGAGGTCGGGCGGAGCGCCTCGCGCGAGCAGCAGGGCCGCGGCGCCCACCACCCCGTACGCCACCCAGTCCTGCCAGCTCGGCCGCCCGAGCCAGCCGAGCTGCTGCTCGGCCTGCAGGGCGCTCACCACGGCGAGCGGCAGCAGCAGGACCAGCACGGCGGCGGCGCTCCGGCGCCAGCCGCGCGAGCGCCACGCGGTGAAGGCGTGGGCGAGCAGGGCGAGCGCGGCGAACTCGTGCAGCCAGCAGCCGAGCAGCAGCACCACCGTGTAGGCCGGCCACCGCTCGCACAGCATCAGGTACGTCGCCCACACCACGGCGGCCGCGACCAGGGCGTAGGAGCGCCCCTCCTGGGCGTACATCTGCACGGGCGGCAGTACGGCGTACACGCAGCCCGCGAGCAGCGCGGCCCGCTCCCCCGCGAGCCGGTGGGCGACGGCGGCCACCCCGGCGGCCGCGAGGGCGGTGGCGGCGACGGAGGGCAGCCGCAGCGCCCACAGGCCGCCCTCCCACACCTGGAACACCCCGTGCATGAGCACGTAGTGCAGCCCGTGGACGGCGTCGACCCGGCCCAGCAGCTCCACGATCCCGCCGAGCGGCCGGTGGGCCACCTGCCAGGTGACGGACTCGTCGCGCCACATGCTGCCGCCCCGCTCCAGGCCCCAGAGGCCGAGGAGCACGGCCAGCAGCGGCGGGAGCAGGCGCCAGGGGGCGATCCGGCTGATGTCGGCCTCCGCGTGCGGTCGGGACGGGTGTCGCAACGGGTGTGCGGACTCCATACTCGGGGTTGGACACAAGTCCCTGCGGAGGTGGGTGTGCACGCGTTACGAGCGGTTGCGGCGGCGGTGCTGAGCACGGTGGTCCTGGCGGGCTGCGGGCCCTCGGGTACCGCGGGCGGCGACGACCCGGCCCCGAAGTCCTCCACCGGGCCGGGCACGAGCGCGAGCGCGTCCGCGGACCCGAGCGGGGACCCGAGCACGGGCGCGAGTACGGGCACGGGCGCGAGCACCCGCGCGACGGCCGGCCCGGCCACGAGCCCCACGGCCGGCCAGGTCCCGGCCCCCGGCGAGACCCTGGTCCGGGTCACCCGCACCGGCGGCTTCGCCGGGCAGACCCACACCCTCGTCGTCAGGGGCGACGGCTCCTTCACCCGGCTGGACGCCGGGGCGAAGCCGACGGGCACCGGAAAGCTGTCCGGGGCGGAGCTCGCGGCCCTGCGCGGCGCCCTGCGGGAGGCCGACTTCGCCCGGCTGCCCCGGATCGCCACCGGCGGCCCCACGATCTACGACGGGTACTTCTACGCCTTCGTGCACGACGGCCACGAGGTGGCGGGCGGCCAGGGGTCCCTGCCGGAGGCCCTGACGAAGGTGCTGGACGCGCTGCCCCCGTTCACCGGCGGCTAGTGCGGTGACCGGGCCGCCACTCAGGACGCGGCCGAAATGTCCCGCAGCAGCCGGTCCAGGAATCCGCGCAGCCGGGCCGGCATGTCGACGCTTCCGGGCGCCAGCACCCACTGGATCTGCAGGCCGTCCATGACGGCGAGGATCTCCCGGCCGACGGCCCCGCAGTCGGTGTCCGGGCGCAGTTCGCCGCGGCCGACGCCCGCCTCCAGCAGGTCGACGGTGTAGCCGAGCACCCGGTCGTAGCGCTGGGTGAAGTACGCGTGTGCCGGGTGCTCCGGGTTGCCGGACTCGCCGACCAGGGTGTTGAACATCCGGACGATGCCGGGCCGCCGCTCGTTGTCGGCGGCGAGTTCCACGACGGTGGCGAAGTGGGCGGCGACCGACTCGGCGGGCTCGCTGAAGAGCCGCTCCACGTCGTGCCGCTCGCTCTGGGCGAGGACCGAGAGCAGCAGGTCCTCCTTGCCGCGGAAGTGGTGCAGCAGTCCGCCCTGGGTGATCCCGCAGTCGGCGGCGATGCGGGCCAGCGAGGACGCGTTGAAGCCCCACTGCGCGAAGTGCTCGACGGCGGTGTCGAGGATCTTCTGCCTCCGGGCGTCGCCCACCGCGTAGGTCCCCCGGGCCGAGCCCTTCGAGGCCTTCGAGGCCTTGCGCTCCGTCCGCTCGGTCCGCTCGGTCCGCTCCGTGCGCCCCGTGTCCTGTGCCATGCGGACAGCCTAAGGCGCGGCGTTTTCCGGCCGTCCGGCCCGCGTGACCCAGCTCACTTTTCAAAAACCTAGCAGGTGCATGGTTTTCGGCTCTACCTTGACCGTGCCGATCCGCCCGGTCACGTGCTCCAGGAGTCCCGCCATGAACGCGACGCCCGATTACCAAGACGCTGCGCTGCCCGTCGACCGCCGCGTGGAGGACCTGCTCTCCCGGATGACCCTGGAGGAGAAGGCCGGCCAGCTCTTCCACTCGATGCTGATGATGAACGCGGACGGCACCCCGGTCACCGAGACCGACGGCTCGATGCTCCCCTTCACCACGCCCGAGCTGATCGAGGACCGCCACCTCACCCACTTCAACCTGCTCGGCACCTACGGGCCCCGCGAGATGGCCCGGTGGCAGAACGCCGTCCAGGAGATGGCCGCGGCCACCCGCCTCGGCATCCCGGTCACCCTCTCCACCGACCCGCGCCACACCTTCACCGACAACGTCGGCGCGTCCTTCAACTCCGGTGCCTTCTCCGCCTGGCCGGAGGCCCTGGGCCTGGCCGCCATCGGCGACCCCGAGCTCGTCCACCGGTTCGCCGACACCGTCCGCCGCGAGTACCTCGCCGTCGGTTTCCGCGTCGCCCTGCACCCGCAGATCGACCTGGCCAGCGAACCCCGCTGGGCCCGCCAGTCCGGCACCTTCGGCTCCGACGCCCGGCTGACGGGCGAGCTCGTGGCGGCATACGTACGCGGCCTGCAGGGCCCGGCCCTCGGACCCGGGTCGGTGTCCGCGATGGTCAAGCACTTCCCCGGCGGCGGCCCGCAGAAGGACGGCGAGGACCCGCACTTCGCGCACGGCAAGGAGCAGGTCTACCCGGGCGGCATGCGCGAGCACCACCTGGAGCCGTTCAGGGCGGCGATCGCCGCCGGGTGCGCGCAGATGATGCCGTACTACGGCCAGCCGATCGGCACGGACTGGGAGGAGGTCGGCTTCGGCTTCAACAAGGGCGTGGTCACCGGCCTGCTCCGCGAGGAGCTCGGCTTCGAGGGCATCGTCTGCAGCGACTGGGGGCTGCTCGACGACGCGACGATCTTCGGGCAGGTGCATCCGGCGCGCGCCTGGGGCCTGGAGCACCTGAGCGTGGCCGAGCGGGCGGCGCGCGGCCTGGAGGCCGGCTGCGACCAGTTCGGCGGTGAGCAGTGCCCCGAGGTGATCGTGGAGCTGGTCCGCTCGGGCCGGGTCGCGGAGTCCCGGATCGACGACTCGGTACGCCGCCTGCTGCGGGAGAAGTTCACGCTCGGCCTGTTCGAGGACCCGTACGTGGACCCGGACGCGGCGGCCGAGATCGTCGGCCGGTCCGACTTCACGGCCCTGGGGGCCGCGGCCCAGCGCCGCTCCCTCACCGTCCTGACCAACCGGGACGGCCTGCTCCCGCTCACCACGGGGCCGAAGCTGTACGTGCGGAACGTGGACGCGGCCGTCGCCGCCGGGTACGGCGAGGTCGTCGCCGACCCGGCCGACGCGGATCTCGCCGTCCTGCGGCTGCGGACCCCGTACGAGCCGCGCGAGAACATCTTCGAGTCCTACTTCCACTCGGGTTCGCTGGCCTTCCCCGAGCCGGAACTGGCTCAGATCCTGGCCCTCCTGGACCAGGTCCCGACCCTGGTCTGCATCAACCTGGAGCGGGCCGCCGTCATCCCGGAGATCGCCGAGCGCGCGGCGGCCCTGATCGCCGACTACGGGGCCGGCGACGCCGCCCTGCTGGACGTGGCCTTCGGCCGCGCCACCCCCGGGGGCCGCCTCCCCTTCGAGCTCCCGCGCTCGATGAAGGCCGTCGAGGCGTCCCGGCCGGATGTGCCGAACGACACTCTCGACCCGGTCTTCCCGCACGGCCACGGGCTGACCCTCCAGGGCCCGTAGGCACCCCCCGGACGCCCCTCGGAGGGCAAGGACGGCGAGGCACCTGACCGGTCTCGCCCGCCGGGTGCCGGTCCCGTGGGGGGACCGGCACCCGGTACCACACATTCCGCTTATCGTCGTCCAGCACATATGCCATGTCCGAACCCCACGTAGCCGCAGGCCGACGCCTCCTCTACGCTGCACCCCATTCACGCGGGATCTTCAGGGGCGGACATGGAACAGACACACACCACCCATCAGAGCGCCGCGGCGACACCCGGCGCCCAGCGGCGTGTGCTGGTCGTCGAGGACGACCACACCATCGCCGAAGCCATCGCGGCCCGTCTGCGCGCCGAGGGCTTCCAGGTACAGACCGCCGGCGACGGCCCCTCGGCCGTCACCGCGGCCGAGACCTGGCTGCCCGAGCTGCTGGTCCTCGACATCATGCTGCCCGGCTTCGACGGCCTGGAGGTCTGCCGCCGGGTCCAGGCCCAGCGGCCCGTGCCGGTCCTCATGCTCACCGCGCGTGACGACGAGACCGACCTGCTGGTCGGGCTCGGGGTCGGCGCGGACGACTACATGACCAAGCCGTTCTCGATGCGCGAGCTGGCCGCCCGGGTCCACGTACTGCTGCGGCGCGTGGAGCGGGCCACCATGGCCGCGCACACCCCGCGCGGGGCCACCCTGCGCCTGGGCGATCTGGAGATCGACCACGCCCAGCGCCGGGTCCGGGTGCACACGGAGGACGTGCACCTGACCCCCACCGAGTTCGACCTGCTGGTGTGCCTGGCCGGGACCCCGCGGGCGGTGCTCTCCCGGGAGCAGCTGCTGGCCGAGGTGTGGGACTGGGCCGACGCGTCCGGGACCCGTACGGTCGACAGCCACATCAAGGCCCTGCGCCGCAAGATCGGCGCGGAGCGGATCCGTACGGTCCACGGCGTCGGGTACGCCCTGGAGACCCCGGCCCAGGCATGAACGGCCCGCCGAACCGGCAGCGGCAGCGGCAGCGGCCCCCTGCGGGGCTGCGGCCCTTCTCGCCCTTCTCGATCAAGACCAAGCTGGGCACGCTCGTGGTGGTCTCGGTCTTCATCACGACGGGCCTGCTGCTGGTGGCCCTGCGTACCGACACCGAGCTGCGCTTCATCACGGTCTTCTCGGTGATCGCCTCGATGCTGATCACCCAGTTCGTGGCGCACAGCCTGACGGCGCCGCTGGACGACATGACGACGGTGGCCCGCGCGATATCCCACGGCGACTTCACCCGGCGGGTACGCGGGGCGGGGCGCCGCGACGAGCTGGGCGACCTGGCCTCCACCATCAATCTGATGGCGGACGACCTGGAGGCCGTGGACCGGCACCGCAAGGAGCTCGTCGCCAATGTCTCGCACGAGCTGCGCACGCCCATCGCGGCACTGCGGGCCGTGCTGGAGAACGTGGTGGACGGGGTTTCGGCCGCCGATCCGGAGACCATGCGCACGATGCTGAAGCAGACCGAGCGGCTCGGCGGGCTCGTGGAGACCCTGCTGGACCTGTCCCGGGTGGACAACGGCGTGGTCCCGCTGCGCGCCCGCCGCTTCGAGGTGTGGCCGTACCTGTCGGGCGTACTGAAGGAATCGCGGCTGGCGGCCGCCGGCCGGCCGGGCCTCCTCTCCGGTTCGGGCGGGCACACCCGCAACGACGTGCACCTGCACCTGGACGTCTTCCCGCCCGAGCTGTGGGCGCACGCGGACGCCGAGCGGCTGCACCAGGTGGTCGCAAATCTGATCGACAACGCGGTCAAGCACAGCCCTCCGCACGGCCGGGTCACGGTCCGCGCCCGGACCGGCGACGCGCCCGGAAGCCTGGTGCTGGAGGTGCGGGACGAGGGCCCAGGCATCCCCGAGGCGGAGCGCCACCGCGTCTTCGAGCGGTTCAACCGGGGCAGCGCGCGCGGCGGCGACGGAGGCACCGGACTGGGCCTGGCGATCGCCCGCTGGGCCGTGGAGCTGCACGGAGGCCGGATCGGAGTGGCCGAATCGTCACGCGGCTGCCGCATCCTCGTCACGCTTCCGGGCAGCTCATAGGCGTCGTGTTGACGTAGGGTTCGAGTGGGAAGGACATGATCTCGGCCACACGTACCCGGGGTCCGTCAGGGGTGCGAAGCCAAGGGGGCCGCAACCTCGGTGCCCCCTACCCGAACCAGGCTCGTTTCCCGCCATTCCACGTGACGAAACCCGCCGTTCGATGTGACCTGCGCGACGTAAGTCCCGCCCGGCCTGCATGCAGCGCCCGAGGAGGCGTAGCCTTTATTCCCGCTGTCCATACCTTGTGAAGCGGAAGAGGGCGGTTGCCGCCGTGTCGCCACAGTCCCCCAGTAACTCGAGCACCACGACCGAAGCAGCAGAGGGCGGGAAGAACCCTGCCTCAGGCTTCGGCGCCAATGAGTGGCTCGTCGACGAGATCTATCAGCAGTACCTCCAGGACCCGAATTCGGTCGACCGGGCCTGGTGGGACTTCTTCGCCGACTACAAGCCGGGTGGCGCTGTCGCTCCGGTGAAGTCGGACGGTCCCGAGAAGCCCGCGACGACGGACGGCGCCTCCGCACAGGCCGCCACCACCGTCACCGCGGCGCCGCAGGCCACCGACGCCGCCGCCACGGGGGCGGCGCGCGCCGCAGCACCTGCCCCGACTCCCGGTGCGAGCACCGGCTCCACTGGAGCGGCTGCCGCCGCGCCAGCTTCTGCGCCTGTGTCAGCTCCTGCCCCTGCTCCTGCCACCCCCTCTGGTGCCCCTGCTGTGACTGTCACCTCCCAGGCCCCGGCCGCCGCACCGGCCGCGCCCGCCCCCTCCTCCGTAGCCCCCCAGAAGGCCGCGCCCGCCACCGAGGCCCCCGCGGGCCCCGAGCTGGTGACGCTCCGCGGCCCGGCGGCTGCCGTCGCCAAGAACATGAACGCCTCCCTCGACGTGCCGACGGCCACCTCCGTCCGCGCCGTCCCGGTGAAGCTGCTGTTCGACAACCGCATCGTCATCAACAACCACCTCAAGCGCGCCCGGGGCGGGAAGATCTCCTTCACGCACCTGATCGGCTACGCGATGGTGCAGGCGATCAAGGCCATGCCGGCCATGAACTACTCCTTCGCGGAGAAGGACGGCAAGCCGACCCTGGTCAAGCCGGAGCACATCAACTTCGGTCTCGCGATCGACCTGGTGAAGCCCAACGGCGACCGCCAGCTCGTCGTCGCCGGCATCAAGAAGGCCGAGACCCTCAACTTCTTCGAGTTCTGGCAGGCCTACGAGGACATCGTCCGCCGCGCCCGTGTCGGCAAGCTGACGATGGACGACTTCACCGGCGTCACCGTCTCGCTGACCAACCCCGGCGGCCTGGGCACCGTGCACTCCGTGCCCCGCCTGATGCCCGGACAGTCGGTCATCATGGGCGTCGGCTCCATGGACTACCCCGCCGAGTTCCAGGGCACCTCGCAGGACACCCTGAACAAGCTGGGCATCTCCAAGGTCATGACCCTGACCTCGACCTACGACCACCGAGTCATCCAGGGTGCGGCCTCCGGCGAGTTCCTGCGCATCGTCGCGAACCTGCTGCTCGGCGAGGAGGGCTTCTACGACGCCGTCTTCGAGTCGCTGCGCATCCCGTACGAGCCCGTCCGCTGGAACCGGGACATCGACGCCTCGCACGACGACGACGTCACGAAGGCCGCCCGCGTCTTCGAGCTGATCCACTCCTACCGGGTCCGCGGCCACGTCATGGCCGACACCGACCCGCTGGAGTACAAGCAGCGCAAGCACCCCGACCTCGACATCACCGAGCACGGCCTCACCCTGTGGGACCTGGAGCGCGAGTTCGCGGTCGGCGGCTTCTCCGGCAAGTCGATGATGAAGCTCCGCGACATCCTCGGCGTGCTGCGCGACTCGTACTGCCGCACCACCGGCGTCGAGTTCATGCACATCCAGGACCCCAAGCAGCGCCGCTGGATCCAGGACCGCATCGAGCGCCCGCACACCAAGCCGGAGCGCGAGGAGCAGCTGCGCATCCTGCGCCGACTGAACGCGGCGGAGGCCTTCGAGACCTTCCTGCAGACGAAGTACGTCGGCCAGAAGCGCTTCTCCCTGGAGGGCGGCGAGTCCGTCATCCCGCTGCTCGACGCCGTCATCGACTCGGCCGCCGAGGCCCGCCTCGAAGAGGTCGTCATCGGCATGGCCCACCGCGGCCGCCTGAACGTCCTGGCGAACATCGTCGGCAAGTCGTACGCGCAGATCTTCCGCGAGTTCGAGGGCAACCTCGACCCGAAGTCCATGCACGGCTCCGGTGACGTCAAGTACCACCTGGGCGCCGAGGGAACCTTCACGGGCCTGGACGGCGAGCAGATCAAGGTCTCGCTCGTCGCGAACCCCTCGCACCTGGAGGCGGTGGACCCGGTCCTGGAGGGTGTCGCCCGCGCCAAGCAGGACGTCATCAACAAGGGCGGCACGGACTTCACGGTCCTGCCCCTCGCGCTCCACGGCGACGCGGCCTTCGCGGGCCAGGGTGTGGTCGCCGAGACGCTGAACATGTCGCAGCTGCGCGGGTACCGCACCGGCGGCACCGTGCACGTGGTCATCAACAACCAGGTCGGCTTCACCGCCGCCCCGGAGTCCTCGCGTTCCTCGATGTACGCGACCGACGTGGCCCGCATGATCGAGGCGCCGATCTTCCACGTGAACGGTGACGACCCCGAGGCCGTCGTCCGCGTGGCCCGGCTGGCCTTCGAGTTCCGCCAGGCGTTCAACAAGGACGTGGTCATCGACCTCATCTGCTACCGCCGCCGCGGCCACAACGAGTCCGACAACCCGGCGTTCACGCAGCCGCTGATGTACGACCTGATCGACAAGAAGCGCTCGGTGCGCAAGCTCTACACCGAGTCCCTCATCGGTCGCGGCGACATCACGCTGGAAGAGGCCGAGCAGGCGCTCCAGGACTTCCAGGGCCAGCTGGAGAAGGTCTTCGCGGAGGTCCGCGAGGCCGCCACGCAGCCCGCGGTCGCCGCGCCGGCCGCCCCGGCCCCGTCCGCCGACTTCCCGGTCGCCGTGAACACCGCGATCTCCCAGGACGTCGTCAAGCGGATCGCCGAGTCCCAGGTCACCATCCCCGAGGGCGTCACGGTCCACCCGCGTCTGCTGCCGCAGCTGCAGCGCCGCGCGGCGATGATCGACGAGGGCACCATCGACTGGGGCATGGGCGAGACCCTCGCCTTCGGCTCGCTGCTGATGGAGGGCACCCCGGTCCGGCTGTCCGGCCAGGACTCCCGCCGCGGCACCTTCGGCCAGCGCCACGCGGTCCTCATCGACCGGGAGACGGGCGAGGACTACACGCCTCTCCTCTACCTCTCGGACGACCAGGCCCGCTACAACGTCTACGACTCGCTGCTCTCCGAGTACGCGGCCATGGGCTTCGAGTACGGCTACTCGCTGGCCCGTCCGGACGCGCTGGTCCTCTGGGAGGCCCAGTTCGGTGACTTCGTCAACGGCGCGCAGACCGTCGTCGACGAGTTCATCTCCTCGGCCGAGCAGAAGTGGGGCCAGACCTCCGGTGTCACGCTGCTCCTCCCGCACGGCTACGAGGGCCAGGGCCCGGACCACTCGTCCGCGCGTCCCGAGCGCTTCCTCCAGATGTGCGCGCAGGACAACATGACGGTGGCCATGCCCACCCTCCCGTCGAACTACTTCCACCTGCTGCGCTGGCAGGTCCACAACCCGCACCACAAGCCGCTCATCGTCTTCACCCCGAAGTCGATGCTGCGTCTGAAGGCTGCGGCGTCGAAGGCGGAGGAGTTCACGACCGGTTCGTTCCGTCCGGTCATCGGTGACGCCACGGTGGACGCGAACGCGGTCCGCAAGGTCGTCTTCTGCGCCGGCAAGGTCTACTACGACCTGGAGGCCGAGCGCGAGAAGCGCGGCATCACGGACACCGCGATCATCCGCATCGAGCGGCTGTACCCGCTGGCGGGCGCGGAACTCCAGGCGGAGATCGCCAAGTTCCCGAACGCGGCGAAGTACATCTGGGCCCAGGAAGAGCCGGCGAACCAGGGTGCGTGGCCGTTCATCGCGCTGAACCTGATCGACCACCTCGACCTGGCGGTCGGCGCGGACGTCCCGGCCGGCGAGCGCCTGCGGCGCATCTCCCGCCCGCACGGCTCGTCCCCGGCGGTGGGCTCCGCGAAGCGCCACCAGGCGGAGCAGCAGCTCCTGCTGAACGAGGTCTTCGAGGCGTAACCCCGCCCCGATCCCAGCGGTACGGAAGGCCCGGCCCCTCACGGGGGCCGGGCCTTCCGGCTGTCGTGGCCCCGGACGGCCGATGATCTTACCGATGTATGACGCCCCCTCTTGGGGCGCCCACAAGTCCCCTGCTGCCTCTAGCGTGTTCGTACATCACCGAGTGCGACCGGACGGCGCGAGCCGCACCCGATACCGGTGGTCTCCGGCGAACCCGAAATCTCATGAGAAAGCAGGACAATGACGGTCGAGACGCTTCCCCTCTGCGCCTACCCGGAGTGCACCAACCACCCGGAGGCGCCGACGCCCGGCAACCCCGAGCCCACGTACTGCGCTCACCCGGATCACAACGCGCTGGGGGCGTTCCGCAGGTTCCGGGCCAAGCGGCAGCAGCGCAAGGACGAGAAACGCCAGGCGGCCGACGCCAAGAAGGCGGCCAAGGCGGCGGCCGGCGTCCAGGTCCCCGCACAGCCCACCCCGCACGCTCCCCCCGTCGAGCAGACGATGGAAGCCGCCATGGAGACCGCGATGGAAGCCGCGATGGAGGGCAAGGACGGATCCGGTACTCGCGACGACCTCGTGGCGCTCATCTCCCAGCTGGCCACGGACCTGCCCGGCTACATCGAGGAACTGGCCATCATCACGGACTCGGCCGCCGCCGAGGCGCGCATCCAGACCGTGACCAAGGCCGCGGCCCAGCGCACCCTGGACGCCGAGCAGCGCACCGCGCTGGCGGAGGAGGCCGCGGACATGGCCATCGCCCAGCTGGACGTGGCCAAGCACCGGTTCGAGGAGGAGACGGAGAAGATCCGCCAGGAGACCGCGCAGCAGGTGGCCGACGTGGAGTTCGTACGTGCCGAGCTGGAGCGCTACCGCGAGCGGGTCGCCCAGCTGGAGGACCGCCTGGACAAGGTCCGCGAGGAGGCGGACGCGGCCCGCCGGGAGCGCACCGAGCTCGCGCTGCGGGCCGAGCAGCACCAGTGCAAGGTCTGACGACCGGCAGCCTCACGCCGAGCGGAACCCAGCGTGCCGCGAGGCATTCCCCTGCCTGAGGAAGGCCCGGCCCTCGAAGAGGCCCGGGCGCCTTCCGGCTGAGCAGGCCACTCACCGGAAGCCCGCTCACCAGAGGTCGAGCACCATCACCTCATGCACTTCCGCGCCTTCCCAAGGGCGCGCGTCGCCGACCTTCCGGTACCCCCAAGCCCGATACGCGGCCACGGCAGCCGCGCTCCCAGGGTGGACGTTGAGGAGGACCCGCTCGGCATCGATACCGTCGAGCAGGGCGTCGTGGAGGAGCCTGGCGATCCCCTGTCTGCGCCACGGGGCACGCACGGCGAGTTCCATCAGTCCGAAGGTCCGCCGACCGTCCTCCCTCCGCATCTCCTCGGGCACGGGCTCGGTCAGTTGATCCCACCAGCCCGTCCGCGGCCCGAGCGGGTACCCGTACGCGATCCCGACGGGCTGGCCGTCCGAGCTGCGCGCCAGGGTGCTCCGGAAGGTGGCCTTACGGGTCTGTGACCGAAAGCGGCGGAACGCGGCAGACACGTCGCTCTCGTTCTCGTCGTACGGCGGCTCGGCAAACGCCTCGGCGTAGACCAGTCGGAAGGCACTCTCGGCCGCCACGGCGGCCGCCCCGTCGAGCTGCTCAACCGACACTGCCTCTGGCTGGGTCATTGGACGCCCTCTCATACGGTCTCGTGAATGCGCTCCACGCACGCGCGGGCGGTTGGACTGTCGACTACCCCGGCCGCCTTCTTGAAGTCACGCACCTTGCCCAGCAGACGGGGCGACGCGATACCGCCCCAGGTGTCAAGCACACCATTCACTTCGGCGCACGCCTCGTCGACCTCCCCGGCGGCCAACAGCACATCGGCGAGCTTGACGCGGTACGAGGCACTATTCCGGGCCAGCCCACCCCCGATGCCGCGCAGGGCCGCTCGCAGGAACGGCACTGCCCTCTTGGGCTGAGCGGCGCGCACGTACATGTCCGCGGTCGCGTAGTCGACCTCGAAAGGCCCGACGAACCGGGCCCAGTTCGGTACGTCCGAATCGGAGTCCGCGCGCCCCTGGTAGCTGACCGCCCGAGTCAGAGCACGACGCGAGCCCGGCAGATCCCCGGCATGGGTAGCGACGTTGGCATCGCGCAGCGCGATCACAAGGTGAACCGTCGGACCGGCACCCGCTCGGCTCGCAAGGCGGTAGGCGTTCTCGACCGCGCTCGCCGCTTCCCACGACCGGTCTGCCTTGACAGCGAGGAGTACCAGGGTCTCCAGCACCGAGACCTGTAGCAGTGGGTTGTCGACGAGCTGCGCCGCGGCGAGGGCTTCCATGCAAGCGGCACGGCCCTCGGCGATGCGTCCACCGTCGTAGCCGTACCAGGCACGATGACCGTGCAGCTCGGCGAGCATCGTTTGCAGCTCCCGACCGACACGGGACGTGTACGAGGCGCTCGCGAGGGCGCGCGTGAGCTCTTGCTCGATGTATCCGGCCTGTACCCCGGCCGGTACGCTGCCCGCCGTGTGGTCCGTCTGATAGAGCCCGTCCAGCCGTTCTCTTAGCCGTCCGAGATCGGCCGTACCGACGCGGGGCCCCGGTGCGGCCGGGATCAGGGCCGCTGCGGCGAGGACGCCCGCGTCCGCAACAAACGTTCTCCTCTTCACCCCTCCAGCGTCGCTGATCGGCGCCGCGACCGTCACGCGATGTGCAGGGAGGTCAAAGCCCATCTCGGGGAGCGGTACGCCGAAGAGGGCTTCGAGCGCGGCCTGCTGTCCCGGATGCGGTAGCGGCGGAGGTGTCTCGCGCTCCCACCGCCGCAGTTGCCGGACGCTCACCGAAGCGGCGATGCCGAGGCGGACGGCTTCCTGCCGGAACGCCTCGACGAACGACTCCTGCGTGTAGCCAGCGGCGTGCCGTAACCGTGCCAGTGCCCCCGTCACCTGCCCCGCCATGCGCGCTTCCCCCTCTCGGTCGCTGATCACGCCTTCACCGTAGTGATCTGGCCGCGCTGGCAGGCGGGAAAACGTCCGCCCAAACGTCCGGTGCCCGGCGACCCATGGCGCCCCCTCAGACGGTGCACTGGTGGCACGCAGGATTCACAACACCTCTGAGCTGCGGGAGCGCGCATGCCCATGACTATTCGCGTGTACGACATCAACACCCTGACGGGACAAGTGGTCCGCGAACGCGCCGATGTGGTCGTCGCCCCCAAGGTGCGCGACAGCCCGCCCGTGAACCCCCTCGCCTTCCCGAGCTGCGAGTGCGCCCGGTGCCCGGCCATCCCCCGGCTCAGCCCGGAGCCCGAACCCAGTCAGGAACTCCTCGACCGGGCACTCGTCGGGTGGAAGCGTTTCATTGCGTCAATCGAAGGACCGTCCGATGACTGAGCGGTACGAGTACGTGCCTCATCGCCTACTGCGCCGCCGTGTACGCGATCTCGCGTCCGGCACCGAAGGAGTGCTGATGGCCGTGATCAACGAGGACGTGTCGGACTCCGTCCACCCGCACTGGATGGAGCTGGCCTACATCCGAGCCGCGTCCGGCCGCGAGTTCACCACCGCGGTCGGCAACGTCGAGCCGGCCTGACCAACCGCGTCCGACGGCCCCAGGACCCAACCCCGGACGGCCGTTCGCCGCCGTCATGGAGAAGCGCGTAGCGATCTGAGGCGTCCAGGCCGCCCGATGCGCCGCCGGCTCCATCTGTCCGCCGCAGGACGGAGCTTCGGCCGCCCCGGACCCGGAATCCGGTGCGGATGGGCCCCGCCTCGGGATGCGCCCCCTCGGGCACCCGCCCGCGCATCTCTGGCCGCCCCGTCCCTGAAAGCTTGGACCGGCCCGTTCCTTCGGGGGCTTCCCGGCAGTCTTCGGATGTCCGGGGCGGGTCGGTCGGTCAAGGGTGGCCGAAGGCCATCACGCAGTGACGCGACGTAGGAGCGCCCTTGAGGGACCGGCCCGAACCGGAGAGACGATGAGACGGACGGGAAACCCCCAGGACATCCCTGATTCCGCCTGCGCAGCTCCCGCTCAGCGGAGCCCGGCCTCGCAGGACAGTCCGCCGGGCCAGAACTCACCACCGCCCGACCCCGTCCAGCAGGCCATCGGCCCCACCCCGCCGCCGAGGGAGGCGGGTGGGCAGCCACCGACCCGGATCGGTGGGGCCGAGGGGGCGAAGGCCCCGCGCACGTGGGTCCCGTACCCCGACCGCGACCCCGACCCCGCCCCCCTACGGCTGGGGCTCGAAGTCCCAGTACGGTCTGGTCTGTTGCTTCGCCGAGATCGTGTGGACGTGCTGGGCGCCCAGGGTGCGGGTCAGGCCCTTGATGCCCGCGTCCTCGTGTTTCGCCGCCTCCTCGTACTCCCGTACCGACCGGAGGTCCGCCGCCAGGGCGATCTGGGCGCTCAGGGCCATGGGGTGGTCCGGGCCCAGCACCCGCTCGGCCCCGCGCAGTGTCTCCCGGCTCAGGTCCAGCGCGTCCTCCAGCCGCCCGGTGATGTTGCGGTGGCCGGTGGCGTTCAGGGCGCAGCCCAGTGTCCAGGGGTGCCGGTCGCCGAGTGCGCCGCGCATGCCCACCAGCGCCTGCTCCGCGAGTGAGAGGGCCGCCGCGCGCTCCCCCTGGGCCCGCAGCACGAGGCCGAGGTTGCCGACGGTGCCGATGCTGTACGGGTGGGCGAGGCCGAGCTGGGACTGGTAGCCGCGGACCACGTCCTCGGAGATCCGGCGGGCCTCGCCGATGTCCCCGTACTCCCTGAGGTAGGTGGCGTAGTCGGAGGCGACCATCAGGGTCCACGGGTAGTCGGCCCCGAAGACCCTCGTGGCCCGTTCCCACACGGTCCGCAGCCGCAGGCCCGCGCCGGGGATGTCCCCGGAGCGGCGCAGGCACATCCCGAGGTTGTGCTCGGCGCGCAGGGTCTGGGGGTGTTCCAGGCCCAGCACCTGCGTGTTGATCTTCACGCCCTGTTCCTGCCGGGTCTGGGCCTCGTGGTAGCGGCCCATCAGCCGCAGCCCCATGGCGCAGGCGATCCCGGAGGACAGGGTGGAGATGTGATGGGTTCTGAGGACCCGTTCGCGGCGGCGCAGGGTGTCCAGGTCGAGGTCGTAGGCGTCCAGGTAGCGGCCGAGCAGGCGGTAGGTGGCGGCCAGGTTGTTCTGGGCGGCGAGGGTGGTGGAGTCGTCCTCGCCGAGGAGCTCGCGGTAGGTGGCCAGGCAGTGCTCGAAGATCTCCCGGGCCGGTTCGAAGCGGGCGATGCACAGCAGGACCCCGCCGTACGAGCTGGTGGCGCGCAGGGTTTCCAGGTCGCGCTCGCCGCGTTCCCCGGCGAGCCGGTCGGCGCGGGCGCGGGTGAGGGTCTCGGCGCGCCGGAACAGGCCGAGGTTGCGCAGGGCTTCGCCGTACTGGTAGCTGAGTTCGCGGACTTTGGGGTGGTCCTCGCCGAGCAGGGCCCGCCAGATCAGGTCGGTCTCCTCGGACAGGCGGAGGCACGTGCGGTACTCCCCGGCGAGGATCAGGTAGCGCAGGCAGTGCAGCAGGAAGTTCTGGATGCGCGGGTTGCTGCTGGTGAGCACCCCGGAGGTGGCCAGGTGCGGGATGAGTTCGGCGTACCGGGGCCACAGGCGGGAGTCCGAGGGCCGGCCCGGGTCGGCGGCGGCGAGGACCTGGCGTACAGCGCGTGCCAGCGGTTCGGCCTCGCCCTCGGAGAGGTCCTCGCGGACGATGCCGTGGACCATGCGGTGCAGCTGTACGGTCTCCAGCCCGCCGCCGCCGTCCTCCACGGCCAGGTCGGAGTACTCCAGCCGGACGACGGAGAACTGGACGAGCTTGTTGAGGGCGGCGTTCCACCGGATCTGGTCGTTGATCAGCCCGGCGAGCTGTTCGGGCACGTCGTCGGCGGGGAATTCGCGCAGCAGGCGCAGCGGCACCGGGCCGGGGGCGAAGAAGACGAACAGCCGGAGCAGGGCGAGGGCGTCGGGGAAGTTCTCCCGGACGTTGTTGAGCAGTATGGCGAGGGCGGTGGGGAAGGGCAGGGGGTAGTCCTCGGAGACCGTGACGGCCTCGCGGGAGTCCATCCGGTGCTGGAGCAGGACGAGGTAGTCGCCGACCGGCAGCGGGGAGTCGGCGAGCCAGCCGGCGGTCTGGTCGAGGGCGAGCGGGTAGTCCTCCAGGGCCTCGGCGAGCTGGTCGGCCTCGTCGGCGGTCAGGCGCAGGGCCCGGCGCCGGATGAAGGTGATCGACTCGGGGCGTGCGTAGAGCGGGACCTCGACCAGGCTGGTGTGCCGGGCGGCCCACTCGCGGTTGCGCGAGGTGATGATCACGTCGCCCGCGCCGGAGGGCAGCAGGTCGATCAGGTCGTCCGGGTTGTCGCAGCCGTCGAAGACCATCAGCCAGCGGCCGTACGGGTTCCCGCGCCGCAGTGCTTCGAGGACGGCCCGGATCTGCTCGCCGTAGCTGCCCGCCCCGCGCGGCAGCCCGAGCGCGGGGGCCAGGTCGGCAAGGCGTTCGCGCAGGGTGGGCCGGTCCTCGGCGGGGACCCACCACACCACGTCGTACTCGGAGGCGAAGCGGTAGGCGTACTCGGTGGCGACCTGGGTCTTGCCGACGCCGGAGAGCCCGAGGAGGGTGACGGTGGACGCGCCGGGCGGGGCTTCGGTCAGTGCCTCGCGCAGGTTGCCGATGACGTCGTTGCGGCCGGTGAAGCGCGGGTTGCGGCGCGGGACGCGGCCCCAGATCTCCGGCGGGTCGTTGGGGAAGCGGGGGCCGCGGCGGCCGGTCTCGGTGCCGATCCGGTCGGTGGGCAGCTCCAGGCGGCGCAGCACGCGGTACTCGGCCTCGTACGCGTCCAGGCCCCACAGGTCGGTCTTCTCCAGTACGGCGACGGCGCTGGGCAGCGGGGCGTCGGTGAGACAGACCGCCGCGAACCGGTCGGGGTGGCGGTCGGTGACGGCGCGCAGGGCGGTGTTCCACTGCTCGTCGGTGTGGGTGCCGGCGGAGAAGTAGCGCTCGCTGAGGACGAGGAGGACCCGGCTGCCGGAGCGGGCCAGGTCGTCGAGGGCCTGGTCGATGCCGGGGCTGTTCTGCGGGTCCCAGCGCTGGAGGGCGACGCGGTGGCCGTGCTCCTCCAGGCGGTGCGCGATCCACACCGCCCAGGGGCGGTTGAATCCCGCGAAGCTGATGACGAATCGCTGCGGCTGGGGCGGCTGGGGCGGCTGCTGCGCCGCCGGTTCACGGTCCTGGCGACTACCGGTGGTCATCGGGCCGTCTCCCTGGAATCCGGGCGGTGGACGGGCTTGAAAGGTACCGCAGCGGACGGTCCGTCAGCCGTGTGCGAACGGCGCGAGTTCGGGGTGTGCCTCGCACCAGGCGCGGCGTTCGCGGTCGACGGCGCGGCGGGCCGCGGTGTGCTGGTCGCCGGGCGGCGGCAGGTCGTCCATGGCGCGTTCGGCGGCCCCCATCGCGTCGGTGAACTCCCGTCCTGCGGTCGTCAGTTGTTCGTGCGACCGCAGGGTGGGCAGGACGGCGGCCACCTGCGCGCGGATCCGGGCGTGCTGGGCCCAGGCGCCGCGGGCCCCGTAGAGGGCGGCGCGCTGCCAGTACCCGGCGAGGGCGAGGTGGGCGTAGGCGCCGTGCAGCAGGCCCTCCAGGGGGCGGGGGTCGCTGCGCCAGGGGGCCCAGTGGCGGGGCGTGTGGTCGGCGGTGTGCAGGGTCAGGATGTCGGTGAGGGCGGTCAGCTTGCCGTGCTGGACCTCGTGGACGAGGGTCGCGGCGAGCGCGGGCGGGGCCTGGGCGCGGGCGAGTACGGAGCCGGCGGCCGCGGGGAGGGTGGCACCGCTGGAGCGGGAGCCGCCGGCCAGCGGTACGACGGAGCGCAGCAGCTGGACGGTCTCCTCGGCGCGGATGGTGTCGTAGCGCTGGAGCAGGGTGAGCGCGCCGGACCACTGGGTGTCCCACCGCTTGTGGCCCTTGGGGGTGAGCCGGCGGGCGGGGCGGACCGGGGCCGGCTGCGCGGGGCCGGGGGCCCGGTAGGGGTCGAGGTCGTCGAGGGCGGTCCGGCCGCCGGGCAGGGCGTGCAGGGGCACGGTGGCGGGGTCGTCGGGGTCCCAGGAGCGTTCGGAGAGGGCGAGCGGGCCGGGACGGTCCGGGCGCAGCAGTCCGAGGGTGGGCAGGACGAGCCGGCCGTGCAGGGGCCGCAGGGTGTGGCTGAAGGGGATGCCGGCGCGCAGGGCGGCGGCGACGGCGAGGGCCCCGAGGTGTCCGAGGTCGGGCGGGGGGCCGCAGGGGGCGTGCAGCCGGCGCAGGGTCTCCTCGGCCCACACCCCGGTGGCCGGGTAGTGCAGTACGTCGCGCACGGCGCCCGCGTCGCGGCGCTCGGCCTCCTCCAGCAGGGCCCAGTGGTCGGCGGTCTCCCCGGACCGGCCGCCGGGGGCGGCGTCGAGGACCGCGCGCAGCAGGAGCAGGCGTTTGGAGCGGCGTACGGCGCGGACCAGGCGGGTGCCTTCCACGGAGGGTTCGGTGGAGGCGAGGGCGCGCAGGGTGGGCGAGGAGACGGTGAAGGCGGTGAGGGCGTCGGTCATGAGGCGACCGCCGGGGGGTGGACGGCGGGGGCTTCGGCGGCGGGGACAACGGGCGCGGCGGCTTGAGCGGCGCGGGCTCCGGACGGGGCGGCTTGAGCGGCGCGGGCTTCGGCAGCGGGGGTCTCGGCGGCCGGGGTCTCGGCGGCGGCCAGGGCGGTCTGCGCGGCCCGTTGGACGGCGGCGGCGATGTGCCGGATCAGCGGCTGGAGGTCGGCGCAGTACACGGAGGGCCGGCGGAAGCCTTCGCCGGCGCGGTAGCGGTGCGGGTAGTGCCCTCCGCCGCACACGTCGACCAGCTCGCAGGCGCGGCACCGGGCGGCGAGAGCGTCCCGGCCGAGCTGGCGGGCGGCGAATCCGGGGTGGTCGAGGAGCTGGTCGAAGCTGTGGGTGTCGAGGGTCATCCCGGTCGCGGCGGCCCCCTCGTACGCGGATTTCAGTGAATCGGCCTGTTCGATGGAGCCGTCGGTCTCGATCACGGCGGTGGCGGCGGGCGTGAGCCCGAGGGTCTCGGTGGTGGTGGGCAGGCCGAGCAACAGGGCGATGATCTCCTCGAAGAGCCGGATCCGGGTGCGCCGTACGCCGTCGTGCCACCAGCGTTCGAAGACGGCGAGGAGCCAGTCCGCGTACGGGGTCCGGCCCGGCTGGTGGCCGGGGGGCGGATCGCTCCAGTTCGCGAGCGGCAGGAGCAGCCCGATGCTGGGCGGGGCGAAGGCGAGCAGGGACTCGTAGGTCTCCACCGGGTCGTGGTCGAGATCGACGACGCAGAGCACCCCCGCGTAGCTCTGCGGATGGCGGGCCAGCAGCCTCAGGCCGCGGGCGGCGGACGCGAAGCCGGGCCGTCCGGCGTGGTCCACCCGGCGGGTGTTGTGCGCGGGCAGCCCGCCGTCGAGGCTGACGCCGACGCGGATCCCGGCGGCGGCCAGGGCGGCGAGGCGGCCGCGGGTGAGCAGGGTGCCGTTGGTCTGGACGGTGGCGGTGACCCGGGTGCGCGGGGCGGCCCCGGCCACGGCGGCCCGGACGGCGTCGACGGGCTCGGCCAGTTGGGCGGGGGCGGTGAGCAGCGGTTCGCCGCCGTGCAGGACGAGGTCGATCCGGGGCAGGTCGTGGGCGGCGGCGTGTTCGGCGATCCGCTGCGCGGCGCGGGCGATGGTGGCGGGGGTCATGACGGGCGGCTGGTCGCGCCAGCCCTGGTCGGCCATCTCGTAGACGTAGCAGTAGGTGCAGGCGAGGTTGCAGCGGCTGCGGGTCTTGAGGACGAACTGGCGTATCGGGTGCGGCCGGTGGCCGGCGGCCCGCGCGGCGGCCACGTCGAGCCGGGTGTAGGGCCAGGGCGCGTACCGGGCGTGGCGCAGCCGCTGGGCGGCGGCCGCCGCGTCGGCGAGCGGGGCAGGGTGCGCGCCGGCGTGCGCATCGGCGAGCGGGGCAGGGCGCGCGGCGGCCTGCGCATCGGCGAGCGGTGCGGGATGTGCGTCAGCCGGCGCGGCAGGGTCGGGAGGCGACGCGTCGGCGTGCGGGGCAGGGTGCGCGCCGGCGAGCGGGGCGGTGGCGGCCTCGTCGGCGTGCGCATCGGCGAGCGGGGCGGGATGTGCGTGGGCCGGCGGGGCGGGGTCGGGGGGCGAGGTGGGGTCGGGGCCGCCGGGTGCGGGCAGCGCGGTTCCGCTCGTGACCGCTCGCCGCATCGCCGCACCTCCCTCCCCCGGCAACAACCGCCCGGGGACACCCCGGCGGACGGTCCATCCCTGCCCTGGGGACGGTCCCTGCTAACGGCGGAAAGTGGTCAACTCGGTTTCAAGGTGGGACGGATCAGGCACGGTGCTTGCGATCAGGCCACGCTGGAGTCGAAGGCGTTGAGGATCTCCGCGGGATGGGTCACCCGCTCGACCATGCCCTCGATCACCCGGGCCAGCACGGGATGGTCGATCCCGCGCAGTGCCGCCAGGTCCAGCCCGGAGAGATCCGGCAGCCGCCCCGGACATCCCGGGGTCGCCGCCGCCACTTCCTGCTGCTTCGTCACCATGTGCCGCCGGGCCCCCTGTCGCGTCGCACACCGGATGGTCCACTTCCTTTTCCCGTCGGCCGGTCCGTGGAAACAGCGGCCCCCGGCCAGGGCCGCGCCCTGGGCCCGGGCGTCAGAGCCCGGCCTCCAGGGCCAGGATCCGCGCGCGGACCGCCTCCGAGCGCCCTGCGGCGCCCTCCCGGGTCCGCGTCCACAGCTCCAGCGCCGAGCGGTACGCGTCCAGGGCCGCGCGGGGCCGGGCGAGGCGTTCCAGCACGTCCCCGCGCAACTGCTGTACGCGGGCGGCCAGCTGGACGGCGGTGTCCTCGCGCTCCTCCACGTCGGCCTCCAGGGCGGCCCGCCAGGCCCGCCGGTAGGAGTCCGCCGCCCGGTCGAGGCGCTCCAGCGCCCGGGTGTGGCCGTGGATCTCCTGCTGGACGTCGCCGTGGTCCCGCCAGATGCGGGCCTGTTCCAGCGGGTTGCGGCTGTGCCGGACGGCCAGCTCCAGCAGGTACTCGGTCTCCCGCAGGTCCACCGGGTCGCCCTCGTAGGTGTGCCGCAGCCGGAGCCCGGTGGCCAGCCGCAGCAGCCGGTGGGCCGCACCGGGGTCGGACTGCGGGACCGCGGCCCGGCTCTCGCGCAGGACGCGTACGGCGGCCCCGGTGAACCGCCGCCCGTCGGTGGCCCGGGCCCGGTCCAGGAGTACGTCGCCCCACTCGGGCAGCAGTTCCCCGAAGGCCTCCGCGTCGCGCGGGATCAGCCGCCGGGCCCGGGCGTACGCCTCGGCCGCGTCCTCCAGTGCCGTCGGGTCGGCGTCCCGCGCGTAGCGCTCCCGGTGCACGCGGGCCAGGCACACCAGGGCGGCCACCCGCAGCTCCGGGTCCCCGTCCGCCTCCGCCAGGGCCGAGTCCAGCTGCCCGGCGGCCTCCTCCAGCCGGCCGGGGAGGTGGCGCAGCGCGTCGGCGAGCTCCACCCGTACCTGTGCGGTGCCCGGGCCGGTGCGGCCGGTGTGACCGGTGTGACCCGTGCGGCCGGTGTGGCCGGTGCGGCCATGGGCTGCGGGCGGGGCGGGCAGGGCCGCGGCCAGGCGGGCCGCGGCCTGTCCGGCCAGGGCCGTGCGCTCGGCCGGGTCCGGGGTGCGGGGCAGCAGGGCCAGCAGGACGCGGCCCAGGGCCAGGTGCAGCTCGGGATACGGGGCCGGGCCCCCATCCATGCCCCCACCCGTGCCGCCATCCCCGCCGCCATCCCCGCCGCCGTCCCCGCCGCTGCCCGGGCCGCCGTCCGTACCGGAGGCCGGGACCGTGCCGGGCGCCCGGCCCGCCAGGGGTTCGAGGGCCGCCCGGGCCTCGCGCAGCGCGCCCGCCTCGTCCCGCAGCCCGCTCAGCCGGATCAGGGTCTCCGCGCGCCGCACCGCGCAGTCCCGGCGCAGTTCCGGTTCGGCCGCGGCTCCGGCCGCCGCGAACTCCATGTCCGCCGCCGCCAGCAGCTCCGCGTCCGGTCCGCCGGCCAGCGCCCGCTCGTACAGCACCCGGCCGAGCACCGCCCCCGCCCGCGCCGTCCGCAGCCCGGTCACGGCCCGTTCCGCCTCGGCCAGGAGCTCCGGGTCCCGCTGGGCCGCCCACAGCCGCAGCAGCGCGCCCGCCAGCTCGGTCTCCGCCTCCTCCGGCGGATCGCCGGGCCCCGCCGGGGCCGTCACCGCCCGCCGGAGCACCGCCACGGCCTCGTACAGCGCCCGCGCGCCGGCGTCCCCGTCGGCGTCGGCGTCCGCGAGCCGGTCCCGGGCGGCGCGCACCGCCCCGGCCCGGGTGGGCACGGGGGCCGCGGCGGGCCGGCGCACCGCGGGGCCCTCCTCCGGCATCCCGGGCAGGTAGCGCCGTACGACTTTGGCCGAAACCTGTGCAAAGGCCTGCGGGAGCCGCCCCTCCGGCGCCCGTTCGTCCTCCTCGGGTCCGGGGTCGGCGACCGCCGGCGGGGTCCCGGTCAGCTGGGAGACGGCGAGCGCGGGGAAGTTCCGTACGCCCCGGCCGAAGTGCGCCAGCACGTACTCCGAGCAGTGCTTGAGCACCAGCGCGGCCTCGTCCCGCCCCAGCGGCCCCAGCAGTACGTCCTGCACCCCGGGGGCGAACTCGTACCAGTGCCCCGGCCCGGGCCCGCTGCGCCGCAGCAGCCCGCTCAGCAGCACCTCCGCCAGGTCGGAGGGCTCGGAGTCCGGCAGCATCGTGCGCTGCACCAGCCGCATCACGGGCAGCGTCAGCGGCGCCGCCGAGAGGTACACCGCGAGCTGTACGGCCCGGGGCGCGGCCGAGGAGCGGAACCGCGCCACCAGTTCGCGCGGCGGCCGCACCGCACGCGGCGGCGGCAGGGGCGCGGCCGGATGGTCGGCCAGCACCCGGCCCACCTCGGCCGGTACGGGCCCGGCCGTCAGCCCGGCCAGCAGCCGGGCCCACGCGCCGAGGGCAGTCGCGCTCGGCGGCAGCACCGGCACGGTCAGCCCGCCCGTGGGCCGCCCGGGCAGCGGCGGCCGGTCCGGCCGGAACGTGAGCTTCGGCCCGCCGCCCTCGGGCCGGGTGAGCGTGCCCCGCTCGGTGGGCAGCCAGCTGCGCCCCCACAGCCGCTGCGGCAGCGGCTGGACGACCATGCACGGGGTGCACTCGGCCCACCGGTGCAGCAGCCGCTGCGCCGTGCCCTCGCGCCACAGCGGCCCGGCACAGTCGGAGACCATCATGGTCAGGGCCCGGCCGGTCGGGTCCCGCAACTGGTCACCGGAGCGCAGGCCGGAGGCGCGTACGCAGCCGGGTTCGGGGCTGCGGCCGAGCGCGGCCGTGCCGTCGGTGAGGCGGTGCAGATAGTGCACCTGGACGTCCCGGAAGGCGCCCAACCGCTCGCACACGGAGCGCAGTTCCTCGAACATGTCCTGCCAGACGGCCATCGACGGGGACGCGTCCATCACCAGCCGTACGGTCGCCTCGCGCCGGCTCTCCGGCCGGAGCACCGGGATGACCAGTCCGAGGGCGCGGGCGCTGGCCTCGGCGGTGGCCGCCTCGTCGATCACCAGCCGGGTGGGCGGGCCGGGCGGGCTGTGCCGCTGGAGGGCGCGCAGGGCCCGCTGGATGTCCAGGATGCGGGGCAGCGCGGCGGCCCCGGGCACCCGTACGGGCACTCCGTACTCCTCGGGCGACTCCCCCGGCCGTTCCCCGTCGGCGCCGTCGGCCCGGGCCGCCCCGGGGGCGTAGAGCCCGACCGGCGCGTCGGCCTCCGTGTCTGCGCGTACGGGCTCGGCGGGCTCCCCGGCCGGATCCTCGGGCGCGGTCTCCGGGGCGCCGGGCCCCAGCCCGCCCGGGGCGGCCTGCGCGGGCCCGCCGATGTGCCCGGCCAGCCACAGGGCGTCGGCGAGTTCCCCGGCGGACGGGTCGAGCCCGGCGGCGCGCAGCAGCGCGGCCAGTTCACGGACGCCGGGCGCGCCGGCGGATGCCACGGCCGATCACCTCGGACGGTCGAGGCGCTGGATGAGCAGGTCCGCGAGGTCCTCCCGGGTGGGCGGGGCGGCGTAGTGGGTCAGGTAGACGGCGTTGAGCAGCTGGTCGGCGGCGACCAGCTCGGACTGGGAGCGGCTGAGGAACTCGCGGATCAGGTCGGCCCCGAGGCGGGCGGCTTCCTCGCCGAGGTGGGCGCGGACCATGGTGGCGAGCCGTTTCTCGCCGGGCTGCCCGAGCTTCAGCTGGATGCAGCGGCGCAGCAGGGCGGCCGGGAAGTCCCGTTCCCCGTTGCTGGTCAGGATGATGAACGGGAAGGCCCGGCAGCGCACGCGGCCGCCGCGGACGGTGACCTTGGTCCCGTCGTCGGTGAGCACCTGGACCTCGGGCTCGCTGTCGGCGACCCGTTCCAGTTCGGGGAGGGCGAACTCCCCTTCCTCCAGCACGTTCAGCAGGTCATTGGGGAGGTCGATGTCGCTCTTGTCGAGCTCGTCGATGAGCAGGACGCGGGGCCGGGCCGTCGGCAGCAGGGCGGTGCCGAGCGGCCCGAGCCGGATGTACTTCCCGATGCCGGGGACCCCGGAGTCCGTGGCGGCGGCCGGGCCGCCTCCGCCGCTCGCGGCGATCTGGACGTCCTGCAGCCGGGCCAGGGCGTCGTACCGGTACAGGCCGTCCTGGAGCACGGTGCGGGACACCACCGGCCACCGGAGCACCCGTCCCAGCTTCAGTTCGTGGGCGACGGCGTGCGCGAGGGTGGACTTCCCGGTGCCGGGGAAGCCGGTCACGAGCAGCGGCCGCCGCAGGTAGAGGGCCGCGTTGATGGCCTCCAGCTCCTCCGGTTCCGGCCGGTGCAGCTCGGCGGCCTGCCGGTGCGCCCCGAGCCGGCGGGCCACGTTGCCGTCGGCGACCTGGGCCGGACCGCCCGGCTCCGCCACGGGGCCGCCGTCGAAGTCCCGCCAGGGCGGCGGGTCGGGCAGGGCGTCGATCCCGTCGTGGGGCTCGCCCACCCCGCGGTATATGAGCCACTCGTCATTCATGGTGCTCCTGCTCCCTCCCTCGCGTCGTCCGTGCCGGCCCCGGTCACAGGTCGCCCTGGAGCGGCTCCTCGTCCGGCAGCGGCCGCGCCGGGTCCTCCCACACCAGCCCCGTCCCGGCCGCCCAGTAGGCGTCGGGATCCGCCCCGTAGGCCCGCCCCCGGAGGTTCTGCAGGCGTACCGGGAGCACCTCCGCCCGCCCGGCGTCGGCCAGTTCCTCCCGAAGTCCGCGGTGGAAGGGGGCGCACGAGGCTCCCGGGTCCGGCGGTGGCCGCCGGGTCACCACCACCCCGTAGCCGGCGTCCCGTACCGCGTGCAGCGACCCGAGCGTGGGCTCCTGGTCGGCCGCCCGGCAGTGCACCGGCACGGTGTTGTCGGGGAGTCCCGTCAGCCACTCGGTGGCGGGGCTGCGCGGGCGCCCCCGTATGCAGTCGGCGCGTTCGTCCTGCAGCGGTCCCGCCTGGACCCGCGCCCAGCGGGCGGACGCGTCGGTGCCCTCGCGGTCGGCGGGGTGCTCCCTGGCCCCGCCCGGGCTCGCAGCGCCCGGGCTCGCAGCGCCCGGGTTCGCGCCGGCGGGGTTCGCGCCGGCGGGGTGGCGCAGGACCACCGGCCGCTGCACGCCGAGCGGTACGCCGCCCACCACCACCCATTCGTCCACCGCGAGCCCGAACAGCGCGGGGGCCACGGCCACTTCCAGCAGGGCCGCCGCCTCGTGGGTGTCGCAGCGCCGGAAGCCCTCGGCGAGCGGGGCCCGTAAGGCCTCCGGCAGGCCCGCCAGGGTGGCCCGTACGCCCGAGTCCACGGGTGTCACCCGCCCGGCGTGCGCGGGACCGGCCAGCACCGAGACCCGCCAGTCGTAGACGTCCTCCCAGCCGTGCGCCCACACCTCCAGCAGCACCGAGGCCCCGGGCGGCAGCCCGCCGGACCGCCGCGCCGGGCCGTGCGCCGTCCGCCCGGCCGAGGCCCGGCGGCGGCGCTCGCGCTCGGCGAGGCCCCGCTCGTGGCGCTCGCCGAGCTCGCGCCGCAGCGGCCGCCACAGCCGCTCGGCCGTGGCCCGTACCCAGTCCCACAGCTCCTCGTCCGCGCCCGGCGTGGCCGGCTCCCGGTACTCGGCCACGCTCACGTCCGTCGCGTACCGGAGCATCGCCGCGGCCTCCCCCGTCCCGCCCGGCGGGTCGTGCAGCAGCCCCAGCCCGTCGCGCCAGCTCAGCGGGGCCGGCGGCAGCGGGTCCGGCTCCTCGCCGCGCGCCGCCTCGACCAGGGCGCGTACGACCTCGGAGGAGCCCGGCGGGGGCAGCTCGGCCAGCAGCCCGTAGAGGGTGGTGCGTTCGCCGGGGGTGAGCCGGCCCCGGCCGGCGTACGGGTCGCCCTCCTCCGGCGGGAGTTCGCCGTGCACGTCCGTCCAGGTCCGGCGGTTGTCGAGATCGCTGAGGTGCTGGTCGTAGTGGTACAGGTCGTGGGCCTGCATGATCCGGCGGTAGAGCCCGACCTGGCCCCGCGCGGCCATCGGCAGGGTGCGCAGCTGCACGACGGAGACGGCGAGCCCGCCGCCCCCCGTCTGCCGCCGGGCCTTGAGCACGCCGACGATCTCGCCGCGGGCGAGGTCCACCACGGGCCCGCCGGACATGCCGGGCTCGATCTCGTCGTCGTCACCGAGCCGGATGGCCGCGCCGTTCCCGGCGGTGCCGCGCAGCCGGGTGGTGCGGCCGGTGATCTCGGGGGTGCCGAGGTCCTCGGTGCAGCCGAAGTAGGCGACCTCGTCGAAACGCGGTCTGGAGCGGTCGGTCAGCCACACGCAGGCGTGCGAGACGGGAGCCAGCACTCTGACCAGCGCGAGGTCGGGCAGGTCCCACAGCGCGTGGCGGCCGGGCCGCCGCTCCTCCAGCCGCTCGGGCAGGACGCACTCCACGCGCCCGGTGACCGTCCCGGTGATGCTCCCGGCGGAAAAGGTGATGCCGACCTCGCGTCCCGTCAGACGCACCGCAGCACCCCCTTCGCCGACCACGTGCGCGCACGTCAGGACCCAGCCGGGGGCGATGAAGAAGCCGCTCCCCCACGTGGGACCGGTCCGATGACTGCGAGGGTTCTCATACCCGCCCGGAGGGGCGTGAACGCGTACGGTCGCCGCCTGGACGAGGGGCTCCAGAAGCTCGAAGGCGCGCGCGGATCCGGTCGTGCGCCCGTCCGTCATCCGCACCCCCCGCTCGTTGGGCATCCAGGCTAGACCCGGGGAGGGCGCAGGCGGGAGGTCTCGCCTTAAGGCGGATTATCCTGGCGGGAAACACCCCCTGCACACCCCCATCACGGCACGGAGCCCGACTTGTACTTCACCGATCGCGGCATCGAGGAGCTGGAGAAGCGGCGCGGCGAGGAGGAGGTCACCTTCGAGTGGCTCGCCGAGCAGCTGCGCACCTTCGTCGACCTGAACCCGGACTTCGAGGTCCCGGTGGAACGCCTGGCCACCTGGCTGGCCCGGCTGGACGACGAGGACGACGACGAGGACGCCTGAGCCTCCCGGCGGGGGCGGCGGACCGGGGCCGGCGGGCCGTACATACTGGCCGGTTCTGTCCACCGCCGCACCGCGGCGGGTTCACGGACGCCCGGCGATCTCGTCGAGCAGCGCGCGCGCCGCGAGGAGAAGCGGGGCCGCCTCGCGGATTCGGGCGGTCAGGTCCTCGTCCGTGGCGTTCCGCCGCCAGCAGCCCACCGGGTCGTGGTGGACGCCCCACGCGTAGTGGCAGCGGCGGCAGTCTGCCATGGGGCCGCCGTACCGGGTCACGACCGGGGCCGGCAGCCCGCACCCGGAGCACCGCAGGTACGCCGCCCGCGCGCACGCGCCGTCGGGGTGGTCCGTCACGTGGCCGCCCCCGGCTCGGCGAGCCGTGCCGCGCCGACGCGGACGAGCAGCCGGACGGCGGCGACCCGGCAGAAGTACGCCCCCGCGCCGGGGGCCGCGGCCCAGTAGAGGCACCGGCCGGGCGCGGACCGGTCGCGGCCCAGGTCGGGCACCCCGAGGTGGGTCCCGTCCCCGAGGCATTCCACCGCACTGCGAGAGCGCCACCGCCGCGCCGTTCCCGGTGCGACGAGCGCGTAGTGGTTCCGCCCGCGCGCGTCGTGGATCACGGGCCCCTCCAGCGCGAGGGCCAGCGCGAGGTCCACGACCCGGTCCTCGCTGCTCTCGACGGCCTCGTGGACGAGGGCGTCGGGGATCCGTACGGCTTCGAAGCGCGCCCCGAGCGGCAGTACGGCGACGCCGTACTCCCGCCACGCGGCATGCGCCGCCGCGGGATCGGCGAGGCTCTGCGCGTACCAATCGGCCGTCTTCTTGCAGGACACGGCAGCTCCCTACGGTCGTCAGCGAGTGAGGAGACCAGCGTAGAAATGGGAACTCGCCGGACGAAGTGACCCCTGGTACGGGTACTTTGGTGACATTTCTCAGGCGGGAGGGTGTCGTGGCCACACCGGTGGATCCCACCCTGACCCCCGGTCAGGGAACCCGGCGACGCGGTCGCCGCGGCGTGGTGTCCGGCCACGTTCTCCGGTTGATCCGAGAGACTCTGGGTCACACGCAGGAGTCTCTGTCCGAAGCCTTCGAAGTCTCCGTGGACACGGTGGCGGGTTGGGAGTCGGGGCGGCGTCCGCTGACCTCGTTGGCAGTGGGGCAGATGCTGGCGCATCGCCACCGGCTCATGCGTATGGGTGCGAGTACCGCCCTGCTCCTCGCCCTGGAGAAGGCACTGGAGGCGGATCTCCTCCTGACGAACCTCCTCACCGACGACGGGCCGACAGGTGACAGCCCCCTGGGGACGTGGGCCCTGCAACGCGACCTTGTCGAGGTGCTGGTCTGGCCGCTGAACGGAGTGGTCCCCGAGCCGATGCGCGCCCACGTGAGCCCCGGCAGACCACGCCGAGGACCCGCCCCCGACGGACCCGTACTGTCGTCGGACGACCGACGACGGTTCTTCCGGCGCATCCGCCGGACCGCGGAGGAAGCCCGCGCGAGCCAGTTCCTGCTCCGCCGTCAGGCCCTCTACCTGGCCGGTTACGACGACGCCCCGGACACCCCTGCCTGGCTCGCGCAGCAGCAGCGAGCGGAGCGTCCGCAGGACTGGCTCACCCACTGGCTGGCCGCCCGCTCCGTAGCCGCCGTCGCCGCCCGCCAGGGCGACCGCGATCGCATGCGGCACTTCATCTCCACCACTCTGGACGACGAGGCGGGCGAGGCTGCCAATCTGAACTACTGGGCCTACTGGCTCGGTGAGAGCCCCCACCTCCAGCTCTCCGACGACTTCATCGCCGCACCCGGCCCCGGGACCTGGCACGGCCACAGGGTGCTCCAGCACCTCCTGAAGGGCCTCGCGCCCGAACACGGCTTCCTCGATCTGAACATCCACACCTTGTGGGCCCTGCTCGCCGCGCGCCCCACCCTCCTGCGCGCGACGTCCGCAGCCGGACGGACCCTCCGGGACCAGCTGCCCGTGTTGTTGGATGGCACCGGGCCCTCGCCGCGCGCGTCGGGAGCTGGAAGGCATTCGGTACGCGATCCGCCTCGCCGAGGCATGAAGGAGAGACACAGTGGCTGACGACCTGTCCGCGGTGGCCGGTTTCCTCTACGAGGCGGGGACGCTCAAGCACACGCGCCGCACGGGCTGGTGGATGGCTGGGATCAACGACCCGGAGAGCGTGGCCGAGCACTCCTGGCGTACGTCCCTCATCGCTTCGATCATCGCGCAACTGGAAGGGGCCGACCCGGCTCGGGCGGCCTTCCTCGCCGTGTGGCACGACACCCAGGAGACCCGAACGGGTGACGTGAACCACCTCGGGAAGAAGTACGCGTCCCACGCCGATCCGGCGGCGGTGACGACTGACCAGACCGCCGGCATGCCGGATCGGCTCGCATCGGCGATTCAGGAACTCGTCGCCGAGTACGAGGCCAAGGACTCGCCGGAGGCCGTCTGCGCGCGTGACGCCGACAAGCTGGAGTGCATGCTCCAGGGCATCGAGTACAAGGCTCAGGGGTACGCCGGCGCTCAGCAGTGGATCGACAACAGCAGGGCCCGTCTCACGACGGAGACCGGGCAGCGGCTGGCTGACGAGCTGCTGGGCCAGGACCCGCTCGACTGGTTGCGCGGCGTCCTCGGCGAGAAGGCCTGATGCCGGACCTCCCCCGGCAATGGGGGGAGAGCACAACGGCCCGGCCGCGGTGAGCGGTCGGGCCGTTGTCATGTGCGCGCTCTGACCAGCAGCGCGGGGAGTTCCCCGGGGCGCCCGGATCAGGCGGCCTTGGTCTCCCAGAAGATGCGGTCGATCTCGGCGATGAGCTCAAGAGCCTTCGCGCCGGTCGCCGGGTCGTTCGACGCCTTGGCGGCCGAGAGGGCCTTCAGGGTGTCGTTGACCAGGGTGTGCAGCTGCGGGTACTTCTCGAAGTGCGGGGGCTTGAAGTAGTCGCTCCACAGCACCGAGACGTGGTGCTTGGCGAGCTCGGCGCGCTGCTCCTTGATGGTGATGGCGCGCGCACGGAAGTCGGCGTCTTCGTTGGCCTGGTACTTCTCCTGCACGGCCTTGACGGACTCGGCCTCGATGCGGGCCTGGGCAGGGTCGTACACGCCGCACGGAAGATCGCAGTGGGCGGAGACCTTCGCCTTGGGGGCGAAGAGGCGGGAAAGCATGGAGTTTGTCCTCCTCGTGATCGTCTTCTCAAGGGGGAGATTACTCGCTGAACAACCGGATTTCGCGGCCGCCCCCATGGGCTTAGGACAAAAGTCCAGGGGCGCGGCCGGACCGGTGAGCGAATGTACGGACCCGTGCGGCAGCATGCGGGGGTGACGAGGAGGACACGCATGGTGGAGAACGGGCGCCCGCGCAAGCGGTTCGGGGTGGTGGAGGTGACGGGGCCTTCGATGGTGCCCACGCTGCTGAACGGGGACCGGCTGGTGGTCCGGTACGGGGCTGCCGTACGGCCGGGCGACGTGGTCGTGCTGCGGCATCCGCTCCAGCAGGACCTGCTGATGGTCAAGCGCGCGGTGGAGCGGCGGCCGGGCGGCAGCTGGTGGGTGCTCGGCGACAACCCGTACAACGAGACCGGCGACAGCACCGTCTACGGCGCGGTGCCCGCGGAGCTGGTGCTGGCGACGGCGGTGCTGCGTTTCCGGCCGCGTGAGGGGGATCAGCGTTCGCTGAGGGCCCGGCTGTCCTGGGCGGTCTCGGCGCTGCGCCCGCTGCGGGCGGACTCCTCGGCCTCCAGCCGCTTGCGGGCGCGGTAGGCGGCCACGTTCGCCCGGGTGGCGCAGCGGTCGGAGCAGTAGCGCCGGGAGCGGTTGGTGGAGGTGTCGAGGTAGGCGTTGCGGCAGGGCGCGGCCTGGCACAGGCCGAGGCGGTCGGGGCCGTGCTCGGTGAGGGCGAAGGCCAGGCCCATGGACGCCATGGCGGCGTAGCCGGCGGAGGCGTTCGAGGGGTGCTCGGCGAGGTGGATGTGCCAGTCGGGGCGGCCGTCGTCGGCGAGGGTCTCGTGGCCGGACACCTGGGGGCTGACGGGGAACTCCATGAGCAGCGAGTTCAGCAGGTCGACCGCGAGGACGTGGTCGCCGCCGTCGGCGGCCTCGAAGACGGAGCGCAGGCGGCCGCGGACGTTGCGGAAGCGGGTGACGTCACCGTCGGTGACGCGGCGCGCCATCTGCTGACTTGCGCCGAACAGGGCGCGGACGGCGTCCACCGAGGTGAGCGCGTCCTTGTTGCGGGCCGGCTCCTCGGTGTTGACCAGGCGCACGGCGAAGTCCGAGTAATGGGCCAGTTCCACTTGTAGTCCTTACGGCTGCGGATTAATGTCTCCGGTAACGGCTGAGACGTCTTCGAGGGTATTACGTATGGAGGGGTTCGCGATGACGGATACGGCGGATACGACCGAAGCGACGGGCACGACCGACTGGCAGGCCTGGCAGGACAGCTGGGACCGGCAGCAGGAGTGGTACATGCCCGACCGCGAGGAGCGGTTCCGCGTGATGCTGGACATGGTCGAGGCACTGGTGGGACCCGCCCCCCGGGTGCTGGATCTCGCATGCGGTACGGGAAGTATCACGGACCGCGTCCTCAGGCGGTTCCCGGAAGCCACCAGTACGGGCGTCGATCTCGACCCCGCCCTGTTGACCATCGCCGAGGGGCACTTCGCGGGGGACGCACGGGTCACCTTCGTGACCGCCGACCTCAAGGACCCCGACTGGCGCGCCGCCCTCCCCCACGACAGCTACGACGCCGTTCTGACGGCCACCGCCCTGCACTGGCTGCCGAGCGCGGAGCTGGCCGTCCTGTACGGGCAGCTCGTACCGCTCCTGGCCCCGGGCGGGGTGTTCATGAACGCCGACCACATGCCCGACCCGGCCACCCCGCGCATCGGCGCCGCCGAGCACGCCCACCGGCACGCCGGCATGGACCGGGCCAAGGCGGCCGGTGCGGTGGACTGGCGCGAGTGGTGGGCGCTGGCGGGCGCCGAACCGGCACTGGCCGAGCAGGTGAAGCAGCGCTTCGAGATCTACGGGGAGCACGCGGACGGCGACACCCCCTCCGAGGCCTGGCACGCCGAGACCCTGCGCGCCGCGGGCTTCGCGGAGGCCCGTACGGTCTGGCGCTCCCCCTCGGACGCGCTGGTCCTAGGTCTGAAGTAGGGACCCTGAAATGGCTGAGGGGCGGTACGGGATCCCGTACCGCCCCTCGTCCGTCCGCGGGTGCGGACCACAGCGTCCCGGAGCTACAGCACCTTGGAGAGGAACGCCTTCGTCCGGTCGTGCTGGGGGTTGCCCAGGACGTCGCGGGGGTGGCCGGACTCGACGACCACGCCGCCGTCCATGAAGACGAGGTTGTCGCCGACCTCGCGGGCGAAGCCCATCTCGTGGGTGACCACGATCATGGTCATGCCCGATTCGGCGAGGTCCCGCATGACGTCCAGGACGTCACCGACCAGCTCCGGGTCGAGCGCCGAGGTGGGCTCGTCGAAGAGCATCAGCTTCGGCTCCATGGCCAGCGCGCGGGCGATCGCCACGCGCTGCTGCTGGCCGCCGGAGAGCTGGGTGGGGTAGTTCCCGCCCTTGTCCCCGAGACCGACGCGGTCCAGGAGCTTGATGGCACGCTCGCGCGCCACCGCCCTGGACTCGCCCTTGACCATGACCGGGGCTTCCATGACGTTCTCGATGGCCGTCATGTGCGGGAACAGGTTGAAGCGCTGGAAGACCATGCCGATGTCCCGGCGCTGCGCCGCGACCTCGCTGTCCTTCAGCTCGTAGAGCTTGTCGCCCTTCTGGCGGTAGCCCACCAGCTGCCCGTCGACGTACAGCCGTCCCGCGTTGACCTGCTCCAGGTGGTTGATGCACCGCAGGAAGGTCGACTTGCCGGAGCCGGAGGGACCGACCAGGCAGAACACCTCACGCGGGGCGACCTCCAGGTCGATGCCCTTGAGGATGTGCGCCGCACCGTAGGACTTGTGGACGCCCTCGGCCTTCACCATGGCAGTCGTCATCAGGCCACCGCCTTGCGGTTCGAGAAGCTGGACAGTTTCGCCTTGATCTTCTGCAGCGGTGTCGGCGGCAGCGAGCGCAGCGCACCACGGGCGTAGCGGCGCTCCAGGTAGTACTGGCCGACGCTGAACACGCTGGTCAGGGCGAGGTACCAGATCGACGCGACGAAGAACATCTCCATCACCGCGAACGAGGTCGAGGCGATGTCCTGGGCGGCGCGCAGCAGGTCGAAGTACTGCACGGCGACCACCAGCGAGGAGGTCTTGAGCATGTTGATGAACTCGTTGCCCGACGGCGGCACGATCACCCGCATGGCCTGCGGCAGCACGACCCGGCGCATCGTCTGCGTACGGGTCATGCCGAGCGCGTGCGAGGCCTCGGTCTGGCCCTCGTCGACCGACTGGATGCCGGCGCGGACGATCTCCGCCATGTACGCGCCCTCGTTCAGGCCCAGACCCAGCAGGGCCGCCAGGAACGGGGTCATGACCTGCGTCATCTCGTCCTTGTAGAACCCGAGGTTCAGGATCGGGAAGATCAGGGCGAGGTTGAACCAGATCAGCAGCTGCACGTACACCGGGGTGCCGCGGAACAGCCAGATGTAGAACCAGGCGATGGTGCTGGTGACCGGGTTCTTCGAGAGCCGCATGACCGCGAAGAGGACACCGAGCACCAGGCCCAGAGCCATCGAGGTGATGCTGATCCAGATCGTGTTGACGACACCGCGGAGGATCGTCGGGTCGAACAGCTTCTCCGGCACCGTCGCCCAGCGCACGTTGCCCTGCGAGAAGGCGACGACGAGCGCCACGACCAGGCCGATGACGACCACGGCGCTGATCCAGCGGCCGTAGTGGCGGACCGGGATGGCGCGGATGGCCTCGGGGGGGACGGCCCCGGCCGGCGGGGTGTCCGCCGGGTCCGGGACCTTGTCGAGCTTGTCAGTCACAGTGACTGCCCTTCAGTGTGCTGCGGTGGTACGCGGAGGTCAGGAACCGGCGTTGATCTTGGCCTCGGTCACGGCGCCGGAGCCCGCGTTCCACTTGTCCAGGGCGGCCTTGTACGTGCCGTCCTTGATGACCGCGTCGAGGGCTTCCTTGAGCGCGTCGCGCAGCTGGGTGTTCTTCTTGTCCACCGCGATGCCGAAGAGGCCGGCGTCGGTCGGGTTGGCGATGGCCTCGAAGTCGTTGCCGCCACCGGCGGTCTGCGCGATGTACGCGGCGACCGGGGAGTCGTTCAGGTCGGCGGCGGCGCCACCGGCCTTCACGCGGGTCTGGGCCTCGGCGTCGGTCGGGAAGGACTCGATCTTGAGCTCGCCCTTGCCGTCCGTCTTGCACTTCTCGGCCTGGGCCTTGGCGGACTCCTCGTACGTGGTGCCGCGCTGCACGGCGACCGTCTTGCCGCACAGGTCGTCGAGGGTCTTGATGCCCTGCGGGTTGCCCTTCTTGACCAGGATGCCGGTCGAGGCGGAGAAGTAGTCGACGAAGTCGACACCGGCACCGGTCTTGGCGCCCTTGTCGTCCAGGCCCTCCTGACGGGCCTTGGTGTCGGTGAGGGAGGACATGACCAGGTCGCTGCGACCCGTCTGCATGCTGCCGATCAGGGTGTCGAAGGTGCCGGACTCGAACTTGAACTGCACGCCGAGCTGCTTGCTCAGGGCCGCCGCGACGTCGGGGTCGACGCCGACGACCTTGCCGCCCTCGGTGAACTCCATCGGCGCGTAGGTGGCGTCCGTGCCGACCTTGATGACACCGGCGTCCTGGATCTTCTTCGGGAGCTTGGAGAAGAGCGGGGCGCTGCTGTTGTTCGCCGCACCCGACGGGCTGGTGGAGGCCTTGTCGGTCTGGTCACCACAGCCGGTGAGGATCAGGGCGCCCGCGACCGCGATCGCGCCGACCGCGGCGATCCGGGACCGTGCGGCGGTCGTACGACGGGTGGTGCTAGCGGTCATGGCTTGGTTCCTCCGGCGCTGGTGGAAAAGCAACGAAAAACGGTCGGACACGCACCATCGAGTGTCGCGACCTTGTGTGATTACGGCATCTTGCCATTCGGACTGAGACATTCAGGGTGCCCGTCAGGTCAAAATCGCATAACGGGCGCCCCGGGCGGCCCAACAGGACTGCGGAGAAGGGGGTTCGTGGCCGCAGATACTGCTGTGACCTGCTGGTTTTGCCGCAGTTTCTACGGGGCGTCTCGCCCACTGGACGGCAAGGTTTGGACTTTTCGCCAAAAGCCGGGCAAGGGACCTACAGTTGAGCGGGAATCGACTCGTCTGGGCGAGCGTTCTTCGGGTAGAACAGATCCTTACACCCCTCATCCGGGGCTCAGGGCGCGCGTGCGGCGCGCCCGCGCGTACGAACCTCCCCTTCGCGGAGACGGGCCAACCGTTGACGCGGAGTACGGACGCGGTGCCCGCCCACCCCTTAACCAGGAGTGGCCACCCTCAACGATTCAAAGGACTTAAGGGGTCACACGAAGTGGCAGCGGAAATCTTCAACCCTCGCAGTGACAGCGTCACGGACAACAACCCGGACGCGGTGTTCGCGCTGCACCGGGGCGGCAAGATGGCCATCCAGGCCACAGTGCCGGTCACCAACAAGGATGACCTTTCCCTCGCGTACACGCCCGGCGTGGCGAAGGTGTGCAGCGCCATCGCCGAGCAGCCGGAGCTGGTGAACGAGTACACCTGGAAGTCCAACGTGGTCGCCGTCGTCACCGACGGTACGGCCGTGCTCGGACTCGGTGACATCGGTCCCGAGGCCTCCCTCCCCGTCATGGAGGGCAAGGCCATCCTCTTCAAGCAGTTCGGTGGGGTGGACGCGGTTCCGATCGCGCTCGCCACCAAGGACACGGACGAGATCATCGAGACGGTCATCCGTCTCGCCCCGTCCTTCGGCGGGGTGAACCTGGAGGACATCTCCGCGCCCCGCTGCTTCGAGATCGAGCGCCGCCTCCAGGAGGCGCTGGACATCCCGATCTTCCACGACGACCAGCACGGCACCGCCATCGTGACGCTCGCCGCGCTGCGCAACGCCGCGAAGCTGACGGGTCGCACCCTCGGCGACCTGCGCGCCGTGATCTCGGGTGCGGGCGCGGCCGGCATCGCCATTGCCAAGATCCTGGTGGACGCGGGCATCGGCGACGTCTGCGTCACCGACCGCAAGGGCGTCGTGTCCGCGGACCGCTCCGACCTGACGGACGTCAAGGCGGAGATCGCGGGCCTGACCAACAAGACCGGCCAGACGGGCTCCCTGGAGACCGCGCTGAACGGCGCGGACGTCTTCATCGGCGTCTCCGGCGGTACGGTCCCGGAGGAGGCGGTGGCCTCGATGGCGAAGGACGCGTTCGTCTTCGCCATGGCCAACCCGAACCCGGAGGTCCACCCGGACGTCGCGCACAAGTACGCGGCGGTCGTGGCCACGGGCCGTTCGGACTTCCCGAACCAGATCAACAACGTGCTGGCGTTCCCGGGCATCTTCGCGGGCGCCCTCAAGGTGCGTGCCACCCGGATCACCGAGGGCATGAAGATCGCCGCCGCCGACGCCATCGCCGGTGTCGTGGGTGACGAGCTCGCCGCCGACTACGTGATCCCGTCGCCGTTCGACGAGCGCGTGGCCGAGGCCGTCGCCAACGCCGTGGCCGCCGCGGCCAAGGCCGACGGAGTGGCCCGTCTGGTCTGACACCGGACCTGAGCAGTACGAGAAAAGGCCCGACCGGATCCCCTCCGGCCGGGCCTTTCCGTTCACCCGCTCGGCGGACGGGCGCCCCGCCCCGGCGGGGGTCCGATTCGTTCACGTACGACACAGGTTCTCCTCGTTCTGCGCTGCGTCAGGATCGCGTCCGGCGGATCGGCCCCGCCCCCGCCGGGGGCCGGCGCGGCCGGGGTCGCCGGGGCGGCTGAGACGAAGGCCTCAGGAGGGCGGTCCCCGAGGGACTGGAACGCGCCCCTACCGAGCGGTAGCGTCGCCGCATGTTCGCTGCCTACGCCGCCCGAATCGACCGTGACCAGCCGCTGAACGGCCTTGAGCTGGGCGACCGCCCGGCCCCCGAGGCCCGGCCGGGCTGGGTGACCGTGAACGTCAAGGCCGCCTCCCTCAACCACCACGACCTGTGGTCGCTGCGCGGGGTCGGCCTCGGCGAGGAAAGACTCCCGATGATCCTCGGCTGCGACGCCGCCGGGATCGACCAGGACGGCAACGAGGTCGTCCTGCACTCCGTGATCGGCCAGAGCGGCCACGGGGTCGGCCCGGACGAGCCGCGCTCGATCCTGACCGAGCGCTACCAGGGGACCTTCGCCGAGCAGGTGACCGTCCCCGCCTGGAACGTGCTGCGCAAGCCCGCCGAGCTGACCTTCGAGGAGGCCGCCTGCCTTCCGACGGCCTGGCTGACGGCGTACCGGATGCTGTTCACCAACGCCGGGGTCCGCCCCGGGGACTCGGTCCTGGTGCAGGGGGCCGGCGGCGGTGTCGCGACCGCCGCGATCGCCCTCGGCAAGGCGGCCGGCCTGCGGGTGTTCGCCACGAGCCGGGACGAGGCCAAGCGCAAGCGGGCCGTGGAGCTGGGCGCGGTGGAGGCGTTCGAGCCGGGTGCGCGGCTGCCGCAGCGGGTGGACGCGGTGATCGAGACGGTGGGCGCCGCCACCTGGTCGCACTCGGTGAAGTCCCTGCGCCCGGGCGGCACCCTGGTGATCTCCGGCGCCACGAGCGGCGACCGCCCCGCGCACGCCGAGCTGACCCGGATCTTCTTCCTGGAGCTGAAGGTGGTCGGCTCGACGATGGGCTCGAAGGACGAGCTGGAGGACCTGCTCGCCTTCTGTGCGAACACCGGGCTGCGGCCGGTCATCGACGAGGTGCTGCCGCTGGACCGGGCGCGCGAGGGATTCGCGAAGCTCGCGTCGGGCGACCTCTTCGGCAAGATCGTCCTCACCCCCTGATCACCCGCCCTTGATGTCAACTGGGGTTGACGAACCTCTCGCGTCAACCTACATTGACATCCATGACCGAAGCCACTGATCTCGCCGAGCGGGCCGGTGACCGTGACCCGCGTGTGGGCCTGCGTGCCGTGGCCGCCCTCCGGAGGCTGCTGGAGCAGCTGGAGGCCGTACAGGTACGCAGTGCCCGCGCGCAGGGGTGGTCCTGGCAGGAGATCGCGGCCGAGCTGGGCGTCAGCCGGCAGGCCGTGCACAAGAAATACGGGAGGCTCTGATGTTCGAACGCTTCACCCGCGACGCCCGGTCGACCGTGACCGGGGCGGTGACGGAGGCCCGGCAGGCCGGGGCCCCCACCGTCACCGAGGAACATCTGCTGCTCTCCCTGCTGGCCTTGGGCGCCCTGGACCCGCTCGGCGTGGACCGCGCGGCGGTGGCCGCCGACCTCACGGCGGCCCGCCGCCGGGGCGGCATGTCCAGGGCGGACGAGGAGGCGCTGGCCGGACTCGGCATCGACCTCACCGAGATCGTCTCCCGCATCGAGGAGACCCACGGCCAGGGCGCCCTCGCGACCCCCGCGCCCCGCAGGCGGACCCTGGGCGCCTCGATCCGCTCCGCCCTCGGGCGCGAGGTCGCGGACGACCGCACCGGCAGCTACCGGGTCCCTTTCACCGAGGACGCGAAGAAGGTGCTGGAGCAGTCCCTGCGCATCGCGCTGGGCCGCAAGGACAACCACATCGGCACCCTGCACCTGCTGCTGGCCCTGCTCTCCCGCCCCGGCACCGTCTCCGAGGTCCTGTCGGACCACGGCATCACCTACGGCACGGCCGAAACCGGCCTCGCGGCCTGACGGCCGAACCCGCCTGCGCCCCGCACCTCCAGCCCCGCCGGTGTTCGAGGCACGGGAGTCCGGGCCGGCGCCCCGCACTTCCAGCCTCGCCGGTGTTCGAGGCTCGGGGTCCGGGGCCGCCCCGCACTCCAGCCCCGCCGGTGTTCGAGGCACGGGGGTCCGGGCCGGCGCCCCGCACTTCCAGCCTCGCCGGCGTTTGAGGCGCGGGGTCCGGGGCGGCGCCCCGGCAGCGGCGCCGCGGGCGAGCTACGGCCTGGACCCGAACGTGGCTCCCAGCCGGCCGGAGGCCGCCTCCAGGTGGCGGCGCGCCTCGGCGACCTGGGCCGCGGTCACCCCGCGGTCCCGCGCCGCATCACGGACCTCGTCGCGAAAACGGTCCAGCAGCCGGTCCAGGTCACGGGCGGGGTCGCCGGTGGGCGCCAGGTCGGCGGCCCAGTCCGCGGCTGCCCCCGCTGCCCCCGCTCCCGCCGCCCCCGCCGCCTCGTCCGCCGTCGTACGGGGCTCCGCGCCCGCGGGGGCCGTGGTCTGCGTACCGCCCCCGAGCCAGGCTCCGGCCAGGCTGCCCAGGACACCGCCGGACTTGGCGAACTGCTCCTGAAGCTGGCCCGCGATGCGCTGGACCTCCTCGCGGGCCCGCTCCTGGGCCTCCTTGGCCTGGCGGCGGGCCTGCTGCGCCTCCTCGCGGGCGCGGCGGCTCTCGTCCTTCGCCCGGCGCGCCTGCTCCTTCCACTCCTGCCGCGCCTTGCGCAGGTCCTCCTTGGCGGCCTTCCAGGACTCGTCCTCGACCTGGGTCGCCGACGCCGAGGCCGCGGCCCGCATCTCGCGGCGCAGGTCACCCGCCGCGCCCCGGACGTCGTCGCGGATCTCGGCGGCGAGCTCGGTGACCGAGTCGCGGATCTCCAGCTCCAGGTCGGCCAGTTCGCCGCCGCGGTCGGCCAGTTCGGCCCGGCCGGCATCGGTGATCGAGTACACCTTGCGCCCGCCCTCGGTGGCGTGCGTGACCAGGCCCTCGGCCTCCAGCTTCGCCAGCCGCGGATACACGGTGCCCGCGGAGGGCGCGTACAGGCCCTGGAAGCGCTCCTCCAGCAGGCGGATCACCTCGTACCCGTGGCGCGGGGCCTCGTCCAGCAGCTTGAGGAGGTACAGGCGGAGTCGGCCGTGGGCGAAGACGGGCGGCATGTCAGAGCACCTTCTTGTCGAGCGCGAGGGGGGCGGCGGGGCGGTCCGCGTCGGCCTGCGGGCGGCGCAGCAGCGCGATCGAGCCGGAGACCGTGGTCGCCCGCAGGGTGCCGGCGCCGGAGCCGAGGGTTCCGGTGATCCGCTTGGCGCCCATCTGACCGGAGACCCGCAGGTCCTCGAAGGCGTTGGAGACGCGGCCGGTGGCGGTGTTGGCCTCGACCTTGGCGTCGGCGGGGTGCGGGAGGCGGATCGCGACCTGCCCGGAGACGGAGTTGAGGAAGATGTCCACCGGCTCGGGGGCGGCGGGGTCCGCGGCGAGGTCGATGAGCATGTCGCCGCTGACCGAGTCGGCCCGCACGTTGCCGCCCGAGCCGTCGACCACCGTCAGGCCGCCGGAGACGGAGTGGAAGCCGAACTCGCCGGAGACGGACTGGGCCTCGACGCTGCCGGAGACGGTGTGCGCCTTGACCCGGCCGGACAGCCCGACCAGCGTGGCGTCGCCGGAGACCCCGTTGACATCGGTGCCGCCGGAGATGCCGGAGACGAAGACGGCGGCGCCGACCGCGGCCACGTGGACCTGGGTGGCGGCGGGCACGGTGAGGGTGATCGCGACGCTGCGCTCCCAGGCCTTGCGGCCGGAGGCGGAACCGGCCCAGGCCTTCCAGGGCTTGGTCTCGAACCACTGCTTGAGGCCCTGGGAGCCGTTCCAGGGCAGGTCCTCGTAGGAGACGGTGAGCGTGCCGCCGTCCTGCACGACGTACAGCGGCGGTCCGTCCACCTCGGTCACCTCCAGGCGGGCGGGGCCCTCCTCGGCGGCGACCACGTTCACCGTGCCGCTCACGAGGCGGACGCGGAGCTCGGTCACCGGCTCCTCGAAGGTGAGCTTCTGCGGTTCGTCGAAGTGCCACGTCGACGGCGACGACGACGACTCGGGCGACTGCTCTGCCATGGTGCTGATCCTCCTCGTGCGTTCACGGACCTGGCTCGACGCACGCAACATATCGCGTCTTCTGCTAACACGATATATCGCGGTTGAGGGAAGTCAAGCGCCCTCCCGAAACCCCACGGTTCGGGGTGTTTTGCACTACTGTGTGGGCATGTCAATATCCAGGGCCGCGACCGGTGGAATGCTGCTCTGCCGCGCCGAACCCCTTGCCATCCGGCCCCCGGCACATCTGTTGCGCGTACGCCTGCTGCTCGCCCCGGCGGGCACGTGGAGCGTGCTCGTCCCCGAGGACAAGCCGTGGCGGGACGGCCCGGAATCCGTGCCGGAGGTCCTCTCCGCCTGGGGCTCGGCGATCGCGATCGGCACCGACCGGCCGGTGCTGAGCCTGTGGTGGGAGGGCGGCCGGACCGGATTCGCCCTGGCCGGCGGGTTCCGGCGGACCGTCACCTACGCGTGGGACGCGGCGGGGCGCCCGGCCGGCGAGCCCGACGCCATGCGGACCCTGTCGGCGCGGCTCGGCCTGGACCCCGTGCTCGACCTGGAGGAACTGGAGCGCCTCACCCGCGCCGACGCCGACCCCGCCGTGGACGGGGAGGCCCGGCTGCTCGCGCTGGCCGCCCTGCTCACGCGCGCCGGACTGGCCCTGCCGCCCGGGCTCGCCCCGGGCGAATCGGCCGACCGGCTGCGGGGTGCGGCCCGGGTGGCTCCCGGCGTGGAGGTGCTGGAGTGGTCCGGCTGGCGCGACGCGGTACGGGCCGAGCTCGACGCGGTGGAACAGGGCCCGCTCGGCCCGTGGGTCCGCGGCCCGAGGGCCCGGCTGCTGGGCGCGGCTCAAATGGCGGCCGGCGCACCCCTGCTGGCCTGGGCGGCCCACCGCCGCAGCCCGGGCTGGGCGGCGGCGGGTGCGGTCCTGCTGGCGCACGGAACCGCGTCCCTGGCGTACGACCGGGCCCGGGCGCGGCGCCAGGGGGGCGCGGCGCCGGGCCCGGGGGCGGTCGGCGGGTGGGCGATCAGCGGGCCGTGGGCGGCACTTCCTTGATCCGGTCGACGACCGTCCGGGTCATGACGGCGCTGGTGAACACGACCGTGCCGGGCTTGATCAGGCCCTGCTCGCCGGACTCGCCCTGGACCTGGACGCTGCGCTCGCCGAGGAACGCGAGGGTCTGGCGATCGAAGATCCACTCCTCGCGCCGGCCGGAGTGCTCGTCGAGCCGGGCGACCGCGATGCCGCTGCGGCCCGCGGCGTCGGCCGCGTCGTCGACCGTCACCACGCCGGGGATCTTCGCCGCCGCATGGTAGAGCGCGGCCGTGAGCTCGGCCGGCGGGTAGCTGGCGTGCAGCAGGTCGCCGATCGTGGTGAAGGCCTCCTGGTCGGGGCCGTTGCCCTTGCCCTCGGTCTCCTGGTAGATCCGACGGAGCAGCGCGTCGGGGTCGGTGGGCAGAGTGGCCAGGTAGTTGTGGGAGGGCGCGTTCAGGAACGGCGTCGGAGTGTTGCCCATTTCGTCGGGGCCCGCCAGGGTCACGCCCTCCGGTCCGGTGTTGCCGGGCTCGATCAGCCAGCCGTTGGTGCCGTCCGGGGAGTTCCACTGGTGGCGCATGTGCAGTTCTTCGCTGACCAGCGTGCTCTTGTCGCCGACGGTCTTCACATAGGTGTTGGCCGTCTTGCTGCCGATGTAGATGAACTGGTCCGCGCGCACGGCCGGGCCGGAGGCCGAGGCAGAGGCGGAGGCCAGCGAGATCCGGTCCAGGAGCTGCGGCGCCCCCTTGGGGTCGGCGGTGCCGATCCGGGTGGTCAGCGCCGGGCCCGTGGCGATGGTGGAACCGGGTCCGTCCGCGGCACCCCGGTCCACGTAGGAGAGGAAGCCGACGGCAAGCACTCCGGCCAGCGCGAAGGCCGCGGCGGGCACGAAGACCGCCCGGCGCAGGAACGGGTTGCGTGCCCTGGTGACACGGGCGGGGGCGGCCGGGGCGGCGGCGGGGGTGGCGACGTCGGCGGCTCGGAGGTCTTCGTGGATCTGGGCCATCAGGCGCTCCTTGTGGAACTGGTGGCGGCCCGCGGGCAGTTCCCGTTCGGCGAACGGCAGGAGGAGCGGGTGCTCCTCCCCGCCGGCCGGGCGGGGCCGGGAGAGGTCGGGGTTCATCGGGTTCCTTCCTGTGCGGACCGGACCGTGTTCGTGCGGTCGCCATATGTCTGTCGGGGCCGAGCCGCGGGTTCCCGCTTTTTCTTCTTCAGTTCTGTTTCAGCGAGTTTGCGTAGCTTCGTACGAGCCCGGGACAGTCTGGACCGGACGGTTCCGACCGGGATGCCGAGGACCCGGGCGGCTTCCGCGTACTCCAGGCCCTCCCCCAGGCACAGCAGGAGGACTTCGCGCTCGGGTCCGCGCAGGGCGCTCAACTGCCCGAGCGTGGCCGCGATCTGCTGCCGGTCGTCCAGTCGGCCCGCCACCTCCTCGGCATGGTCGGGCACGGATGCGGCCCCTGCCGCCGCCGTGGCGGCGGCAGCGGCCCGATAGCGCCGGTTGCTGCGGCAGTGGTTGCGGGCGAGGTTGGTGGCGATGCCCAGCAGCCAGGGCCGCAGGGAGCCGCCCTCGGGGTCGATCGTGCCGCGCAGCCGCCATGCCTCCAGGAAGGCGGCCGACATGACGTCCTCCGCGGCGGCCCAGTCGCCGGTCATCCGAAAGGCGTGGTTGTAGACGGTGCGGGCGTAGCTGTCGAACAGCTCCGCATAGGCGTCCGGATCCCCGGACCGCACCCGGGTTCGCATCTCTGTCGTCACTCCTGTCGGCTGTCCGGCACCCGGGGCGGAGTTCCCGTGACCTGCGTCACGTCCACCGCGGAGCGGTAGGCCGCCGGCGGGGCCTCGGCCCCTGGCCGGGCATCGGCCCGGACCGGAAGGCACAGCCTAGGAGAGAGCCTGGGACACGGGTCTACGCCACCTCCAGCAGCGGGCTCGCGTGGTGGTGGAGCCAGGCCCGGTACGGGGGTGTCCGCAGGGCGGCCTCGCGATAGGCGGCGCGCAGGTCCTCGTAGACCTCCGTGTGCGCGCCCGGCCTGGTGGCCAGCAGCAGGCGCACGGCGAGGGGGTCCCCGCGGAGCGGCCGGATCGCCATGTCCTCGCGCGGCCCGGAGGTCGGCTGGCACGGGGCGACGGCCTCGCCGGAGATGATCAGCGAGGTCGCCGTGTGGTAGTCGGCGTGGAGCACCGGCGGATCGAGTCCGGCCCCGGCGAAGACCCGGCGCAGGCCGTCCCACTCGCCGTCGACCGAGGGGTCGACCATCCAGCGGTCGGCGGCCAGGTCCCGTAAGGAGACCACCGCCTGCCCGGCGGCCGGATGGTCCCGGGACATCGACACGAACTGCGGTTCCCGTTCCATCAGTACGTGCATCTGCAGCTCGGGCGGCACCCGCAGCGGGCTGCCCTCCACCTCGTGCACGAACGCCACGTCCAGCTGTCCCGCGGCGACCATCCTGAGCAGCGCGTTGGCGGAGACGTCGACCACGAGCGAGGTCTCGGTGTCCGGAAGCCGCCGGTGGATCCGCCGCAGCCAGCCCGGCAGGGCGCTGCTGGCGGTGGAGCCGATGCGCAGCCGCGAGGCGTGGGCCAGTTCGCGGGCCTCCGCCACCAGCGCGGCCATCTCGGCGAGCAGGGGGCGGGCCCGGCCCAGCACGGTCCGGCCGAAGGGGGTGGGCCGGCAGCCGGTCCGCTCGCGCAGGAACAGCTCTCCGTCGAGGGCCCGTTCGATGCGGCGCAGCTGGGTCGTCAGGGAGGGCTGGCTCACGCCGAGTTGCCGGGCGGCCTTGTGCAGGCTTCCGGCGTCGGCGATGGCGCACAGTGCGCGCAGGTGCCTGACCTCAAGCTCCATGTCCCGAGGGTAGGCCGGTCACTGCTGACCGCACCAGTCACCAATAGGCCCCCGAATCCCGCCATTCTCACGCTAGTTGGGCTGCCGAAATCTCCCCGATAGGCCCGCGTTATCGGGGAGTGACATCATCCGCCGGGCACTTCCCCTCCCGCAGACTCCGGTTCGAAAGACCACCCCCCACCGCACCGGACGAGTAGGAGCTCCCCCACATGCGCCACTCCCGTAAGGCCATGCTGGCCACGACCGTCGGCCTCGGCCTCGCCGCCGCCCTTGGTGTCGTCCCCACCGCCACCGCCGCGCCCGCCCCCGCCGGAAACGCCGTGAGCTACGCCGCGTACGAGCGTTCGCCGGAGAACGACGCCGCGAACCGCGCCTTCTTCGAGGCCGTGCAGCGTTCGGTCGCCGAGCAGCGGGCCGCGAACCCGGGCGCCCTGGCCGTGACCGTCACGTACAACACCCGCAGTGCCCCGAGCTTCCGCAACCAGATAGCCCGCTCCACGCAGATCTGGAACAGCTCGGTGTCCAACGTCAAGCTGCAGGAGGTGTCCTCGGGCGGGAACTTCTCGTACCGCGAGGGCAACGACTCACGTGGCTCGTACGCGAGCACGGACGGGCACGGCCGCGGTTACATCTTCCTGGACTACCGGCAGAACCAGCAGTACAACTCCACCCGGGTGACGGCGCACGAGACCGGCCACGTGCTGGGTCTGCCGGACCACTACTCGGGTCCCTGCAGCGAGCTGATGTCGGGTGGCGGCCCGGGCACGTCGTGCACGAACGCCAACCCGAACTCCGCCGAGCGGGCACGGGTCAACCAGCTCTGGGCCAACGGCTTCGCCTCCGGTCTGGGTGCGAAGGATCTCGCCGCCAAGGGCTGAGTCACCGCTCCTCGGGATCCGCGTAATCGGGGCAGTCGGGGTTCCGGCAGGGACCCCGGCCCCACACGGGAATGAAGATCCCGAGGGACTTGCGCCGCCTGACCACCGTGTCGACGCGGCGCCCGCACGCCGGGCACGTCTGCTGTTCGTGCCCGGCCTGCGGGGCCACGGTCTCGTGCGCGTGGTGCTGCTGTTCACCGGCCATACCTCCACGGTAGGCCGGTTCCGCGCGTTCGGCGGGTCAGCTCCGGCGGACGGCGTACGTGCTGATGATCTGGCCGCCGCCGAAGGTCTTGACTCCGGTGAGCTCCAGGAGGCGCACGTCGAAGCCGGCGCGGGACATCGGCATACCGGTGCCCGCGAAGACCGGGTAGGTCTTGACGATGATCTCGTCGATCTCGTCGATCAGCTGGGTGGCGAGGTCCGCCCCGCCGCAGAGCCAGATGCCGAGACCGTCCCGGGCCTTGAGCTCGCGGACCTGGGCCGCCAGGTCGCCGCTGATCAGCCGGACCTGCGGGTCCGGCGGGGTGGCGAGGGAGCGCGAGACGACGTACTGCTCGGGCAGGTGGCCGTAGGGGCTGGTCATGCCCGCTTTGAGGCCCGGCTCGTAGGTGTTGCGCCCCATGATCACCGCGTCGAAACGCTTGGGCGCGGCGTCGGCGATCCCGAGGTGGGCGCGCCCCTGGGCCGAGATGGTCTCGGGGTATTCAGCCGCGAGGTGCCCGACGAACTCGGCATCGAGCTGGCTGTAGAAGAAATCGCCGTCGCCGTTCGGGGCACCGATGAACCCGTCGACGGACGTGGCGATGAAGTACGTGAGCTTGCGCAAGCGATTCTCTTTCACTGGGGAGTGCCACCGCATCGGAGCACGTCGCATAAAGTACTTCACCTGCAGTGGTTACGCAAGGACCCTCTTCCCCGGGACCGGACCCGCGGCTCTCAGCCGCGCGGCTTGCGCCACATCGGCCACATCAGCGGCCCGTCCGGAAGCCGCACCGCCTCCCCCGTGAACTCCCAGCCGAGCCGCTCGTACAGTCCCTTGCTGCGCTCGCTGCTCGCCTCCAGGTACGCCGGCACGCCCTCGCGGTCGCAGCGCTCCAGCACCGGCCGGATCAGCTCGCTCCCCAGCCCCTGCCCCTGCCGGCCCGGGGCGACCGCGATCATCAGCAGGTACTCGTGCTCCTCCGCCGTCGGGTGCACCGCGCCCGTGAGGCGCCCGACCAGCTCGCACCGCTCGTTGTCCGGGTCCGCCACGGCCCGCATCCTCGCCGGGACCTCGTCCTCACCCTCGGGCACGCCCGCCGGGATCCGCAGCCACAGCGCGGCCGCCGAGCCGTCCACGGCGTAGTCGATCCGGCCCTCCTCCAGCGCCACGTCCACGAAGACGCCCAGGAACTTCCCGTGCACCGCGGCCCGGTGTTCCGGGTCCGGGAAGACCCAGCTGCTCACCGGGTCGGTACGGAAGGCCTCGTCGAGCAGCCGCGCCACCGCGTCCCGGTCCGACTGATCCGCCTGACGTATCTCCAGCACCACTGGTCACACCCTTCACTCACGCGTCAACAACCGTGAGCGATCCTAGAGTTGACACGGAGATGCGGTAAGGCCCGTTCCGGCACCGTGCGGTACCGGAACGGGCCCAGCCCCCCTCGGGCTCCCCGGATCTGCCCGCGCCCCCGCGCGCTCACCTCGTACGGCGCGTCACGAACTCCGCGAGGGCCAGCAGCCCGCCCGCCGCCCCGAGGTCCGGCACGGCCCGGGACAGCTGCTGGACCGCCCGCCCCATCCGGTCCGCGGCCTGGGCCTGCGCCCAGTCGCGCCCGCCGGCCCGGTCCACCGCGTCGGCCGCCCGGCGTACGTCGTCCCCGGCCATGGGGCCCGCGTAGAGAGCGGCCAGCTCGGCCCCCGCCGGGGTGTCCGAGGTGAGGGCGGCCACGACCGGCAGGGACTTCTTGCGGGCGATCAGGTCGGCCCCGGCGGGCTTGCCGGTGTGCCCCGGATCCCCCCAGATGCCGATCAGGTCGTCGATCAGCTGGAAGGCCAGCCCCGCCTCCCTCCCGAAGGCGTCCATGGCGTCGACCTCGTCCGGCCCGGCCCCCGCGTACAGGGCGCCCAGCGCGCAGGCGCAGCCCAGCAGCGCCCCGGTCTTGGCCGTGGCCATGGCCAGGCACTCGTCGAGCGTGACCTGCGGACGCCGCTCGAAAGCGCAGTCCGCCTGCTGGCCCGCGCACAGCTCGATGACACAGGCCGCGAGCCGGGCCGAGGCCGCCGCGGCGGCCGGATGCGGGTCCTCCGCGAGCAGCCGCAGCGCGAGCGCCATCATGGCGTCGCCCGTGATGATGGCGTCCGGCGTCCCGAAGACGGTCCAGGCCGTGGGCCGGCCCCGCCGCCGGACGTCCTTGTCGATGATGTCGTCGTGCAGCAGCGTGAAGTTGTGCGCCAGCTCCACGGCCGCCGCCGCCCGTACGGCCTCGTCGGCCGGACCGGCCCCGGGACCGCGCAGGGCCTGGGCGGCGGCCAGCACCAGGGCCGGCCGGATGGCCTTCCCGGCCCCGCCCGAGGCGGGGCTGCCGTCCTCGTGCTCCCAGCCGAAGTGGTACATCGCCACGCGCCGCATCGAACCCGGCAGGCTCTCGACCGTGCGGCGCAGCTGCGGGTCGACCGCTTCTCTCGTCCGTTCCAGCAGGGCCGCGGCGTCCTGGCCCTCACCGGTCGCGATGGCGTTCACCGCGGTCAGCGCCAACGGCCGATCTCGACGTTCTCCAGCACGCCGAGCGCGTCCGGCACCAGCACCGCGGCCGAGAAGTAGGCGGTGACCAGGTAGGAGATGATGGCCTGCTCGCTGATCCCCATGAAGCGGACCGACATGCTCGGTTCGATCTCGTCCGGGATGCCCGGCTGGTGGAGCCCGATCACGCCCTGCTCGTCCTCGCCGGTGCGCATGCACAGGATGGACGTGGTGCGGGCGTCGCTGATCGGGATCTTGTTGCTCGGGAAGATCGGTACCCCGCGCCAGGCGGGCACCCGGTTGCCGCCGATGTCCACCGACTCCGGGTAGATGCCGCGCTTGTTGCACTCGCGGCCGAAGGCGGCGATCGCCTTGGGGTGCGCCAGGAACAGCTTGGAGCCGCGCCGCATGCTGAGCAGCTGGTCCATGTCGTCGGGGCCGGGCGCGCCGTCGTGCGGCTGGATGCGCTGGTCGTAGTCGGCGTTGTGGAGCAGGCCGAAGTCGCGGTTGTTGAGCATCTCGTGCTCCTGGCGCTCGCGCAGCGCCTCGACCGTGAGCCGCAACTGCTGCTCGGTCTGGTTCATCGGGTGGTTGTAGAGGTCGGCGACGCGGCTGTGCACCCGCAGGACCGTTTGTGCAATGGAGAGTTCGTACTCGCGCGGCCGGGCCTCGTAGTCCACGAAGGTGCCGGGGAGGACGGCCTCGCCCTGGTGGCCGGCGGAGAGCTCGATCGCGGCCTCGCCGTACTTGTTGGTCTCCCGGTCGGGCCGGGTCCGTACGCCCTCCACGTGCTCCCGCAGCGACTCGACCCGGTCGGCGAGGAGCTGGAAGTCCTGCCGGGACAGGGCGAGCACGGTGCCGGAGGTGGCGGCGCGGGCGGTGTACTCCCAAATCGATTCTTCATCGACGAGGGACTCGTCGCCGAAGTACGCGCCGTCGGCGACGGTCCGCAGGACGGCGTCCTCCCCGTAGGGGCCGGGGCCGATCTGGTCGATGCGGCCGTGGGCGAGCAGGAAGACCTGGTCGGCGGGGCTGCCGAAGGAGGTCAGCTCCTGGCCGGCCTCGAAGTCGATCTGCCGGCACCGCTGGGCGAGTTCACCGAGGACGTCGAGGTCCTCGTAGTCGCGCAGCAGCGGGAGCTCGCCGAGCTCCGCCGGGATCACCTGGACCTGGGTGCCGGTCTTGACGAACTCCACGACGCCGTTGCCGACCGAGTAGCTCAGCCTGCGGTTGACGCGGTACGTGCCGCCCTGCACCGGCACCCACGGCAGCATCTTCAGGAGCCACCGCGAGGTGATCTCCTGCATCTGCGGCGCGGACTTGGTCGTGGTTGCCAAGTTCCGTGCGGCCGCCGTCCCAAGACTGCGCTGCGGTGTCTGGACCTCGGACTCGGAACCTGCCTGGACCGACATGTCTTTCCCTTTCGATCACTCCATGGATCTGCGGATGCAGCCTGTCAGTACGGAAAGTGGTCGGACCATTACACAAAAGGGTGGGACTACTCCGTCCGGGCGCGGGGCACTCTTTGGGGTCACCCATCTCCCCCATGAGCCTCTTCAGCCCCACGCACCCCATCGATTTCGGCCAAGCGTGAACCTCACACCCGGTCTAACTTGCATCAAGGATGCAAGTTTCCCTACGCTGGCCCCATGCGGCTGACCCGATTCACCGACCTGGCACTGCGCGTCCTGATGCGCCTGGCCGTCGAGGAAACGGACCTCCCGACCACCCGTGACGTGGCGGCGACCATGGAGGTCCCCTACACGCACACCGCCAAGGTGGTCGCCAGGCTGCAGCACCTCGGCCTGATCGAGGCCCGGCGCGGCCGTGGCGGCGGGCTCGCCCTGACCGCCGCCGGACGCGCCGCGCCGGTCGGCGCGGTGGTGCGCGAGCTGGAGGGCGAGGGGGACGTCGTGGACTGCGAAGGCGCCACCCCCTGCCCGCTGCGCGGGGCCTGCATCCTGCGCGGCGCCCTGCGCCGGGCCCAGGAGGCCTTCTACGCCGCACTGGACCCGCTCACGGTGAACGACCTGGTGGCGTCTCCGACCGGACCGCTCCTGCTGGGCATTTCGAGCAGGGCACCGACCGGATCCGGGGGCCCCTGACCCCTCCGGGCCGGGTGGCCGATTACCGCCCCCCGCCGAACCGGTCCGGCGGGGGGTCCGAACAGAAGTCCGCACCGCAGCGGTTCTTCTGCGATCAAAAATACGCATCTTAGATGCAAATTCACACAGTCACGTCCATCACGCGAGGAGTTCCCCATGCTGTCCGAGAAGTCGAGCGCGACCGTACGAGCCACCCTGCCCGCCGTCGGGGCGGCGATCGGCGACATAGCCGAGCTCTTCTACACCAAGCTCTTCGCGGCGCACCCGGCACTGATCCGCGACCTCTTCAACCGGGGCAACCAGAAGGCCGGCCTCCAGCAGCAGGCACTGGCGGGCTCCATCGCCGCCTTCGCCACCCACCTCCTCGCCCACCCGGACACCCGGCCCGACGTGATGCTCGGCCGCATCGCCCACAAGCACGCCAGCCTCGGCGTCACCCGCGAGCAGTACGCGGTCGTCCACCAGCACCTCTTCGAGGCGATCGCCGAGGTCCTCGGCGAGGCCGTCACCCCCGAGGTCGCCGAGGCCTGGGACGAGGTCTACTGGCTGATGGCGAACGCCCTGATCGCCCTGGAGGAGCGCCTCTACGCCGAGCAGCGGGTCGTCGCCGGTGACGTGTGGCGCGAGTGGACCGTCACCGACCGGGTGGCGGAGACGGCGGACTGCACCACCTTCCAAATCGCCCCCGCGGACGGCTCCCCGGCGCCCGCCCACCGGCCCGGCCAGTACGTCTCGGTCCAGGTCGAACTCCCGGACGGCGCCCGCCAGATCCGCCAGTACAGCCTCATCACCTCCCCGGGTTCCACGGTCCGCGCGATCACCGTGAAGCGGGTCCACGGCCCGGCCGCCGCGGGCCCCGACGGCGAGGTCTCCAACCACCTGCACGCCCGGGTCCGCACCGGCGACACCCTGCGCGTCTCGGTCCCGTACGGCGACCTGGTCCTGGCGGACTCGGCCGCCCCGGTGCTGCTCGCCTCGGCCGGCATCGGCTGCACCCCGATGCTGTCGATGCTGGAGCACCTGGCCGACACCGGGCACACCGCCCCGGTGACCGTGCTGCACGCCGACCGCTCCCCCGCCGACCACCCGCTGCGGGGCGACCACCGGGCGCTGACGCACAAGCTGCCCGACGCCTCGGCCCGGTTCTGGTACGAGGAGTCGGCGGAGCCGGGCGACGGCGAGGGCCGCATGGACCTCTCGGCCGTCCCCCTCGCCCCGGGCACCAGGGCCTACCTGTGCGGGCCGCTCCCCTTCATGCGGGCCGTGCGCGAGCAGCTGATCACCAAGGGGCTGCCGGCCGCCGACATCCACTACGAGGTGTTCGGCCCGGACCTGTGGCTCGCATCGGCCTGATCCCTGGCCGGATCGGCTCGCTCACCGTACGAATGCACTAGCCGCGGAAGGGCCGCCTCCACTAAACCGGAGGGTGACGAGACGGGCGCAGAGGGTGCCCGCCGCGCACCGCAACGAAGGAGGCGGCCATGGCCGCACCCATGTCCGCGGACCGTTTCATCAACGCACTGCGCAACGAGGGCCTGACCGTCGTCGAAGTCGGCGCCTGGCGCACCCACAACCGCAACCACAAGGGCCCCTGGGGGCCCGTGCACGGGGTGATGATCCACCACACCGTCACCCGCGGCACCCCGTACACGGTCGAGCTCTGCCGGGAGGGCCACAGCGCCCTGCCCGGCCCGCTCTGCCACGGAGTGATCGCCAAGGACGGCCGCGTCCACCTCGTGGGCTACGGCCGCGCCAACCACGCGGGCGCCGGCGACTCCGACGTCCTGGCGGCGGTGATCGCGGAGAAGCGGCTGCCGCCGGACAACGAGACGGACACCGACGGCAACCGCCACTTCTACGGCTTCGAGTGCGAGAACCTCGGCGACGGCGAGGACCCCTGGCCGGCCGTCCAGCTCGACGCCATCGCCCGCGCCTCGGCGGCCGTCTGCCGGATCCACCGCTGGACGGCCCGCTCGGTGATCGGCCACCGCGAATGGCAGCCTGGCAAGCCCGACCCCAGGGGCTTCACGATGGACTCCATGCGCAACCGCATCGCCGAGCGCCTGAAGTAGCCCGCTCACCGCGCGGCCCGTCCCCCGGAGGACCTCAGGAGACGGGCCCCGCGCCCTGCGGGATCCGGCCGCGCCCGGCAGCGGAAATCCCGTGGCCCGAAGGTCCTGCCCCTGGTTGAGTCTCCCGTGGGGGGAGACACGAAGGTGGGGGCATGGACAGCGACACGCTCTATTCCATCGGAGAACTCTCGCGACGGACCGGCCAGTCGGTGAAGACCATCCGGTTCTACTCCGACAAGGGCATCGTCCCGCCGGCCGGCCGGAGCCCGGCGGGCTACCGGCTGTACGGCCCCGACGCACTCGCACGCCTGGACCTGGCCCGCACGCTGCGCGATCTCGGGGTCGATCTGGCGACCGTACGCAGGGTGCTGGACCGGGAGGCATCCGTACCCGACGTCGCGGAAGCCCACGCCAATGCCCTGGACGTGCAGATCCACACGCTCCGCCTGCGCCGGGCAGTGCTCCGCGCGATCGCCGGACGCGGCCCCACCCCGATGGAGATGAACCTCATGCACCGACTCGCCACGCTTTCCCGGGCCGAACAGCACCGCCTGGTGTCCGGCTTCATCGACAGCACCTTCGAGGGCCTCGACACCAACCCCGAGTTCGTGAGCCTGATGCGCTCCGCCGTGCCCGAGCTCCCCGACGATCCCACGCCCGAACAGATCGAGGCCTGGGTGGAGCTCGCCGGGCTCTGCCAGGACCCGGACTTCCGTACGGCACTGCGCCGCACGGCCGAGGAGCAGGCGCAGGAACCGTCCGGGCCGGACGAGGTCGGCGCCCTGCACGACGCCGTCGACCGGGCGCTGCGCGAACGGGTCGGCGAAGCCGTGTCCGCCGGCCTCCTGCCTGCCTCCGCCGCCGGTGAGTCCCTCACCGACTCGCTGGGCGGTCTCTACGCCGACGCCTTCGGGCGGGCCGGCGAAGGCGACCTGCGCCGCTGGCTCCTCGCCCGTCTGCATGCCTCCGCCGACCCGCACACCGGGCGCTACTGGCAGCTCCTGGCCACGGTCGGCGGCCGGCCCGCCTCACCCACGCTCGCCCCCGTGCACTCCTGGTTCACCGCCGCCTTCGAAGGCGCGGCGCGATGAGGACACGCGAGCTGAGGTTCGGCCTGTACGCGGACGAGCAGGGCCTGGCATGGGTCGGGCAGCTCGTCGAGGACGCCGTGGGCCCCCGGAGCGCCCGCATCATCGGCGAGACGGTCGTGGACACCCACCCCGGGAGCGGGCTGTCGACCGCCGACATGTACGACTTCCTCGCGGAACAGTGGGACGTGGAACATCCCGGCCACAGCAGCGGCGCACGCCGCGCGGTCGAACTGCGCGTCCGCCTGGAATGCTCCCTGCGCACATGGCGGGCGATCCGCCGGACAGTGACCGGAACCCTCTGCCCGGAGGGCACGGCCCCCCACACCTGCCGCGTCCCCTGGATGGCTCGCTGAGGTGGGGATCGGCACCGGGCGTGGACGTGCGGTGGCCCGGGGCGGGCGGTTCACAATGGACGGGTGAAGCACCCCCCGAACGTTGACGTGCTCCTGCAGCCGCGCCCGCCGTCGCCCCTGCAGGAGATCCGCGACGACAGGTTCGACCGGCACGGCGTACGGCTCCTGCTCAAGCGCGACGACCTCGTACATCCGGAGCTGCCCGGCAACAAGTGGCGCAAGCTCGCGCCCAATCTGCGCGCGGCCATGGACGCCGGCCACGACGGCCTGGTCACCTTCGGCGGGGCGTACTCCAACCATCTGCGGGCCACCGCCGCCGCCGGGCGGCTGCTCGGGCTGCGGACGGTCGGCATCGTGCGCGGGGACGAGCTGGCCGGGCGGCCCCTGAACGGCTCGCTCGCCCGGTGCGCCGCCGACGGGATGCGGCTGCACTTCGTGTCCCGGTCGGAGTACCGCCGCAAGGCCGAGCCGCAGGAGCTGGCCCGGCTGGTGGACTCGGCGGGCGCGGGCGGCGCGTACGTGGTCCCCGAGGGCGGCAGCAACACGCTCGCCCTGCGCGGCTGCGCCGAACTCGGCCGTGAACTGCGCGGCGCCGCCGACGTGGTGGCGGTGGCCTGCGGTACCGGCGGGACGCTGGCGGGCCTCGCGGCCGGGCTGGCCCCCGGGCAGCGGGCGCTCGGGGTTCCGGTCCTGGCGGGCGGGTTCCTGGCCGCGGAGATACGTTCCCTCCAGGCGGCCGCCTTCGGGGGCCCGGCCGGCGCGTGGACCCTGGCCGAGGACTTCCACCACGGCGGCTACGCCCGGGTCCCGGCCGAGCTGGAGGCCTTCGCCGCCGACTTCGGGTCGCGCCACGGCCTTGCGGTGGAGCGGATCTACGTGGCCAAGCTGCTCTGGGCCCTGACCCAGCTCACCGCGGCCGGCGCCTTCCCGCACGGCACGGTCCTCGCCGCGGTGATCACCGGCCGGCCGTGACCCGCCGGGTGCGCGGGCAGCCCACCCGGGCCGCCTCCTGCGAAGCCCGCGAAGCTCCGCGCGCAGCGCCGCACTCGGCACCCCCGCCGCTGCGCGGAGCCGGTCCCCGCCCCGCCCCGCCCTTTCAGCGTTTCCCGGAGCTCCGCCCCGGACCCCTTGCCTCAAACGCCGGCGAGGCCGAAACAGCCAGGCCCGCTGCCTCGCGCCACCCCCGCAGGGGCCTACGTCTCCTCGCGGTAGGCCGCGGCCTCCTCCAGGTCCAGCCTGCGCAGCAGCGCCCGCAGCATCTCGTCGTCGATCCGCCGCTGGTCCCGCAGCGTCACGAAGACCTCCCGTTCGGCCGCGATCATCTCCCGCGCGAGCCGCCGGTAGACGTCGTCGGCCGACTCCCCCGTCTCCGGGTTGACCTCGCCCAGCCGCTCCCACACCGCGTTGCGCCGGCGTTCCATGACCGTCCGCAGCCGGTCCGCCAGCGGCGGCGGCAGCGTGCTGTTCTCCGGTTCCTCCAGCAGCTCCGCAAGCCGCTCCTCGGCCGCCCGCGAGGCCTCGCTCTGCGCCTGCGCCTCCGCCAGGGTCTCGGCCTGCACGTCCTTCGGCGGCAGCTTCAGCGCCCGGATCAGCGGCGGCAGCGTCAGCCCCTGCACCACCAGCGTCCCGATGACCGTGGTGAAGGTCAGGAAGAGGATCAGGTTCCGGTGCGGCACCGGCATCGGCACGGAGAAGGCGATGGCCAGCGAGACCACCCCCCGCATCCCGGCCCATCCCACGATGACCGGGGCCTTCCAGTCGGTCTCCGGCTCCCGGTCCCGGATCCGCGGCGACATCCAGCGGGGCACGAAGGTCGCCGGGAACACCCACAGGAACCGGGCCACCACCACCGCGAGGAACACGGCGATCGCGTACCAGGCCGCGTGCAGGCCGTCGTACTCGCCCAGCCCCTTGAGGACCACCGGCAGCTGGAGCCCGATCAGCGCGAAGACCACCGACTCCAGCACGAAGGCGACCACCCTCCACACCGCCTCCTCCTGGAGCCGGGTGGCGAAGTCGACCTGCCAGTTCCGGTGCCCGAGGTACAGCGCGACCACGACCACCGCGAGCACCCCGGAGGCGTGCACCCGCTCGGCGGCCGCGTACGCCACGAAGGGGATCAGCAGCGACAGGGTGTTCTGGAGCAGGGGTTCCCTCAGCCGCGTGCGCAGGTGGTGGATCGGCACCATCAGCAGCAGGCCCACGGCGATGCCGCCGACCGAGGCCAGCAGGAACTCCTCGATCCCGCCCGCCCAGCCGGCGCTGACCCCGACCGCCGCCGCCAGCGCCACCTTGTAGGCGGTGATCGCGGTGGCGTCGTTGACCAGGGACTCGCCCTGCAGGATGGTCGTGATCCGGTTCGGCAGCCGGAGCTTGCGGGCGATCGCGGTGGCGGCGACGGCGTCGGGAGGTGCGATCACCGCGCCCAGCACCAGCGCCACCGGCACGGTGAGCCCCGGCACCAGCAGGTACGCCGCGTACCCGACGGCGAGCGTCGCGAAGAGCACGTAGCCCACCGAGAGCATCGCGATGGGCCGGATGTTCGCGCGCAGGTCCAGGTACGAGCTGTCCACGGCGGCCGTGTACAGCAGCGGCGGAAGCAGCAGCGGCAGCACGATGTGCGGGTCGAGCGTGTAGGCGGGCACCCCCGGCACGTAGCCGGCCAGCAGACCGGCGGCGACCAGCAGCAGCGGCGCGGGCACCGGGGTCCGGCGGGCCAGCCCCGCGACGGCCGCGCTGCCGGCGATCAGCGCCACCAGCGGCAATACCTCCATCGAAGATCCACCTCAATCGTCGGCCGCTCGCCCCGAACGCGCGGGCTTGGCCGAGGAGATCCCCATGACTCGCACGGCGGGAACGTATTCTGTACGAGATCAAGCTCCGGTCAAAGCGTGACGCATCGACACTCCGCTGCATCGCAGCTCCGGCCCGTGCGCGCGGTTCGCCCCGAGACTGAAGGCCGGGGTTCCGGTACAAGGAGAATGCGATGAGCGAGTGCACCCACGTTGCCGAACTGCCGCGTCCCGAACCGGTGCCCTCCCACCACACCTGCCCCGAATGCCTGGCCCTCGGCAGCCACCCCGTGCAGCTGCGGATGTGCCTGGTGTGCGGGCACGTGGCCTGCTGTGATTCCTCGCCCCACCGGCACGCCACGGCACACCACCAGGAGACCGGCCATCCGGTGATGCGGAGCTACGAACCGGGTGAGACCTGGCGCTGGTGTTTTGTCGACGGTTCGATCGTCTGAAGCGGGGTAGTTCAACCCTCCGCCGGTTCCCCTGATTTGGGCCCCGCAGACCCCTAGCCACTGTGCGTACCCATGGGCTTACCATCAGTCACTGGCTCGCAGGCGGGGTGCTCGAAGCGGGCACCAAGAGGGGTGCCGCGACACGATCGCCCGGATCGCGATAGCGTCACCGGCGAACAGAGCTCGTACCACCTTGGAGGTGAGGGTGTCCCAGATCGCAGGCGAGCCCGGGACTCAGGACTTCGTGGAAGTCCGGCTGCCCGCTGCGGGTGCCTACCTGTCGGTGCTGCGGACGGCCACGGCCGGCCTCGCGGCACGTTTGGACTTCACCCTCGACGAGATCGAGGACCTCCGCATCGCGGTGGACGAGGCCTGCGCGATCCTGCTCCAGCAGGCCGTGCCGGGCTCCGTCCTCAGTTGCGTGTTCCGGCTGATCGACGATTCGCTGGAGGTGACCGTCTCGGCGCCGACCACCGACGGGCGCGCACCGGAGCGTGACACGTTCGCGTGGACGGTCCTGTCGGCGCTGGCCGGCAAGGTCGAGGCCACGGTCGAGGAGAACCGGACGGTGAGCATCAGCCTCTACAAACAGCGCGGCGCGGGACCAGGCCCGGCGTGAGCGGCGGGGAGATCCCGGTGCGGGGCGGGGATCGGCCCCGGGTACGGCACGAGGTCGACGGCGGCATCCCGGAGCAGCAGCACGCCCGGCCGCACCCGGCTGACGCGGATGCGGAAGACGGCTTTTTGGACTCGGCGGAGCGACGGGCGGGCCCTATGAGCGAGAACCAGCAGGAACAACCACAACCATCCCAGCCGACCGGGACGGGAGCCGAGGCCGAGGCCACGGTCCCCGTGGTGCCCCCGGTGGCGCCGGTGCCGGTGTTCCCGGTGACCCCGGCGCTGCCGGATCCGCGCGACCGCAGCGGCGCGCGGGCCCTGTTCATCGAGCTGCGGGCGCTGCCCGACGGGTCGGTGGAGAAGGCCGAGCTGCGCAACCGGCTGGTACGGATGCACCTGCCGCTGGTGGAACACCTGGCGCGGCGCTTCCGCAACCGCGGTGAGCCGCTCGACGACCTGACCCAGGTCGCGACGATCGGCCTCATCAAGTCGGTGGACCGGTTCGACCCGGACCGCGGGGTCGAGTTCTCCACGTACGCCACGCCCACGGTGGTCGGCGAGATCAAGCGCCACTTCCGTGACAAGGGCTGGGCGGTGCGGGTGCCGCGTCGTCTGCAGGAGCTGCGGCTCTCGCTGACGACGGCCACGGCCGAACTGTCCCAGCAGCACGGCCGCTCCCCGACGGTGCACGAACTGGCCGAGCGGCTGGGGATCTCCGAGGAGGAGGTACTGGAGGGGCTGGAATCGGCCAATGCCTACAGCACGCTCTCCCTCGACGTCCCGGACACCGACGACGAGTCGCCGGCGGTCGCGGACACCCTGGGCGCGGAGGACGAGGCCCTGGAGGGCGTCGAGTACCGCGAGTCCCTCAAGCCGCTGCTGGAGGGCCTGCCGCCGCGGGAGAAGCGGATCCTGCTGCTTCGTTTCTTCGGCAACATGACCCAGTCGCAGATCGCCCAGGAGGTCGGCATCTCCCAGATGCACGTCTCCCGGCTGCTGGCCCGCACGCTGGCCCAGCTCCGCGAGAAGCTCCTCGTCGAGGAGTAGGCGGGCGCAGGAGGAACCGGACGACCGGTTATCGGGCCTGTTCCCCGGGCCCGATACCCAGAGCCTCGGTCGCCGTCGGATTCACCAGGAGCCCCACGACGGCCACCGCGGCCACGGCCAGCGCCACGGCGGCGGCGATCATCGCGCCGCCGGTGCTGTAGAGGGTCCAGGCCACCGGCAGTGCCATCAGCTGGGTGATCAGCGCCGGGCCGCGGCTCCAGCGGCGGCCCAGGCGCAGCCCGCGGGCCGCGACCAGCGGCAGCGCGGCGAGCGCGAGCAGGGTGATCCCGCCCGTCTCGGCCTGCTGCGGGGAGTCGGGGTCACCGGCGATCCCCACGAACAGCATGTAGAGCCCGAGGCCGGCCAGCGCCAGGCCCTCCAGGGCGGTGAGCGCGGCGGCCGCGGTCAGCCGGCCGGGCAGCGCGGCGGTCGGGACGGCGGCGGGGGCGGGGGCGTTCGCGGGCTGCTTCTTACTCACTCCAGCAGGGTAGCGGCGCACTCCGGACCCCGGAGGGGACGGGCAGTAGGGTCGGCTTGTGAAGGGGTGGGTAGTCTGGCGCTCATGCGTGCACTTCTCGTGGCCAACCCAGCAGCGACGACCACCAGTGCGCGCACGCGCGATGTCCTGACCCATGCCCTGGCCAGCGAGATGAAGCTGGAGGCGGTCACCACCGAGTACCGCGGGCACGCCCGGGACCTGGGGCGCAAGGCCGCGCACGAGGGGCTCGACCTCGTCGTCGCCCTCGGTGGCGACGGCACGGTCAACGAGGTGGTCAACGGGCTCCTGCACAACGGGCCCGATCCTGAACGGCTGCCGCGGCTCGCGGTGGTTCCCGGCGGCTCCACCAATGTGTTCGCGCGCGCGCTGGGACTGCCCAACGACGCGGTCGAGGCGACCGGCGCCCTGCTGGACGCGCTGCGGGAGCAGCGCGAGCGGACGGTGGGTCTGGGCCTGGCGGCCGGCACCCCGGGCACGGAGGACGAGTCGGTCCCGGCCCGCTGGTTCACGTTCTGCGCGGGCTTCGGTTTCGACGCGGGTGTGGTGGGCCGGGTGGAGCAGCAGCGCGAGCGCGGCAAGCGTTCGACGCACGCCCTGTATGTGCGACAGCTGATGCGCCAGTTCTGGGAGGAGCCGAACCGGCGTCACGGCACGGTCACGCTGGAGCGCCCCGGAGCGGACCCGGTGACCGATCTGGTGCTGTCGATAGTGTGCAATACGTCACCGTGGACGTATCTGGGGAATCGTCCGCTTTACGCCTCCCCCGAAGCCTCGTTCGATACTGCGCTTGACGTATTGGCACTGGACCGTTTGTCAACTCCGGCGGTCGCGCGGTACGCGACACAGCTCCTGACCTCCACTCCTGAGCGGGGTCCGCACGGCAAGCACGCGGTGACTCTGCACGATCTGACCGACTTCACCTTGCATTCGAAGGTTCCGCTCCCCTTCCAGATGGACGGCGATCACCTCGGACTGCGGACCAGCGTTCGGTTCACAGGCGTACGCCGGGCACTGCGTGTGATTGTGTGACTGGAAGGGCCTTGAGGCCTTTCACTCGAACGTCTACACGTCGGTCCACCCTCACGATGTAGGGCTGTGACCTAGTAGACACCGACGAATCAAAAAAAACTTTCCGGAAGGGGTTGTATCCCCGTCCGAGGTTTGCGAATCTCTTCATGGCGATCGGGACAGCCCGCAACACCCGGCACCCACACAGAGCGCCAGAACCCCTCCACGAATCTCTGACTGATCACCCGCGTGAAACCGGGCGGTCGCGCTTCCCTCACGGGGGGATTCGTGAAAGCGTTCACATTCACAAGCAACTTGCCCGCAATACAAGGAGATGGAGCAGCCATGGACTGGCGTCACAACGCCGTTTGTCGTGAGGAAGACCCGGAACTCTTCTTCCCCATCGGCAACACCGGTCCTGCGCTGCTGCAGATCGAGGAAGCCAAGGCCGTCTGCCGCCGTTGCCCCGTCATGGAGCAGTGCCTGCAGTGGGCGCTCGAGTCCGGTCAGGACTCCGGCGTCTGGGGCGGTCTCAGCGAGGACGAGCGCCGCGCCATGAAGCGCCGCGCCGCTCGCAACCGGGCGCGCAACGCCAGCGCCTGACAACGACTTTCGAGCCTCGACGCGCAGCGCGTAGTAACCGAACAAGCGCTCAGCACTGTGCTCTTGAGCCCCGGACCGAATCATTCGGTCCGGGGCTCAGTGCTGTGCGGGGCGCGACGCGGGACGTCACGTTGAGTCACGACTCGGCTGCTACTTCTGCGGGCTGGACGGGATGTCGAGGACGACCTTGGTGCCGCGCGGCTCGGCCCGGACCATGTCGAAGGTGCCGCCGAGCTCCCCTTCCACGAGGGTCCGCACGATCTGCAGCCCGAGGTTGCCGGCCCGCTGGGGGTCGAATCCCTCGGGCAGACCGCTGCCGTCGTCGAGCACGGTGATCAGCAGCCGGCCGTCGGTGCGACCGGTTCCGGTGCGGATCGCGGCCACTTCCACGGTGCCCCGCTCCCCCTGGGTGAAGGCGTGTTCCAGGGCGTTCTGCAGGATCTCGGTCAGCACCATCGACAGCGGAGTGGCGACCTCCGCGTCCAGGATCCCGAACCTGCCGATGCGTCGGCAGTCGACCTTGCCCGGTGAGATCTCCGAGACCATCGCGATGACGCGGTCGGCGATCTCGTCGAACTCGACCCGCTCGTCGAGGTTCTGAGACAGCGTCTCGTGCACGATCGCGATCGATCCGACACGGCGCACGGCCTCGTTCAGCGCCTCGCGGCCCTGCGGCGAATCCATCCGGCGGGACTGGAGCCGCAACAGTGCGGCCACGGTCTGGAGGTTGTTCTTCACCCGGTGGTGGATCTCCCGGATGGTCGCGTCCTTGGTGATCAATTCACGTTCGCGACGACGCAGTTCCGTCACGTCGCGGCACAGCACCAGGGAGCCGATCCGGGTGCCCTTCGGCTTGAGCGGGATGGCCCGCAGCTGGATGACCCCGCTGTTGCCCTCGACCTCGGTCTCCCGGGGGGCCCAGCCGCTGGCGAGTTTGACCAGGGCCTCGTCCACCGGTCCGCGGGAGGGTGCGAGTTCGGCGGTGGTGTTGCCCAGGTGCTGGCCGACGAGGTCGGAGGCGAGGCCGAGCCGGTGGTAGGCGGAGAGCGCGTTCGGCGAGGCGTAGGTGACCACGCCCTCGGCGTCGAGCCGGATGAGGCCGTCCCCGACGCGCGGGGAGGCGTCCATGTCGACCTGCTGGCCGGGGTACGGGAAGGAGCCCGCCGCGATCATCTGGGCGAGGTCGGAGGCGGACTGGAGGTAGGTCAGCTCCAGTCGGCTCGGTGTACGCACAGTGAGCAGATTGGTGTTGCGCGCGATCACGCCCAGGACCCGGCCCTCGCGGCGGACGGGGATCGACTCGACGCGGACCGGCACCTCCTCGCGCCACTCGGGGTCGCCCTCGCGCACGATCCGGCCCTCGTCGAGCGCGGCGTCCAGCAGCGGGCGGCGGCCGCGCGGCACGAGGTGGCCGACCATGTCGTCCTGGTACGAGGTGGGGCCGGTGTTCGGGCGCATCTGGGCGACCGAGACGTACCGCGTGCCGTCGAGGGTGGGCACCCACAGGACGAGGTCGGCGAAGGACAGGTCGGAGAGCAGCTGCCACTCCGAGACCAGCAGGTGGAGCCACTCCAGGTCGGATTCTCCGAGAGCGGTGTGCTGGCGTACGAGGTCGTTCATGGAGGGCACCTTGCGAGCGTACCCCGGGTACGCGCCATGACTTTCCCCACGGCGGTACTCAGGAGTATCCAAGGGGGCCGCGGGCCGCGTACTGTTGGAGGAAGTGACGGGTTTCCAGGCCCTGTCATTGGATGGACAGAACAGAATGGTCTAGTCCACAATTGATTTCAGAACCTCCGCCCTCCCCGCACAGGAGGACGGATCGAGGTAAGCCGCGCGCTCTGCCCTGACCGCGCAGGCACCTCCACCGGCCGTCGGGAACCGCACACCTGTCGGCCGTAAGTACTCCGGGCTACGGTGCCGGGCGGGTCGAGGGTCCCGTCCTGCACCGTGGCCCAGAGGAACTGCTCCGCGTGAACGCGCAGAGTGCGTGCGGTCCGGGCGGAACGCCGCCGGACTCCCCGGGCCGGTCAGGCCGCGGGCCAGGCCAGCAGGGCCCGCTCCGCCACCGCCTCCAGCTCTTCCCGGCTCGCCCCGTCGCGCGACTGCTGGGACATCCCCTGAAGCACGGCTCCGGCGTACCGGGCCAGCGCCCGCGCGTCCGTGTCCGCGGGCAGCACGCCCGTGGCCATGTCGGCCCGGATCCGGCTCTCGAACATCACCAGGTTGGCGTTGCGGCGCTCGCGCAGCGCCTGCGCCACCTCGTCCGAGGTGGTGTTGATCGCGGCGCTGATCACCATGCAGCCCGGCGGGTGGGCCGGGTCGGTGTAGACGCCGGCGGCCTCGCGCAGGATGCGGGCGACGGCAGCCCGGGCGGTCGGCTCCTCGGCGAGCGCCACGCTCGCGAAGTCCCCGTACCGGCCGCCGTACACCACCACGACCTCGTCGAAGAGCTTGCGCTTGTCGCCGAAGGCCGCGTAGAGGCTGGGCGCGCTGATGCCAAGCGAGGCGGTCAGGTCGGAGATGGAGGTCGCCTCGTAGCCGCGCTGCCAGAAGGCGAACATCGCCTTGTCGAGGGCGGCGTCGCGGTCGAAGGAACGGGGTCTGCCGCGCTGTCCGGTCACCATGCCCACATTCTATAGCGGGCGCTAGGAAATCTGGTACGGTCATTTCTGTAGCGATCACTAGCGATTACTGGAGGGGGGCGCGTCATGGGCGTGCTCAAGGGGAAGACGGCATTGGTCACCGGCGGCAGCCGGGGCATCGGACGGGCCGTGGCCGAGCGGCTGGCGCGGGACGGGGCACTCGTCGCGGTGCACTACGGACGTGACGCGGCGGCGGCGAAGGAGACGGTCGAGGCGATCGGGGCGGCCGGCGGACAGGCCTTCGCCATCGGGGCCGAGCTCGGCGTCCCCGGCGACGCGCAGGCCCTCTGGGCCGCGTACGCGGCCCATCCCGACCACACCGAGGGCGTGGACATCCTGGTCAACAACGCCGGGGCGGCGGCCTTCGCGGGGATCGGGGACACGGACGAGGAGATGTACGACCGGGCGCACGCGCTCAACGCCAAGGCTCCGTTCTTCGTGATCAAGTACGGGCTGGAGCGGCTGCGCGACGGGGGCCGGATCGTGAACGTGACCGGCACCCCGGACATCGCCCTGCCGGCCATCCTCGCCACGGTGATGGCCAAGGGCGCCGCGAACGCGCTGACCCGGTCGCTGGCCGCCGAACTGGCTCCGCGCGGGATCACCGTGAACTCGGTCGGCCCCGGCATCACCGAGACCGACCTCAACGCGGACCTTCTCGCGGACGGGGCGACCCGGGCGCACCTGGCCGCCCGCTCCGTGTTCCACCGGGTGGGCACGGCCCAGGAGGTCGCCGACGTGGTGGCCTTCCTGGCCTCGCCGGACTCCCGCTGGATGACGGGCCAGCACCTGGACGCGACGGGCGGCCTGCAGCTCGCGCTGATCTGAGCGGAGTTCTGCCGATCAGGCCGGGAGGAGCCTGCGGGACACCCCCGGGCGCCTTGCCTGATCGGCAAGGCGCCCGTTAGGGGCGTCCGTTAGGGGCGTCCGGCGGGAATCCGGCTGGGGACGGTCGGGAGCACGACACCCCTGGGAGCCTCGGACACCTCACCGCTCGCCGTGATCATGTCGAGCATGGTCGGGAGCGCGTAGGGCTCGGCGGCGCCGAGGTCGACCTGGTAGCCGAGGTCTCCCAGGCTCGCCGCCGTCAACCGGCTGAGCCTGTTCTTGATCGTCGGGTTTCCGGCCATCCCGATGACCGGCGACATGAGTTCGTTGCCGAAGACCGTTTCCCGCCAGTGGCTGCCCGCGCTTCCCGGGCCGCCCACGTTCGCGACCGGTACCGGAGCCGGCTGCCCGGTCCCGAGCAGATCGCCGAACTCCCTCGTGGCACCGGCGCCGATGAACGTGGGGTTGTTGCTGATGCCGAAGTCCTTCAGCAGGCCGAATTGGAGCCAGACGGTCTTCGTGATTCCCAGTACATGGCCCATCTCGTGCGTGATGACGTCGAGAAGGGTGCCGTCGTCCTCCATGTCGGCCAGGTCGGCCGTGTCGAACCTCATGATGCCCTTGGCGGGGAGCAGGGCTCCGGTGGCCGCCAGCTCACTCCGGAACACGGTCGGACCCGCGGACCCGAGCACGTTCCCGATGCCGTCGATCGGTACCCCCTCGGCATCGATCAGCAGGTCGTCGATGACGACATCGCCGGTGAAGTCGCGGATGATCGCGGTCTCCAGGTCACCCACGATGACCCGCGCCCAGCGCTCGGCGGCCTCGGCGAAGACGTCCCGCTGGCTGCTCGACAGGCCTCCGACGAACCGCACCTCGATCTGGAAGGGAGAGGTGGTCTCGGCAAGGTCCGCGGCGCGGGAGGCGCTCGCGACGGCCTTGTAGGTCTCAAAGGCGTAGGTGGTGTGCCTGCCCATGACGACCACTCCAATCTCACATACCATTATTTATTCACCAAAACCACCCTAATCGACAATGGAGTTGTAGACAGGGCAACCAAAAGATTGAAGGTTCTCCCGACCTCATGGGAGGCCGGGCATCCGGATCCGGATCACCACGAATGACGACGAGACCCTGTCGCGGACAGCGGCCTCTGCTAGATTGGTCTATACCACCCTACCCACTCCAGATCGGCAGGCCCCGCGTGGAAGTTGTCATCGTCCCGGACGCCAAGGCAGGCGGCGAGCTCATCGCGGAGGCCATGGCCGCCCTGGTGCGGCGCAAGCCCGATGCCCTGCTCGGTGTGGCGACCGGCTCTACCCCGCTGCCCGTCTACGAGGCCCTCGCCGCCAAGGTCAAGGCCGGCCAGGTCGACGCCTCCAAGGCCCGGATCTGCCAGCTCGACGAGTACGTCGGCCTGCCGGCCGGGCACCCCGAGTCCTACCGCGCGGTCGTGCTCCGCGAGGTCGTCGAGCCCCTGGGCCTGTCCGAGGCCTCCTTCATGGGCCCCGACGGTTCGGCCGAGGACATCGTCGGCGCGTGCGAGGCCTACGACCGCGCCCTGGCCGAGGCCGGCGGCGTCGACCTGCAGCTGCTCGGCATCGGCACGGACGGCCACATCGGCTTCAACGAGCCCTGCTCCTCCCTCGCCTCCCGCACCCGCATCAAGACGCTGACGGAGCAGACCCGCGTGGACAACGCGCGCTTCTTCGACAACGACCTGGAGCAGGTGCCGCACCACGTCATCACCCAGGGCATCGGCACCATCCTCGACGCCCGCCACCTGGTCCTCCTGGCCACCGGCGAGGGCAAGGCCGAGGCCGTCGCGCAGACCGTCGAGGGCCCGCTGTCCGCGCTGGTCCCGGCCTCCGCGCTGCAGCTGCACCGGCACGCCACCGTGATCGTGGACGAGGCCGCCGCCTCGAAGCTGAAGCTGGCCGACTACTTCCGCCACACCTACGCCGACAAGCCCGCCTGGCAGGGCCTGTAGCCGCACGGGCACGACACGAAGGGCCGGACTCCCCCGACGGGAGTCCGGCCCTTCGTGTCGTGTGCGGGCAGCCGCTGCGCGGGGTCCGGGGCGGAGCCCGGGCAGCGGCAACCGCAGGGCTACGCCCCCGCGATGACTTCCGCCGCAGCCCGCCCGCAGACCCGGGACGCGCCATGGGTGGCGATGTACACCGAACCCCGCGGCGCAGCCATCGGCAGGCCCATCTCGACCACGACCGTGTCCGGCCGGGCCGCGACCAGCGCGTCGAGGACCTCGGTCATCCAAGGGTGCCGGTGCGCGTCACGGACCACCGCGACGACGGTACGGTCCCCCGCCGCCGCCAGGACGTCCCCGGCGGAGGAGCCCTCGGGATAGACGCCCGCCCCGGTGCCCGGGAGCAGCGCGGCGAGTTCCGCCGCCACGCCCCACGGGGTCTCGTCCCCCACCGCGATGTTCGCGACGGGCGCGAGCGTGGCGACGTAGGGCCCGGTGAGCGGCTTCGCCGAGCCGGTGACGACCACGGCGCGGCGGGCGGCCGTCAGCCCGATGCCGGACGCGCGGCTCCCCTCCGGCTGCGCGTCCGGCCGGGCTCCGCGGGTCCATGCGGCGAGTGCGCGGACACGGGCGGCGGCGTCGGCGAGGCGCTCCTCGGGCAGTGCCCCCTCGCGGACGGCCGCGACCAGTGCGTCGCGCAGCCGCAGGACGGTGGCTTCGTCGGCGAGTCCGCCGCCGACGCAGATGGCGTCGGCGCCGGCCGCGATGGCCAGGACCGAGCCGCGCTCGATCCCGTAGGTCCCGGCGATGGCGTTCATCTCCATGCCGTCGGTGACGATGAGGCCCTCGTAGCCGAGTTCCTTGCGCAGCAGGCCGGTCAGGATCTGCGGGCTGAGGGTGGCCGGGCGGGTCGGGTCGAGGGCGGGCACCAGGATGTGCGCGCTCATCACGGCCTTGGTGCCGGCCTCGATCGCCGCCTTGAAGGGGACGAGTTCGCGGGCCTGGAGGGTGTCCAGGTCCACGTCGATGCGCGGCAGGGCGTGGTGCGAGTCGACGTTGGTGTCGCCGTGGCCCGGGAAGTGCTTGGTGCACGCGGCCACGCCGGCGGCCTGGAGGCCCTGGACGTAGGCGGCGGTGTGCCGGGCGGCCAGGTGGGTGTCGGCGCCGAAGGACCGTACGCCGATCACCGGGTTGTCCGGGTTGGAGTTGACGTCGGCGGACGGGGCCCAGTTGAGGTTGACCCCGCACTCGGCGAGGCGGCGGCCCAGCTCGCGGGCCACGTCCCGGGTGAGGCCGGTGTCGTCGACGGCGCCGAGGGCCAGGTTGCCGGGGAAGGACGAGCCGCCGCGGACCTCCAGGCGGGTGACGTCGCCGCCCTCCTCGTCGATGGCGACCAGGACGTCGTCGCGCTCGGTACGCAGCTGCGCGGTCAGCGCGGCGAGCTGCTCGGGCGAGGCGATGTTGCGGCCGAACAGGCCGACGGCGGTGAGGCCTTCGCCGACCTGGCGGAGCAGCCAGGCGGGGGCGGTGGTGCCCTCGAAGCCGGGCTGGAGGACGGCCAGGGCGTCGCGGGTGACCGTATCGGTGCGGTGCGCAAGAACAGTCATGGGGCCGTCATCCCTTCACGGCGCCGGCGGTGAGGCCCGCGGCCATCTTGCGCTGGACGATGAGGAAGAGGACCACGATCGGGACGGCCATCATGGTGGAGCCGGCCATCATCGGGGCGAACTCGGTGCCGTGCTTGGTGGTGAAGTTGCCGAGCCAGACGGTGGCGGTCTGGTTCTGCTGGCTCATCAGCATCAGCGCGTACAGGTACTCGTTCCACGCCTGGATGAAGGCGTAGACGGAGGTGGCGACCATGCCCGGGGCCAGCAGCGGGAAGACGACCCGCAGGAAGGCGCCGGTCGGCGTGCAGCCGTCGACCATGGCCGCCTCTTCCAGCTCCTTGGGGATGTTGACGATGAACCCGCGCAGCGTCCACACGGTGAAGGGGAGGACGAAGGTCAGGTACGTGATGATCAGGCCGGTGAGCTTGTCGTACTGACCGAGGTCGTTCAGGAGCAGGAAGACCGGGATGATCATCGCGACGAGCGGGACCATCTGGACGGCGAGGATCCCGACGATGACGACCTTGCGGCCGCGGAAGGCGAACCGGGAGATGGCCAGGGCGGCCAGCATGCCGACGGCGATGCCGATGACGACCACGACGAGCGAGACGATCAGGCTGCGGCCGACCGGGCCCCAGAAGTCGGCGATGTCCAGCGCGCGGGAGAAGTTGGCCAGCGTGAAGGTGTGCGGGAAGAACTGCGGATCGGGGTTGATCGCTTCCTTGGAGGGCTTGAAGGCCGTGTTGAGCATCCAGTAGACCGGGAAGCCCGCGGTGGCGAAGACCAGCAGGCCGAGGAGGTTCCAGCCGAGCTTGGACTTCTTGCGCTGCTTCAGGCCTGCGAGGCGCGAGGTCGCGGGGGGCGCAGTGGACGCAGTGGACGCAGTGGTCACGCTCATTCCACCTCTCCGATCTTGAGCATCTGGCGCATGTAGACGGCGACCACGCCGAGCAGCAGCAGGACGGTCACCAGGGCGATCGCGGAGCCGCCCGAATAGTCGTTGACCACGAAGGCCTGCTGGTACGAGTAGGTGGTCAGCAGCTGGAACTCGGCTTCGGGGTTCCCGTTGCGCATCACGAAGACCTGCGGGAAGACGCCCATGTCCCAGATGACGGAGAGGGTCGTCAGCATGACGAGGATCGGCTTCAGGATGGGGAGGGTGACGTGCCGGAACACGCCCCACGCGCCCGCGCCGTCGAGCCGGGCGGCCTCCTCCAGCTCCTTGGGCACCTGCGTGAGGCCCGCGCTGAGGGTGATGACGACGAAGGGGACCGCGCCCCAGACCACCAGCAGCATGATCACCGCGAGGCCCTGGGGGCCGCTGGTGAACCAGTTGTGGCCGATCATGTCGACGCCGGGGAGCTTGCTCATCAGGTAGTTGAGGACGCCGTAGTCGGCGTCGAAGAGCCACTTGAAGACGGCGGTGGCGACGATGATGGGCATGCCCCAGCTCGCCACGAGGGCGATGCTGATGAGCGCCTTGACCCAGCCGGAGACCTTCTGCAGCAGCAGCGCGATGAGCATGCCGATCACCATGGTGGCGGCGACCGCGCCGACCGCGAAGACCACGGTGCGCAGGACGACGGCCCAGAACTCGCCGTCTCCGAGGATCTTGGCGAAGTTGTCGAAGCCGACGAACTCGGGATCCTTGAAGCCCCAGAGCTCGGACTTGCCGAAGCTCTGGAAGGACAGGGCCACCAGCCGGTAGAGCGGGTACCCCATGACGAGGGCGATGACCAGCAGGCACGGGGCCAGCAGCAGCCAGGGCGTGGCGCCGGGGCCCTTGCGGGTGGGCCGGCCCGGTGCGGCCGGGCTGCCCGACGACGCTCCGGGGGAAGTCTTCTGCTTCGCCGGCGGCAGGTCGGCGGTGGTTGTCTGTGCGGCACTCATCGCGCGCTCCTCGGGGGTCCCTCTCTTGACGGGCAGCAGGGCCCCGCCGGTCCGGCGGGGCCCTGCCCACTCAGGTCACTTGGTGTTGATGACCTTGTCGATCTCGGCGTCGGCGGCCTTGGCCGCGTCCTCGACCGACTTGTTGCCGGTGCCGATGTCGCGCAGCGTGGTCTGGAGGAGCTTGGCCTTCTCGATCTGGCCCCAGCCGGACGCCGTCGGGACGAACCAGGAGGACTCGGCCGCGGTGGCGGCGACCTGGGTCTTCGGGTCGGCCTTCAGCGGGCCGAGGTCCGTCTTGTTGTTGGGCAGGTTGCCCTTGGCGATCAGGCCCTTCTGGCCCTGGGCGCCGGTGAAGACGTTGATCCACTCGGCGGCGAGGTCCTTGGCCTTGGACTTGGCCGGGATGGCCAGGTCCGAACCGCCCAGGAAGACCGGGAGGCTCTTGCCGTTCGGGCCGGGCTGGACGAAGTTCTCCAGCTTGTCCTTCAGGCCGCCGACCTTGTCGTTCTCCGGGGTGGCGGCGGTGGTGCCCTCCCAGGCGGCGGCGAAGATCGCCGCGGAGTTGCCCTGGCCGAAGACGACCGGACGGTCGGACTCGTCCTTGGTCTTGTCGGCGTGCATGTACTTGTCGAGGAGCTCCTTGTACTGCTTGAGCCCCTTCAGCGACTCGGGGGAGGACAGGTTGCCCTTCCACTTGTCGCCGTCCTTCTTGGCGATGCTGCCGCCCGCCTCGTAGACGAAGGACATCGCGGCGTACCAGTCCGGGGAGGGCTGGTAGAGGGCGCTGAACTTGTCGCCCTTCGCGGCCTGGATCTTGTCGAGCGCGGCGGTGTACTCGGCCCAGGTCTTCGGTGCGGCGGTGACGCCGGCCTCGGCGGCGATGTCCTTGCGCCAGGTGCCCACGCGGCCACCGGCGTAGTAGGGGACGCCGTAGGTCTTGCCCTCGTAGGTCACGGACTCCTTGAGGGCGTCCAGCCAGGCGCCGGAGTTCTCGAACTTCGACGGGTCGACGTCGGCGAAGGCGCCGGTCGACATGTAGCCGATCATCTCGGAGTTGCCCATCTCGACAACGTCCGGGGCCTTGTCCGTGGCGAGCACGGCATCCAGCTTGGCGTTCTTGTCCGGCCAGCCGTAGTACTCGTGCTTGATGGTGAGACCCGGGTGCTTGGCAACGATCGCGTCGTCGGCCGCCTTCACGAGCTCCGGCCAGTTCTTCTGCGCGTCGACCGTCAGCCAGACGGTGAGCTCCTTGGCTTCGGAGGCCTTGTCGCCGCCCTTGCTGTCGGAATCACCGCACGCCGCGAGGCCGATAACCATGCCCGCGACTCCAACCGCCGCGATGAGCTTGCGCTTCACGCCACCCTCCTCAGGGATGCCTGCCTGCACTTCCCTTGCCCGCCGCGGTGACATACGCGAAGTACTGCCGTGGGGCCGGGATCTGATCCATATTGGTTTAGACCAGTAGCTGAACCTTGGCCTAGACCTTTAGGGGTGTCAAGGGTCTAATGAGCGGGTGCCAGGTCCGTTATCGGACCGACACCTGGGGAGAGAGAAGGCCTGTCCCCCCTTACGTGTCACGATGTGACCGCACATATCGGAGGAGCCGGTGACGGCAGCGAAACTGGAGTCGGGAAGGCGGGCGGCGATGGCCACCGAAGGGGCGACCACGGAGCCGGAAGGCGGGGCAGCCACTCGCACGGCGCGTGTGCCCAAGTACTACCGACTCAAGCGGCACTTGCTCGACATGACCGAGACACTGCCGCCCGGCACGCCGGTGCCGCCCGAGCGCACGCTCGCGGCCGAGTTCGACACCTCGCGGACCACCGTCCGGCAGGCCCTCCAGGAACTGGTCGTAGAGGGGCGACTGGAACGGATCCAGGGCAAAGGCACCTTCGTCGCCAAGCCCAAGGTCTCCCAGGCCCTGCAACTGACCTCGTACACGGAGGACATGCGGGCCCAGGGCCTGGAACCCACGTCCCAGCTCCTCGACATCGGATACGTGACGGCCGACGACACCCTCGCCGGGCTGCTCAAGATCACCACCGGCGGACGGGTGCTGCGCATCGAGCGGCTGCGCCTGGCCAGCGGTGAGCCGATGGCCATCGAGACCACCCACCTCTCGGCCAAGCGCTTCCCCGCACTGCGCCGGTCCCTGGCCAAGTACACCTCCCTCTACACCGCTCTCGCCGAGGTGTACGACGTGCACCTCGCCGAGGCCGAGGAGACCATCGAGACCTCACTGGCCACCCCGCGCGAGGCCGGCCTGCTCGGCACCGACGTCGGGCTGCCGATGCTGATGCTCTCCCGGCACTCCCTGGACGCCGACGGCGAACCGGTGGAGTGGGTGCGGTCGGTGTACCGAGGCGACCGGTACAAGTTCGTCGCCAGGCTCAAGCGCCCCGCCGTCTGACGCCCGTCCCCCCGCTCCGCGTGCCGGAATTCCACGACCGGAATGCGGACGGGGTCTTACGTTCACCAGGCAATCCCCCGTAGATTCCGCCTGCTTACGCAGATGATCGACGAGGGGACGAGGTCATGCCTGAACCGGAAGCAACAGGGACAGAACGGGACGCGGCGAGTCCGGGCAGTACGCCGGGCTCGCCTTCTCCCCGGTCCATCGCCGCGTGGGTGCTCGTCGGACTCGTCGGCGCCATCGGCTGGGGTGTGCTGGCGCTCTCGCGCGGCGAGGAGATCTCCGCGGCCTGGCTGCTCGCCGCCGCGCTGGGCTCGTACGCGATCGCCTACCGCTTCTACGCACGCTTCATCGCGGACCGCGTGCTGAAGGTGGACGCCACCCGGGCCACCCCCGCCGAACGCCTTGACAACGGTGTCGACTTCCACCCCACCGACCGCCGGGTCCTCTTCGGCCACCACTTCGCGGCCGTGGCCGGCGCCGGCCCGCTCGTCGGACCCGTGCTCGCCGCACAGATGGGCTATCTGCCGGGCACCATCTGGATCGTCGCCGGCGTCATCTTCGCCGGGGCCGTCCAGGACATGGTCACGCTGTTCTTCTCCACCCGCCGCGACGGGCGTTCGCTCGGCCAGATGGCCCGGGACGAGATCGGCCCCGTCGGCGGGGCCGCCGCCCTGATCGCCGTGTTCGCCATCATGATCATCCTGCTGGCGGTACTGGCCCTGGTCATCGTCAACGCCCTGGCCCACTCGCCCTGGGGCGTCTTCTCCATCGGCATGACCATCCCGATCGCCGTCTTCATGGGCTTCTACCTGCGCGTCCTGCGGCCGGGCCGGGTCACCGAGGTCTCCGTCATCGGCGTCGCGCTGCTGCTGCTCGCCATCGTCGCGGGCGGCTGGGTCGCCGAGTCCTCCTTCGCGGGCACCTTCACCCTGGAGAAGGAGACGCTGGTCATCTGGATGGTGGTGTACGGCTTCCTGGCATCGGTGCTGCCGGTGTGGATGCTGCTCGCACCCCGCGACTACCTCTCCACCTTCATGAAGGTCGGCACCATCGCGCTCCTCGCCATCGGCGTGGTCATCGCGATGCCCACCCTGAAGATGCCCTCGGTCACCGACTTCGCGGCGAGCGGCGCCGGGCCGGTCTTCGCCGGGTCGATGTTCCCCTTCGTCTTCATCACCATCGCCTGTGGCGCGCTCTCCGGCTTCCACGCCCTGGTCTCCTCGGGAACCACCCCGAAGATGATCCAGAAGGAGACCCAGGTCCGCATGATCGGCTACGGCGCCATGCTGACCGAGTCCTTCGTCGCCGTCATGGCGATCATCGCGGCCTGCATCATCGAGCCCGGTCTCTTCTTCGCGGTCAACTCCCCCGGCGGGGTCATCGGCACCACGGTCGAGTCCGCCTCCCAGGCGGTGACCAACTTCGGCTTCGCCATCTCCCCCGAGGCGCTCGCCCAGGCCGCGAAGGACGTCGAGGAAGCCAGTCTGCTCTCGCGTACGGGTGGCGCGCCGACCTTCGCACTCGGAATGTCGGAGATCTTCTCCGCCGTGGTCGGCGGCGCCGGCATGAAGGCCTTCTGGTACCACTTCGCCATCATGTTCGAGGCGCTCTTCATCCTGACGACGCTCGACGCGGGCACCCGCGTGGGCCGGTTCATGCTCCAGGACACCCTCGGCAACGTGCACAAGTCCTTCAAGGACGTCAGCTGGAAGCCCGGCGTGTGGTTCGCGAGCGCGATCGTCGTCGGCGGCTGGGGCTACTTCCTGTGGGTCGGCATCAAGGACCCGCTCGGCGGCATCAACCAGCTCTTCCCGCTCTTCGGCATCGCCAACCAGCTGCTCGCCGCGGTCGCGCTGGCCGTCTGCACCACGCTGCTGATCAAGTCCGGCCGGCTCAAGTGGGCCTGGGTGACGGGCGTTCCGCTGGTCTGGGACGCCACGGTGACCCTCACCGCGAGCTATCAGAAGATCTTCTCCGAGGACGTGAAGGTCGGCTTCTTCGCCCAGCGCGACAAGTACCAGGCCGGAATCGACGCCGACAAGGTCCTGCCGCCCGCCAAGAACATGGACGACATGCACACCGTGGTCACCAACGCCACGGTCGACGGCGTCCTGTGCGCCCTCTTCGCGGCCCTGATCATCGTGGTCCTCGCGGACGCGGCCCGGACCTGCCTCAAGGCCGTCCGCGACCCGGGATCGGCGACCCTCTCCGAGACGCCGTGGACCGAGTCGAAGATCGTCGCCCCGGCCGGACTGATCGCGACCGCCGAGGAGCGGGCGGAGCTCGCCGCGGCGGGCCCGGACGCGGGCGGCGGACACGTCAAGGAGCCGGTGGCGTGAGCAGCGTACGGAGCGTGCTGGCCAGGGCCCGGTTCTACGTACGGGAGTTCTCGGGGGAGGCCGCGTACGACCGCTACGTGGCCCATGCCCGCTCCCACGACCCGGACGCGGAGGTCCTGACCCGCCGCGCCTTCGAACGCGCCCGTACGGACGCCCGCGAGGCGGACCCCCGCGAGGGCTTCCGCTGCTGCTGACGCGCATGAAGGGGCCCCGCCGCCTGAGGCAGCGGGGCCCTTCGGCATTCCTCAGCGCACCCAGTCCTTGAGGGCCTCGGTCTGGAGAGTGATGCCGACGGGGTCGGGGAGTTCGATGTCCTTGCCGAAGGGGACGGTGCGGACGGTCTCATACCGCCGCCCGTCGGGCTCGCTGTGGACCGAGACCTCACAGCTGTCTCTGTCGATCAAGAGGTAGACCGGAATACCAGTCTCCGCGAAGGCCCGAGGCTTCTCGATACGGTCGCGCCGGTCGGTATCGGAATCGTACGAAGTGACCTCGACGACCATCAGGACAGGGTCCGGGGCGACCCATTCGCCTTGCGCCTTCATGAAGCCGCTCGGCGCCAGGACTCCATCAGGCCTGGCACGCCCGTCGCGATACTGCTGCACCTTCAATCCCTGCTCGCCATAGAGGAACAGATCAGGCCGGTGCTGGATGCAGATGCGCAAGAGCCACTCGATGATCAGTCCGTGGTCCCCATCAGGCACCGCTTTGACCCCCAGCTTCCCGTCGATGAATTCCAACCGCAGCCCCTCCACCTCTCTGGCGCCTATACGCGCGAGGGTCTCGAACTCCTCGGTCAGCATGTGGGGGCGGTCGGTCATCACGGTCATGCCTCGCTCACCTTCCTCGACGGTGCTGTCTCCGACGATAGCGCCGCCCCCCGACACCCGTCCTGCACACTCGACCGCATGGACACGGTGATCAGGGCGGTGCGGCCCGCCGAGTACGCGGAGCTGGGTGAGATCACGGCGCAGGCCTACCTCGCCGACGGGCATCTGGACTTCAACGAGGACGACCACTACCTGAACGTGCTGCGTGACGTGGCCGGCCGGGCCGCCCAGGCCGAGGTGCTCGTCGCCGAGCGGGACGGACGGGTGCTGGGCGGTGTGACCTTCGCCGCTCCGGGCAGTCCGCTCGCCGACATCGCGGCCCCCGACGAGGCGGAGTTCCGGATGCTCGCGGTGGCTCACGAGGCGCGCGGCCAGGGCGCCGGCGAGGCTCTGGTGCGGGCCTGCGTCGAGCGGGCGCGGGCTCTGGAGGGGGTGACCGGCCTGGTTCTCTCCACCCAGCGCAGCATGGCCGGCGCCCATCGGATCTACGCGCGACTGGGCTTCGTACGCACTCCGGAGCGGGACTGGGCGCCGATCGAGGGCCTGACACTCCTCACTTACCGGCTCAAGCTGTAGCCACGCCGACACTACATGTGGGGGTTACCGCAGAGGGCCGCCCCCACATGTATGCTCATGCCTGCTGTCGCTGCAGGGGAATCCGGTGCGAATCCGGAACTGTCCCGCAACGGTATGAAGTGTCCGGCTACCGGACGCCAAGTCCGATGACCTGCCGACAGCGCGCCCGGCTCGACCGAACCGGGTGCCGATTCGTCCGGGCCTCGCGGTTGGGCCGGTGGACGCCATGCGGGGTACGCGTTCTCGTCGCGCCCGCATGCGCCCGCTCGCGCCCCGCCCCGTCGATGACCGGGCCGAGCGAGGGAGAGCTCCCGCCGTGACCATCGCGCCTTCCGCACCGCGCGCCGAGTCCACTTCTGGCGACAACACCGAGGGCCCGGGGGCCACGCTGCTGCGTACCCTCACCGAACTTACGGCGGACCTCCCCGACACCGACCCCGGCCGGGTCGCGGCCTCCGCGCTGCGCGGCCGCAGCTCCGCCGCCGACGACGCCGAACTGCGCGGACTGGCCACGGAGGCCGCCGCCGGTCTGATCTCCGAGGACCCGGCCTACTCCCGGCTCGCCGCCCGCCTGCTGACGCTGGCCGTGCGCGACGAGGCCGCGAGCCAGGGCTCCACCTCCTTCTCGGCCTCCGTCGAGGTCGGCCACCGCGAGGGCCTCATCGCCGACCGCACGGCCGAGTTCGTCCGCACCCACGCGAACCGGCTCGACTCGCTCGTCGAACTGACCCTCGCCGAGGGCGCCGACGACCGCTTCGGGTTCTTCGGCCTTCGCACCCTGCACAGCCGCTACCTGCTGCGCCACCCGATCACCCGTCAGGTCATCGAGACCCCGCAGTACTTCATGCTGCGCGTGGCCTGCGGTCTGGCCGCCGACGACAGCGTCCAGGCCGTGGAGGAAGTGGCCTCGCTGTACCGGCTGATGAGCCGCCTGGACTACCTGCCGTCCTCCCCCACGCTCTTCAACTCCGGTACCCGGCACCCGCAGATGTCCTCCTGCTACCTGCTGGACTCCCCGCTGGACGAGCTCGACTCGATCTACGACCGCTACCACCAGGTCGCCCGCCTCTCCAAGCACGCTGGCGGCATCGGCCTCTCGTACTCCCGCATCCGCGCCCGCGGTTCGCTGATCCGCGGCACCAACGGCCACTCCAACGGCATCGTGCCGTTCCTGAAGACCCTCGACGCCTCCGTCGCCGCCGTGAACCAGGGTGGCCGCCGCAAGGGCGCCGCCGCCGTCTACCTGGAGACCTGGCACGCGGACATCGAGGAGTTCCTGGAGCTCCGCGACAACACCGGTGAGGACCAGCGCCGTACGCACAACCTGAACCTCGCCCACTGGGTGCCGGACGAGTTCATGCGCCGCGTGAACGCCGACGCCGACTGGTCGCTGTTCTCCCCGGCCGACGTGCCCGAGCTGGTCGACCTGTGGGGCGACGAGTTCGACGCGGCCTACCGCAAGGCCGAGGCGGACGGCCTGGCCCGCAAGACCATGCCCGCCCGCGACCTGTACGGCCGGATGATGCGCACCCTCGCGCAGACCGGCCAGGGCTGGATGACCTTCAAGGACGCCTCCAACCGCACGGCGAACCAGACCGCCGAGCCGGGCACGGTCGTGCACTCCTCGAACCTGTGCACCGAGATCATCGAGGTCACCAACGACGGCGAGACGGCCGTCTGCAACCTCGGCTCGGTCAACCTGGGCGCGTTCGTCATCGACACGGCGGACGGTCGCGAGATCGACTGGGAGCGGATCGACGAGACCGTCCGCACCGCCGTCACCTTCCTCGACCGCGTGGTGGACATCAACTTCTACCCGACCGAGCAGGCCGGCCGCTCCAACGCCCGCTGGCGCCCGGTGGGCCTGGGCGCGATGGGCCTCCAGGACGTCTTCTTCAAGCTGAAGCTGCCCTTCGACTCCCCCGAGGCGAAGGCCCTGTCCACCAAGCTCTCCGAGCGCATCATGCTGGCCGCGTACGAGGCCTCCTGCGACCTCGCCGAGCGCACCGGCCCGCTGCCGGCCTGGGAGCAGACCCGTACCGCCCGTGGTGTCCTGCACCCGGACCACTACGACGTCGAGCTGAACTGGCCGGAGCGCTGGGACGCGCTGCGCACCCGCGTCGCCGAGACCGGTATGCGCAACTCCCTGCTCCTCGCCATCGCCCCGACGGCCACGATCGCCTCGATCGCCGGCGTGTACGAGTGCATCGAGCCGCAGGTCTCCAACCTCTTCAAGCGCGAGACGCTCAGCGGTGAGTTCCTCCAGGTGAACGGCTACCTGGTGGAGGAGCTGAAGCAGCTCGGCGTGTGGGACGCCCAGACCCGCGAGGCGCTGCGCGACGCCTCCGGCTCGGTCCAGGGCTTCAGCTGGATCCCGGCCGAGGTCCGCGAGCTGTACCGCACGGCGTGGGAGATCCCGCAGCGCGGTCTGATCGACATGGCGGCGGCCCGTACGCCGTTCCTGGACCAGTCGCAGTCGCTGAACCTGTTCCTGGAGACGCCCACCATCGGCAAGCTCAGCTCGATGTACGCGTACGCCTGGAAGCAGGGCCTGAAGACCACCTACTACCTGCGCTCGCGCCCGGCCACGAAGATCGCCCGCGCCGCGCAGGCGGCCACCCCCGTCGAGCTGCCGCAGGCGGTCGCCGACGCCGAGGCGCTGGCCTGCTCCCTTGAGAACCCCGAGTCCTGCGAGGCCTGCCAGTAATGAGCTCCAACGACCAGAAGAACCTCCTGGACCCGGGCTTCGAGCTCACGCTCCGCCCGATGCGCTACCCGGACTTCTACGAGCGCTACCGGGATGCGATCAAGAACACCTGGACCGTCGAGGAGGTCGACCTCCACTCGGACGTCGCCGACCTGGCGAAGCTGACGCCCTCAGAGCAGCACATGATCGGCCGGCTGGTCGCGTTCTTCGCGACGGGCGACTCGATCGTCTCGAACAACCTGGTGCTGACGCTCTACAAGCACATCAACTCCCCGGAGGCGCGCCTGTACCTGTCGCGCCAGCTGTTCGAGGAGGCGGTGCACGTCCAGTTCTATCTGACGCTGCTCGACACCTACCTGCCCAACCCGGACGACCGCGCGGCGGCCTTCGACGCGGTCGAGGAGATCCCCTCCATCCGCGAGAAGGCGCAGTTCTGCTTCAAGTGGATGGACTCGGTCGAGAAGATCGACCGGCTGGAGACGGCTGCCGACCGCCGCCGCTTCCTGCTGAACCTGATCTGCTTCGCGGCGTGCATCGAGGGCCTGTTCTTCTACGGCGCCTTCGCGTACGTGTACTGGTTCCGCTCGCGCGGTCTGCTGCACGGCCTGGCCACCGGCACCAACTGGGTCTTCCGTGACGAGACCATGCACATGAACTTCGCCTTCGAGGTCGTGGACACGGTCCGCAAGGAGGAGCCGGAGCTCTTCGACGACGCCCTCCAGCAGCAGGTCACCGACATGCTCAAGGAGGCCGTGGAGGCGGAGCTGCAGTTCGGCCGCGACCTGTGCGGTGACGGCCTGCCGGGCATGAACACCGAGTCGATGCGCGAGTACCTGGAGTGCGTCGCGGACCAGCGCCTGGTCCGTCTGGGCTTCCCGCCGGTGTACGGCTCGCAGAACCCGTTCTCCTTCATGGAGCTGCAGGGCGTGCAGGAGCTGACGAACTTCTTCGAGCGCCGTCCGTCGGCCTACCAGGTCGCGGTCGAGGGCACGGTCGACCTGGACGAGGACTTCTAAGGCCTCGTAGGACATGACCGGGGAGCCGGGATGCGGAGGTTTCCGTGTCCCGGCTTCTCGCGTTCCCCGGTGTTCAGTGGGCGATGGGGCCCCAGTACCGCCGGGGGGAGGGCCGGAAGGCGCGCCGCCGCGGGGTGGGCGGGAGGCCGCCCGCGCGCTGGCGGGGGAGCCACACCAGCCGGGTCGCGACGGCCCGCAGCTGCTGGTCGATCCGCCGGTCGCGCAGGATCCCGTACAGGGTGGGCCCGAGTACGAGGGCGGCGATGGCGAGGACGGTGAGGTAGTTCACGAAGGTGGTCATAGCTCTACTGTCCGCCTGATCGCCCATGATCGACAGTGGCAGTACTGTCACAGAAGACCGAATTACTGCCACACTGGAGTCATGCTGACCAACGTGGCCGTGGCCCTCGTCGACGGAGTCGCCCCCTTCGAGCTGGGGATCTTCTGCGAGGTGTTCGGAATCGATCGCAGTGACATGGGCCTACCGGTGTACGACTTCGCCGTGTGCGCGGCGGAGGACGGGCCGCTGACCGTGGGCGGGGGCGCCTTCGGGATCACCCCCGCGTACGGGCTGGAGCGGCTGGAGGAGGCCGACCTCGTCTGTCTGCCCGCCGCCAGTGACGCCGGGGTACGCATCTTCCCCGAGCCCCTGCTCGCGGCCCTGCGCCGGGCGGTGGACCGCGGTGCGCGGGTCCTCAGCGTGTGCAGCGGGGCCTACGTCCTCGGCGCCGCCGGGCTGCTGGACGGTCGCCGGTGCACCACGCACTGGATGCACGCCGCGGCCCTGACCCGCCGTTTCCCGCGGGCCGTCGTCGACCCGGACGTGCTCTACGTCGACGAGGGCTCGGTGATCACCGCCGCCGGCACGGCGTCGGGCATCGACGCGTGCCTGCACGTGGTCCGCCAGGAGCACGGGGCCGAGGTGGCCAACATCATCGCGCGCAGGATGGTCGTACCGCCGCACCGGGACGGCGGGCAGGCCCAGTTCATCCAGCGGCCGTTGCCGCGCACGGCCTGTGACACGGTGGGCGAGGTGATCGAGTGGATGGCCCGCCACCTGGGCGAGGAGATCACCGTCGAGCAGCTCGCGGAGCGCGCGCACATGTCCCCGCGGACCTTCGCCCGCCGCTTCCTCCAGGAGACCGGCACCACCCCGTACAAGTGGGTGCTGCGCCAGCGGGTCCTGCTGGCGCAGGAGCTGCTGGAGTCGACCGGCGAGACGGTGGACGCGATCGCCGGCCGCTGCGGCTTCGGCAACGCGGCCGCCCTGCGCCACCACTTCCTGCGGACCCTGGGCACCACGCCGAACTCGTTCCGGCGCGCCTTCCGGGGCCCGCAGGCCGCCTAAGGGCTGTGACCGGGAAGGTTCACCGGGTCACAGCACCAGGTCGTCTCTTCCGGATCAGGCGTTGGGGACGGTCTCGTAGCGCGGGGTGCCCTCTTCCATCTGCCGCAGGGCGTCCTTGCGGTCCCGCTTCGAGAGGCGGTCGATGTAGAGGTAGCCGTACAGGTGGTCGGTCTCGTGCTGCAGGCAGCGGGCGAAGTAGCCGGTGCCGCGCACCTTGATCGGGTTGCCCTGCGCGTCCTGGCCCTCGACCTCGGCGTAGTCCGGGCGGGCCAGCGCGGCGTACGCCGTCGGGACCGACAGGCAGCCCTCGTTCGAGTCGTCCAGCACCCGCGCGCCGGCCGGCAGTTCGATCAGCTTCGGGTTGACGACGACACCGGTGTGCCGCTTGCCGTCGTCGTCCGGGCAGTCGTAGACGAAGACCTTGGCGTCCACGCCGATCTGGTTCGCGGCCAGGCCCACGCCCTCGGCGGCCTTCTGGCTGGCGAACATGTCGTCGATCAGCTGCGCCAGCTCGTCGCCGAACTCGGTGACGTCCTTGCACTCCCGGTGCAGGACCGGGTTGCCGACCACGGTGATCGGACGGGCCGTGCCGCGCTGACGGTGGGCGAGCTCGCGCGCCTCACAGTCCTCGGTGTCCACGACGTACCCGTCGTTCACGCTCTCGACAACCTCGTTCTCCTGCTGCGCCATGTCCGCCGTACGCCTTCCGTAAGTCCCGGTCACCGATGGCCGTGGTGGCCACCGATGTGCCCGTACAGCGTACGGCCCCGGTCAGCAGACTTCTTCGAGATCCCGCCACTCCCTGGTACCCGGGCTGTCCGCGACCCAGCCGTCGAGCAGTCCGCGCACCAGACCGGCCGGTGCCGCGATCCCGCATTCGCGCTCGGGGACCCACAGGGAGCCCGAGCCGGCCGTACGGTGCCCGAGCGGTCCGGGGTGGCCCGGCTCGCTGTGGTCGTGCGGATCCAGGTGCTGCTCGCCGTCGCCCTCGTCGCTCGGCATCTCGCTCTCCGAGCAGGTCCGGCACAGCAGCCGCACCGACGAGGACCAGTCCTCGGCGGCGAATCCGGCGTCCGAGGCCAGCTGCTCCAGCGCGTCGCGGTCCGCCTCGGTGGCCGCCTCCAGCAGCACCACCCAGGTCGGCACCGGGGACGGCGCCCACAGCTCGATCTCGTCGAACACGGGGTACGAGGGCCCGGCCGCGGTCACCCGCTCGCCGTGCGGGACGCCGTCGTGGAGCACGACCTCGCCCCAGCGCCGCCCCGAGGACGGCAGCGGGATCGACAGGACCTCCAGGCGGGCCGGGTCCAGCCGGCGTCCCCAGACCACCTCGGCCTCGCCCTCGGGCGAGAGCCGCACGGCGGCGCTGCCGAGTTCCATCCCGACCGGCTCGCCCGCCCCGGCCGCGTCCCCGGGCACCTTCAGCCCGTACGCCTGCCAGGCCCGCCGGGCCAGCGGCCAGTCCTGCAGCGCGGTGGCGGCGATCCCCACGTTCCACCAGTCCGGGGCGCCCGTCTCACGGTCCAGCAGGGCCACGGCGCGCAGCCCGGCGGCCCGCGCCTGCTCCCAGTCGTGCCGGAACTTGTGCAGCAGGGCCAGATTGAACCAGGACTCGGACAGCCAGGGCTCCAGATCCGCCGCTCTGGTCAGGAGCGCGCCCGCGTCCTCGTACCGCCCGTCGCCGATCAGCGTGAACGCGCGGTCGGTGGCCTGCCGCCACGAGGCGGAGGGCCGATGCCGTACCTTCCCGAAGATCCTCACGATTCCCGCCTGCCTGGGGGCACCTCCCAGCGGTCGCTGGGGGACAACGGTGCAGCCTTGCGGACACTCCTACGGTCCCTCTTACTGGCATCCAACCATGCCCACTCGGACGGCCGCTCATTACCCATGGGTTACCCAGGTGGGACGGGCACCACTCTGTCACGTCCGCCCCTGGCCAGAACCCTTGCCAGGCACTCCACGACCTCCGGCTGGTAATCATGCCCGGTGCCCAGGCGGAGCCGCTCCAGGGCTGCCAGTGAGCCACCCGGGTGACGGCTTCCGCCGACCAGATCGTCGTACGCATTCACCGTACGCACGATCCGGGCCGCCGTGGGCTGCTCCCGGTACGGATCCGCCTGCCGCTCCACCACCACGGCGACCTCGGCGGGCACCCCGGTCTGCCGGGCCACCTCCCCGCCCAGCTCGGCGATCCTGCGGGCCTCGCCGTCGGGCAGCCCGGCCGTGGCCCCGTCCGGGACCGGGTCGACGAGGGAGAGCTGGCCGATGTCGTGCATCAGGGCGGCGTACTCCAGCACCGTGAGCTCCCGCTCCGACAGGCCCAGCTCCCGGCCGACGGCGCAGCTCAGGGCGGCCACCCGGCGGGAGTGGCCCGGCCGCGTGCAGCCGGCGATCTCGGTGGCGCGGGCCAGGGAGGTGATGGTCTGGCGGTAGGTGGTGCGGATCGCGGTGATCCGGTGGAAGGACAGCTGGGTCAGCAGCAGGGGCACGCTGAAGACGGGCAGGGCCCACAGGCCCGCGACGGCCGCGCCGAGCGCCATCACGACCCCGGTGGCGCAGATCGCCGAGCCGATGCCGAGCTGGGCACGCAGTTCGTCGTGCAGCAGCGGACCGTACGGCCGGCCGGTCCGGGCCCCGGCGAGCGCGGCGGCGAGCACGGTGTCGCACAGGGCGGTGAGGCCGAGGAGGAAGAGCAGGTAGCCGACGAGGGACGGGCCCTGGCCCACCCACTGCTCCAGCCGGCCCGAGTTGTGGAGCGGCTGGAAACAGGCGGCGGCGAAGGCGACCGTGAGCACCCGGCGGGACAGGTGGTCGAGGGCGGGGCCGCTTCCGCGGGCGATGTGCGGGACGATCCCGGCGAGGACGGCCGCGACGACGACCGCGACGGTCTGGAGCACCCCGTGGTGGGTGGGCTGCCCGGCGTTCTGGCCGAGCAGGGCGTAGGCGAGGGCTCCGGCGGAGCCGAGCGGTGCGGGGCGGCGGCCGCGGGGGTCCCGGCGGTCCCGGCGGGCGAGCTCCCCGACGGTGATCAGGGTGGCGAAGGCCAGGGCGGCGCCGGGCTCGGTGACGCCGTTCCACAGGGTGTGGCCGAGCGCGGCGCCGGTGAGCAGTCCGGCGGCCCCCCGTACGGTCCACGCGGCCGGGGCCCTCATCCGCCCGCCCCGGCGCCGTCCGCGTCCGGGCCGGACCCGCCGGCCGGGCCGGGAACCGCGGGGACCTTGCCCGGTGGCGGTGGCGGGGCCGGTGCGAGGGGACGGGAGCCCTGGTCCGGCAGCCCGGCCAGGGCCGCGGGGCCCTGCCCCTGCCCATGCCCCGGCCCCTGCCCCTGCCCCGGCGCGGCGGCACGCGCCGGGATCACCTGGAGGTCCTCGTCGGAGGTCACCACCGGGTGCCAGCCGGTCCGGCCGATCGCGTCGACCAGCGCCCGCACCATCGACGGGTCGAACTGCGCCCCCGCACACCGTTCCAGCTCCGCCAGGGCGACGGGCACCGGCCGGGCCCGGCTGTACGAGCGGGTCGAGGTCATCGCGTCGAACGCGTCGGCCACCGCCACCACCCGGGCCAGTACCGGGATCTGCTCGCCGGTCAGCCCGTACGGATAGCCGGAGCCGTCGACCCGCTCGTGGTGGTGCAGGATCGCGGACCGGGCCTCGCCGAGGAAGCCGATGCCGCGCACCATCTCGTGCCCGTACTCGGGGTGCAGCTCGATGATCCGGCGCTCCTGCGGGGTGAGCGGCCCGTCCTTGCGCAGCAGCCGGGTGGGGACGCCGAGTTTGCCCACGTCGTGCAGGATCCCGGCGATGCGCACCGTCTCCAGCCGGTCCTCCGTCATGCCCAGCTCCCGGGCGATCATCGCGGAGGCCTGGCCGACCCGTTCGCTGTGGCCGCGCGTGTAGCGGTCCTTGATGTCGACGGCCTGGACGAGGGCGCGGATGGTCGCCTGGTGGGCGGTGCGCTCGCGGTGGTACTGGGCGAAGACCCAGCAGGAGATGTACATCGGCAGCAGCACGAGCAGCGCGGCCGGGGGCCCGTAGGGGCTGCGCCACATGACGGCCGTCATCAGGCCGGCGAGGCCGTGGACGCAGTGCGGGGCGAGGGCGGAGGCCGCGAGCCCGCGCCAGGCGGTGGCGGCCGGGCGGCGTTCGGCGGTGGCCAGGATGCCGCCGTCGAGGGCGGTGAGCACCAGGCAGAAGGCGACGGCCGCGGCCGTCGCGGGAAGCAGGACGCAGGGGAAGTCGGCCGGCCCCCCGGGGGGCCCGGAGCCGGCGGAGGGGCCGCCGCCGAGGGTGGCGGGGCCGCGCAGCAGCCCGTAGGCCTGCCCCGCGACCCAGGCCGCCACCGCCTGCTGCGCGCCGTGCCACACGCGGCGCACCCGGGCGGGCCGCTGGACGACGGTGCCCGCGAGTCCCCCGGGCAGCGCCACGAGCGCGGCGGCGGCGGGCGGCAGCAGGAAGACGGCGGCGAGCACCACGGGGAAGAAGGAGCCGATGCCCTCGGGCACCCGGCAGCCCGGCGGCGGGCAGACCTTGACGAGTTCGCAGCCGAGGTAGAGCGCGGCGAGCAGGGACACGGCCGTCCAGGGCGTACCGGAATCCGTGAGGGCGGGGGTGACGCACGCGAAGGCCGCGAGAACGGCGCACAGGATGTATCCGCGCGCCCCCGGCGGAAGTGCCCGCATGGCGTTCTCCTCCCCTGTGCCGTGCACACCGGGTGCCGAATCGAACCAGCACCGAATGGGGAGAATAGGTGGGGCCCGGAGCGAGGTGGGCCACATTTCCGCATTGGGCCATGCGGACGCCCCCGGATTAGCACATTCGGGTGACGGAAGTGCTCTTCCGGGGGCGGCTGTTCAATCGTCTAGCCGGTCACCGGCGCGGGTCAGCCGGGCGCGGGATTGTCGGCGGTGACATCGTGGTCGGGCACCGCCTGACCGGACCTGATCAGTTCGATCCGGCCCATCACCTTCGACCGCAGGTCGGTCGGCACGTCGTCCGATCCGCAGCAGCGCTTCACCAGCTTCTTCACGGCCTGTTCCAGGCCGTACTTCTCCAGGCAGGGATTACACTCGCCGAAATGCGTCTCGAACTTTGTGCAGTCACTGTCCGGCATCTCCTGGTCAAGGAACTCGTACAGGTGGTCCAGGACCTCAGAGCACTCTGTCTCGTGCGGCTCTCCGCAACTCATGAGTCCGAGCCTTTCCGGTCGTTCGACTCTCCCGCGCCCGCGGGAACCAGCCCGCGCTCACGGGCATAGTCCTCCAGCATTCCGCGGAGTTGACGGCGGCCACGGTGCAGTCGCGACATGACCGTACCGATGGGTGTACCCATGATGTCCGCGATCTCCTTGTACGCAAAGCCCTCTACGTCGGCAAGGTAGACCGCGATGCGGAACTCCTCCGGAATGGCCTGCAGGGCTTCCTTCACGTCCGAATCCGGCAGGTGGTCGAGCGCCTGCGACTCGGCCGAACGCAGCCCGGTCGACATGTGCGACTCGGCGCGCGCCAGCTGCCAGTCCTCGATCTCCTCCGCGGCGCTGCGCTGCGGCTCACGCTGCTTCTTGCGGTAGGAGTTGATGAAGGTGTTCGTCAGAATGCGGTAGAGCCACGCCTTCAGGTTGGTGCCCTCGCGGAACTGGTGGAAGGACGCGTACGCCTTCGCGTACGTCTCCTGGACCAGGTCCTCGGCGTCGGCCGGATTGCGCGTCATGCGCAGCGCGGCCGAGTACATCTGGTCGAGGTAGCCGAGGGCGTCCCGTTCGAAGCGCGCATTGCGCTCCAGGGTCGTCTCCTCCGCGTGGCCTTCGTCGGTCCCAGCGACAGGACCCACCTCCTCCGACAGCGTGGCGGCTCCGAAAGCGGATCCGCTCGAATCGGAGAATAGTCGACCTTCCCGGCCCTCCGCCGCCCGAAGCGAGCTGCGCTTGGGCGCCGGCAGCACGGTCCAGTCCAGGTCAGCGGCCTGCCGACGGTTCTGGCTGATGACCTGGGTCATGCGCTCCCTCTCCTCCGACGAGTTCCCTACGTTCCGACATCCGAGACAACAGAAGGGGCGGGCGGCGCATTCCCGGGCTCCCGGCGGGTTTCCGGCTTTCGCCGGGACGCGGCCGGCGGGCCTCACACGGGGAGCCGCACGAGCCACTCCCCCACCGCTTCGGTGATCGCCGAGAGCGCCTCCTCCTGGGTGGTGTCCGCCTTCTTCGGCACCGCGAAGCCGTGATCGGCGTACGCCACCTCCACGAGCTCGTACGGGTCCTGCGCGCCCGGCGGCGGGAACTCCTCGGGCCGCCCGAAGGGGTCCCGGCCGCCCTGGACCACGAGGGCGGGCCGGCCGGCCCCGGTGAGCTCCCCGGCGCGGGACTTCTCCGGCCGGCCCGGCGGGTGCAGCGGGAAGGCCAGCGCCAGCACCCCGGCGGCCCCCAGTTCGGCGGCGGTCCGGCAGGCCACCCGGGCCCCGGCGCTGCGCCCGCCCGCGACCACCGGCAGTCCGGGCTCCACGAGCGCCGGCCACAGCCCGCGCCAGCCCTCGTCCAGCACCCTGGGCGCGGCGGCGACCTTCTTCCCGGCGACCCGCCAGGGCTGTTCGACCAGGGCCACCGTGATCCCGCGGGCGGGCAGGGCGGCGGCCAGCGCCTGGAGGTCCCGGGCCTCGATGCCGCCGCCGGCGCCGTGGCTCACGGCGAGCACGAGCCGGGGCTGCGGCGCCCGGTGCCAGGTGATGCGGGCCTCGCCCGCCGGGGTGTCGACACTCTCGGTACGCGTGGTCATGCGTCCCATCCTGCCCGGGTCAGAAGAGGGTGCCCTCCTCCGGCGCGGCCAGCTCCGTCAGCAGCTCCGGGCCGTTGTTGCGCACGCTGCTCACCGCCGTCGACACGGGGTAGGCCCGCATCAGCCCGCCGGGCGGCGGGGCCAGCAGCTCCCGCAGCGAACCCTCCGTGTCGGTGTTCGCCGGGTCCAGCCAGGCGTCCCAGCGGTCCGGGGTCAGCATCAGCGGCATCCGCGGGTGGATGTCGGCGAGCGAGCGCGGTCCCTCGCCGGGGGCCACGCCCAGGGGGCCGGTCTCGGCCTCCGTGGTGATCACCGAGCAGGTGACCCACCAGGAGAGCGGGTGCTCGTCGGGCAGGGTCCGGTCGCGCCAGAACTCGTATATCCCGGCCATGGCGAAGACGGAGCCGTCGGAAGGGAGTACGAAGTAGGGCTGCTTGCGGGCCCGCTTCTTCGTGCCCTCCACCTCCAGCTGCCGCTCGTCGTGGGCGGTGACCCACTCGTAGTAGCCGTCGGCGGGGACGATGCAGCGGCGCTGCGCGAAGGGCCGGCGGAAGGAGGGCTTCTCGTGGAGGGTCTCGGACCGGGCGTTGATCATCCGGGCGGCGCCGTCGGGGTTCTGGGCCCAGGAGGGGACCAGCCCCCATTTCAGAACGCGCAGCTGGCGAACCGGACGCGGGTGCGAGGCGTCTTTGAGGGGACGGTCGAGAACCACGTGGACCTCTTTCGTCGGCGCCACGTTGAAATCGGGGGCCAGGGCCTCCTCCGGGTCCCACCTCTCGATGCCGAAGGCCTCCACCAGGTCCTCGGGCCTACGACTCGCCGCATACCGTCCGCACATGGCTGTCACACTGCCATGCGACCCGTACACCACCGCAAGGAGTCCGCCACCTTATGGACAGCAGCACGACGGCCGGTCTCTGGGACCGGCTCACGGGCATACAGACCGCGCCCGACCTGTGGCTGGTGATCGTGACGGGGCTCGTCGCGCTGGCCGCGGTGGGGCCCGGCCCGCTGTGGCGGCTCTCGCGCAACGCCGTCACCATCGCGCACGAGGGCGGGCACGGGCTGCTGGCGCTGCTGACCGGGCGGCGCCTGAGCGGCATACGGCTGCACTCGGACACCAGCGGGGTCACCGTCAGCCGGGGCCGGCCGACCGGGCTGGGGATGATCCTTACCGCCGCGGGCGGGTACACGGCGCCCTCTCTGCTCGGGCTGGGCGGGGCGGCGCTGCTGTCCGCGCACCGGATCACGCTGCTGATGTGGGTGGCCACCGCCCTGCTGCTGGCGATGCTGGTGATGATCCGCAACGCGTACGGGGCACTGACGGTGATCCTGACCGGCGGAACCTTCCTGCTGGTGTCCTGGCTGGCCCCGGCCGGGGTGCAGGCCGGTTTCGCGTACCTGGTGGTGTGGTTCCTGCTGCTCGGCGGGGTCCGGCCGGTCTTCGAGCTGGGGGCCAAGCGCCGGGGCGGCGGGGCACCCGATTCCGACGCCGACCAGCTCGGCCGGCTCACGCACCTGCACCCGGTGGTGTGGCTGCTCTTCTTCCACGTCGTCGCCCTGTGTTCGCTGATCGGCGGCGCCCGCTGGCTGCTCGCCCTGTGACCGCTCCCTGAGACGGGGCCGGGATCAAGATCTGGCATCGGGGGAAGCCACTAAAGTGGGGGCCATGACCGAGACCCCCGCGCTCCCTGCCCTCTGGCCCGCTCCGCTCGCCGATGGGACCGTCCACGCCACCGTCACGGTGCCGGGGTCCAAATCGGTCACCAACCGGGCCCTCGTGCTCGCCGCGCTCGCCGCCGAGCCCGGCTGGGTGCGCCGCCCGCTGCGCTCGCGCGACTCCCAGCTGATGTCCGACGCGCTGCGTGCGCTGGGCGTCGGCATCGAGGAGACCGTCTCGTCCAGCTCCGCCGGTGACGGCGAGAGCGGCGAGGCCTGGCGGATCATCCCGGCGGCCCTGCACGGCCCGACGACCGTGGACGTCGGCAACGCGGGCACGGTCATGCGCTTCCTGCCGCCCGTCGCCACCCTCGCCGACGGCGACATCCGCTTCGACGGCGACCCGCGCTCCTACGAGCGCCCGCTGGGCCAGGTCATCAGCGCCCTGCGCACCCTCGGCGCCCGCATCGACGACGACGGCCGGGGCGCGCTGCCGATGACGGTCCTGGGCGGCGGTGCCCTGGAGGGCGGCGCGGTCGAGATCGACGCCAGCAACTCCTCGCAGTTCGTCTCCGCGCTGCTGCTCTCCGCCCCGCGCTTCAACCAGGGCGTCGAGGTCCGGCACGTGGGCGGGAACCTGCCGTCGATGCCGCACATCCGGATGACCGTGGAGATGCTGCGCGCGGCGGGCGCCCAGGTCGACACCCCCGAGGCCGGCGGCGAGAAGGACGTCTGGCGGGTCGCGCCCGGCGCGCTGCTGGGCCGCGACATGGTCGTGGAACCGGACCTCTCCAACGCACAGCCCTTCCTGGCCGCGGCCCTGATCACCGGCGGCACGGTCACCGTCCCCGACTGGCCGCGCCGCACCACGCAGCCGGGCGACGCGCTGCGCCGGATCTTCACCGAGATGGGCGGCTCCTGCGAGCTGACCGACGCGGGCCTGGTCTTCACCGGCACCGGCAAGATCCACGGCATCGACGTGGACCTGAGCGAGGTCGGTGAGCTCACCCCGGGCATCGCGGCCGTGGCCGCCCTGGCCGACTCCGAGTCGGTGCTGCGCGGTGTCGCGCACCTGCGGCTGCACGAGACGGACCGGCTGGCCGCGCTGACCAAGGAGATCAACGCGCTCGGCGGCGATGTCACCGAGACCGCCGACGGCCTGCGCATCCGGCCGCGCCGGATGCACGGCGGCGTGTTCCACACGTACGACGACCACCGGATGGCCACCGCGGGTGCGGTGATCGGCCTGGCGGTGGAGGGCGTACAGATCGAGAACGTGGCGACGACCGCGAAGACCCTGCCGGACTTCCCGAAGATGTGGACGGACATGCTCGCCGGGGACGCCGGTGGCTCCGGGGCACCCGGAACGGGTGCGGGAGCGTAGGGCCCGTCATGCGCAGATACGGCAAGCACACCGACGAGGACGACATCCGCCAGCGCCCGAACCCCAAGGGCAACCGGCCGCGGACCAGCATCCGGCCCAAGCACGAGGACGCGGCCGAGGGCTTCGTCCTCACCGTGGACCGCGGCCGGCTGACCTGCCTGGTCGAGGGCCGTTCCGTGCACGCGATGAAGGCCCGCGAACTGGGCCGGAAGGCGGCGGTGGTCGGCGACCGGGTCTGGATCGTCGGTGACCTGTCCGGCAAGAAGGACACCCTGGCCCGCATCGTGCGGATCGAGGCGCGCAAGTCCGTCCTGCGGCGCACCGCCGACGACGACGACCCGTACGAGCGGGTGGTCGTCGCCAACGCCGACCAGCTGGCCATCGTCACGGCCCTGGCCGACCCGGAGCCGCGGCCCCGGATGATCGACCGCTGTCTGGTGGCGGCGTACGACGCCGGGCTGGAGCCGCTGCTGGTGCTCACCAAGTCCGACCTGACCTCCGCGGACAAGATCCTGGAGATCTACTCGACCTTCGGCCTGAAGTACGTGGTGACCAACCGCGAGGAGCTCGCGGCGGGCGACGCGGCCGACCGGGTGCGCGAGCACCTCAACGGCCGGATCACCGCCTTCGTCGGCCACTCGGGCGTCGGGAAGACCACGCTGGTGAACTCGCTGGTCGCCGAGGGCCGCCAGCGCGCCACCGGAGTGGTCAACGCGGTGACCGGCCGCGGCCGGCACACCACCACCTCTGCACTCGCGCTGCCGCTGCCGGGCGGCGACGGCTGGGTCATCGACACCCCGGGCGTGCGCTCCTTCGGGCTGCACCACGTGGACCCGTCCCGGGTGATCCTGGCCTTCCCCGAGCTGGTGCCGGGGACGGAGGGGTGTCCGCGCGCGTGCAGCCACGACGAGCCGGACTGCGCGCTCGACACGTGGGTGGAGGACGGCCACGCGGACCCGGCGCGGCTGTATTCGCTGCGCCGGCTGCTGGAGACGCGCGAGCGGCGCGAGGGCGACTGACCGTCCGGCGGTGGCTCGGCCGCGTTTGTCGAGGGCCCTGTCTGGATAAATGCATAATCGCACCAAGTGACGTGATGTCACGTGACGCGGGGAGGCATTCGACATGGCGTGGCTGCTGGTCGTGGTCGCGGGACTCCTGGAGACCGGTTTCGCGGTCTGCCTCAAGCTCTCCCACGGATTCACCCGGCTGTGGCCGACCGTCGCCTTCGCCTGCTTCGCGCTCGGCAGCTTCGGTCTGCTGACCCTGGCGCTCAAGAAGCTGGACGTGGGCCCGGCGTACGCGGTGTGGACGGGCATCGGCGCGGCCGGGACGGCGATCTACGGCATGGTCTTCCTCGGCGACCTGGTCTCCACCCTCAAACTCGTCTCGATCTCGCTGGTCATCCTCGGCGTCATCGGGCTCCAGCTGTCCGGGTCGGCGCACTGAGCAGCCTGCGCAGCTCGCCCGGCCCCGGCTCCTCCCCCGGGGCGATCACGTAGGAGAGGGCGAGGCGTACGGCGAGTTCGCAGCGCTGCGGGCCCTCCCCCGGCGTCAGCGCGGCGGCCGCCCGGTCCCGGACGGCCCGGGCCAGCTCGCCGGGCCCGGGCGCCCGGCCGCCCGCCGCGGGCAGGCCCGTGTCCCAGGCGCCGGTGAGCAGGGCCCGTACGAGGGGCTGGGCGCGGGCCGCCCGTACGATCCACTCCGCGACGGCGGCGAGCCGCTCGGCGGCCTGGGCCGGGGCGGACAGGGCCCGGTCCACCCCGTCGAGGTAGCGGTCGGCCTCGCGGCGGACCAGGGCGCGGCCCAGGCCCGCCGCCGAACTCGTTGTAGAGGGTCTGCCGGGACACTCCGGCGGCAGCGGCCACGTCGACCATCCGCACGTCCGGCCAGGGGCGCGCCGAGAGCGCCGCTCCCGCCGCCTCCAGCAAGGACTCCCGGGCTGCCGGCATCCGCGCCTCCCCGTTCGGCTCTCTCCGGTCAGAGTTGACGGGCCGCCAGATCCTGTCAAGGGCGCATCGGGGCCGCACTGTGGACAGCGTTGGTCGGGCTCCGGGAGTCTCGATACTGTTCGGGCATGCCCGAGTATGACGATGACCTGCGCCTTGCCCTCGAACTCGCCGACGCGGCGGACGCCGCCACGATGGAGCGCTTCCGCGCCCTCGACCTGCAGGTCGAGACGAAGCCGGACATGACCCCGGTGAGCGAGGCGGACAAGGCGGCCGAGGAGATCATCCGGGCCGGTATCGCGGCCGCGCGGCCGGACGACGCCATCCTGGGCGAGGAGTACGGGCTCAAGGGCAGCGGTCCGCGCCGCTGGGTGGTGGACCCGATCGACGGCACGAAGAACTACGTGCGCGGGGTCCCCGTCTGGGCGACCCTGATCTCCCTGATGGCCCAGGACGCCGACGGCGAGTTCCGCCCGGTGGTCGGCGTGGTGTCCGCGCCGGCGCTGGGCCGCCGCTGGTGGGCGACCCGGGGCGGGGGCGCGTACGCGGGCGGCACGCTCGGCGAGACCGGCGAGACCGGCGCGATCGGCGTGTCCAAGGTGGGCGGGCTGGGCGACGCCTCGTTCGCGTACTCCTCGCTGAGCGGCTGGGAGGAGCAGGGCCGGCTGGCAGGGTTCCTGGACCTGACCCGGGCGTGCTGGCGGACCCGCGGCTACGGGGACTTCTGGCCGTACATGATGGTCGCGGAGGGCTCGCTGGACCTGTGCGCCGAGCCCGAACTCAACCTCTGGGACATGGCGGCGATCGCGGTCGTGGTCCAGGAGGCGGGCGGCCGCTTCACCAGCCTGGACGGCGTGGACGGGGTGCACGGCGGGAACGCCGCGGCCTCGAACGGACTGCTCCACGAGGAGATGCTCGACCTGCTGCGCCCGCGCGCCTGAGCCCGCCGCGCGCTGTCCGCGCTCCGTTGCACGCCTTCTTGTCGGCCCTGCGGGTCCATGGGAATCTGATACTCCCCACGCTTGTGCGCTTGTGAACCGTTTCTCTTGAGACGGCTCCTCAGGCGCACCCACCCAGGCGGGGGGACTCACCCCAGGAGGTGGCTCTCTTCATGCTCGTCCGTGACGCCATGAGCACCGTGATCCTCACCCTCGGACCCGCGCACACCCTCCGGCAGGCGGCCTGCCTGATGTCCGGCCGGCGCGTCGGCGCGGCCGTCGTCCTCGACCCCGACCACAGCGGAATCGGCATCCTGACCGAGCGCGACATCCTCAACTCGATCGGCGCGGGCCACGACCCGGACCGGGAGTCCGTGGGCGCGCACACCACCAACAACGTCGTGTTCTGCACCCCGGAAGCCACCGTGCAGGAAGCCGCCGAGGCGATGGCCCACGGCGGCTTCCGGCACCTGATCGTGCTGGAGCACGGCGGACCCGTCGGCATCGTGTCCGTGCGCGACGTCATCCGCTGCTGGGTCCCGGCGCGGCGCACGGTCCCCGCGTGAAACGACGCCGGGCCGCAGTTCTCCGAGGAGGGCTGCGGCCCGGCGTCCTGCTACGGCAAGCGCTCCGGGTCAGCCGCGGAGGGCCTGGACCGCGGCTTCGAGCCGCTTGCCGAAGTCACCGTCCGCCTGGCGGAAGTTGTTGATCGCGCGCTCGACGATGTCGTCGCGGGAGACCTTGGCGATGAAGCCGGACAGGTTCTCGATCAGACGGGACTTCTCGTCCTCCGAGTACAGGCGGTAGAGGTTGCCCGCCTGGACGAAGTCGCTGTCCTCGCTGTGGACGGCGGCGGCGTGGTTGCCTGTGCCACCGGTCACGTCGATGGGCTGCCACAGCGGGCGGTCCGTCTGGTGCGGGCCGCCGAAGCTGTTCGGCTCGTAGTTCTTCGCGCCCTTGTGGCGGCCGTCGTACAGGTAGCCGTCGCGGGAGTTGGTGCGCGCCTCGGTGGCGTGCGGGCGGTTCACCGGCAGGTGGTCGGCGTTGATGCCGACGCGGTAGCGGTGGGCGTCGCCGTAGCCGAAGAGGCGGCCCTGGAGCATCTTGTCCGGGGACGGACCGATGCCGGGGACGAAGTGCGCCGGGCTGAAGATGCTCTGCTCGACCTCGGCGAAGACGTTCTCCGGGTTGCGGTTGAGCTCCAGCTTGCCGATCTCGATCGGCGGGTAGTCCTCGTGCGGCCACACCTTGGTGAGGTCGAACGGGTTGAAGCGGTACTGGGCGGCCTCGGCCGCGGGCATGATCTGGACCTGCACGGTCCAGGTCGGGAAGTCGCCGCGCTCGATCGACTCGCGCAGGTCGCGCTGGTGCGAGTCGGGGTCCTCACCGGCGAGCCGGTTGGCCTCGGCCTGGGTGAGGTTCTTGATGCCCTGGTCGGTCTTGAAGTGGTACTTGACCCAGAAGACCTCGCCGGCCTCGTTGTTCCACTGGAACGTGTGCGAGCCGTAGCCGTTCATGTGGCGGTAGGACGCCGGGATGCCGCGGTCACCGAACAGCCAGGTCACCTGGTGGGTCGACTCGGGCGACAGACCCCAGAAGTCCCAGACGTTGTCCGCCTCCTGCGAGCCCGTGTACGGGTCGCGCTTCTGGGTGTGGATGAAGTCGGGGAACTTGATGGCGTCCTTGATGAAGAACACCGGGGTGTTGTTGCCGACGAGGTCGTAGTTGCCCTCTTCGGTGTAGAACTTCAGCGCCCAGCCGCGGGGGTCGCGGACCGCGTCGGCGCTGCCGAGGTTGCCGGCGACGGTCGAGAAGCGCAGGAAGGTCTCGGTCTCCTTGCCGACCTCGGACAGGAACTTGGCCCGGGTCCACTGCGAGACGTCGCGGGTCAGCGTGAAGGTGCCGTACGCACCGGCGCCGCGGGCGTGCACCACGCGCTCCGGGATCCGCTCGCGGTTGAAGTGCGCGAGCTTCTCGAGCAGCAGCTGGTCCTGGACCAGAACGGGGCCGCCGACGCCGGCGGTCTCGCTGTTCTGGTTGTCGGCGACCGGCGCTCCGGCCTCCGTGGTGAGCGGTCCCTGCGTCACGTGCGCCTCCTGCGTCATCCCTGCATGTCCTGTCCTTGGCGTTTGCCGTAACCGATCCTACGATGGACTTTGTCTAAGTCAAGTAAGCATCCAAGTCCACACTGGTTCGGGAGTTACACCGAGTCCCCTCACTGTTAGGCTGATGTCTATGAGTGACCTGCTGGATCGACTTCGCGGACGCGGCTGGCGCATGACGGCGCAGCGGCGTGTCGTGGCCGAGGTGCTCGACGGTGACCACGTGCACCTGACGGCCGACGAGGTGCACGCGCTCGCGGTGGCCAAGCTGCCCGAGATCTCCCGTGCAACCGTCTACAACACCCTGGGCGAACTCGTCACCCTCGGCGAGGTCCTGGAGGTCTCCACGGACCGCCGCGCCAAGCGGTACGACCCGAACGCCCACCGGCCCCACCAGCACCTGGTCTGCGCCCAGTGCGGCGCGATCCGCGACGTGCACCCGGCGGGCAACCCGCTGGCCGACCTGCCGGACACGGAACGCTTCGGCTTCGTCGTGTCGGCGGTCGAGGTGACGTACCGCGGCGTCTGCCCGAACTGCGCGGCCGCCTGAGCACACGCACACGAAAGGGCCCGGACCCCCCGAGGGGTCCGGGCCCTTCGCGTTCACCTTCTTGCAGGCGGAAACGGATCAGGAACGACTCAGGGCCCGGATCCATTGGATCCGGGCCCTGAGCCTTCAGTAGCGGGGACAGGATTTGAACCTGCGACCTCTGGGTTATGAGCCCAGCGAGCTACCGAGCTGCTCCACCCCGCGTCGGTAAACCCAACGTTACGTGAAGGCCCACGGCAGATGCAAATCGGTTAACCGGCCAGCCCCCGGTGCAGGAGCGAGGTCAGCGTCTCCACCACCTCGTCGTCGTCGAGTCCGGCCCCGCCGGTCATGGCGGCGTACCCCAGCATCGAGATCATCGCCCCCATCGCCGCGGCGACCAGTTCGGGGTCCCCGGGCAGCTCACGGCCCCGTTCGCGCATGTACGCGAGGTGCTCGCGCAGCGGCGCGGTGTCCCCGAGGAGACGCTCCCAGACCTGACCCGAGCCGGGCGGCTCGGCCATGGACTTCTGGAAGAGGGCGACCACGACGGGCAGATGATCCCGGAAGACGCGCCAGGTGACCGCCACATGCGTCCGCAGCTGCGCCCGGTCGGCGAGGTCGTGGTCGCGGGGGTGATCGTGGGCGCCGACCTCCACGTCCACCTGGGCCCCCATGTCCGCGAGCAGCGCGTCCAGCAGTTCGTCCTTGCCCGCGAAGTGCTCGTAGAAGGACCCGGTGGACCGGCCGGCGGCCTTGGTGATGTCGGTGATCTTCGTCTGCGCGTAGCCGCGCTCCAGGAAGAGCGCCCGCGCCGCCCCCTTGAGCGCCGCCTCCGTGCCGGCCGCCCGCTCCTTGCGCACTCCCACCGCGATCCCCGTTCCCACTTGACGCCGTCTTCGCGGTCTCATCATACTGAACCAAGTTTCACCGAATCAAAGTTCAGTGAATGTAGATTCAGCGAAAGGGGTCGGACATGCGTGTGTCAGTCATCGGGGGCGGAGTCGCCGGAGCGGCGAGCGCGATCGCTCTGCGCCGCGCGACCGGCGCGGAGGTCACGGTCCACGAGGCGTACGAGGACCCGGCCGGGCAGGTGGGCTCGTTCCTCAGCCTCGCCGTCAACGGGCTGCGGGGGCTGGACTCGCTGGGCTGCCTCGCCGAGGTCCAGGCCGCCGGGTTCCCGGTCGCCCTGCAGCGGATGTGGTCCTCCTCGGGCAAGCTCCTCGGGGAGGTGCCGCGCGGCCGGCGCGCCTCGGACAGCCTGCACAGCACCACGCTGCTGCGCGGGCGGCTGGTGGAGGTGCTGCGGGCCGAGGCGGTCCGGGCCGGGGCCCGGATCGAGACGGGGCGGCGGGTGGACCCGGCGGATCTGGACGCGGACCTGGTGGTGGCGGCCGACGGCATCTGGTCCGCCACCCGCCCGGCGCTGGACCCGGCGGCGCCACAGGTGCGGTACGCGGGGCTCTACAGCGTGTCGGGGGTCTCCGAAGGCGTGCACCTCACGCCCGGCACCTACCACTTCGTCTTCGGCCGGCGGGGAGCGTTCCTCTGTGTCCCGGCGGCGGACGGCACGGTCTGGTGGTCGGCCCAGGTGCCTGCCCCGGAGCCCCCGGACCCGGCGGAGGTCACCCAGGCCCTGCTGGCGGAGCTGTACGGCAAGGAGGAGCTGCCGCTGTCCCTGATCCGGGCGGCCACCCGCGTCGACCGCCCGATGCCGATGCACCGGCTGGCAGACGTGCCCGTCTGGCACGACGGGCGCACCGTCCTGGTCGGCGACGCGGCCCACCCGGTCGGGGCCGGGCAGGGCGCGTCGATGGCGATCGAGGACGCGGTGGCCCTGGCGCGGTGCGTGGCATCGGTTCCGGGCGTGGACGCGGCCCTGGCCGAATACACCCGGCTGCGCCGCCCCCGGGTGTCCCGGATGACCCGGGCCGCGGCGACGAACCGCGACTCGAAGACCCCGGGCACGGTGCAGCGCCGGGTCAACGACCTGCTGATGCCGCTCGTCTTCCGGCACGTCTACGCCCGCTCCACCTCCTGGCTCTACCGCTGAGAGGCGGCAGCGGGACGGGGCCTCTCGGCCTAGGCCGAGAGTTCCTCGGCCAGGGCCTCGCGGAGCCGGGCCGCGCGTTCCGATACCTCGGCCGGGCCCAGTTCCATGGCGCGCACGCACCACTTCTGGCCCTCCGCGAGGTCCCCGTGGCGGGCCGCGAGCAGGCCGAGGCGCAGGGCGGCGCGGCCGTGGCCCGCCACCGCCGCGCGGGTCCACCACAGGGCGGCCTCCGGCTCGCTCCCCTCGCGGGCCAGCAGCAGCCCGAGGTTGAAGGCGCCGTTGCGGGAGCCGGCCTCGGCCGCCTCCCGGTACCAGCGCGCGGCGACGGCCAGGTCGCCGCGGGCGGCGGCCAGCATGCCGACCCGCACCTGGGCCCGGCGGTGCCCCAGCTCGGCGGCCCGCTCGTACCACTCCTCGCTCTCGGTGCGCGGGGCGCCGCCCACGGGCTCGCCCAGGGCCACCGGCTCCGGCGGCGGGGCCAGCGACTCCAGCAGCGCGGCCAGGCGGAACGCCGCCTCCGCGCTGCCGCCGCCCGCCGCGCAGCGCAGGTGCCGCTCGGCCGCCCGGTCCTCGCCGTCCCGCACCAGCGCGATGCCGACCTGCAGCGCCGCGTCGGTGTGACCGGCCGACGCGGCCCGCTCGTACCACTTCAGCGCCGTCCGGTCCTCGTCGCGGCTGGCGAACAGGATCCCGAGGTTGAACGCGGCGTCGACGCTGCCCGCCTCGGCCGCCTTCGAGAACCAGGGCTCGGCGCCCGCCGCGTCCCCGACCTGGAGCAGCATGATCGCCAGCGCGTTGGCCGCCTCGCGGTGCCCGGCGTAGGCGGCCCGCCGGTACCACTGCTCGGCCTGCGCGGTCCGGTCCTGTGCGACGCACAGCAGAGCAAGGTTGTACGCCCCGTTTTGGTCGCCCGCGTCCATGGCGGTCCGGTACCAGCGCTCCGCGGTCTGGGTCTCGCCGCGTGCGGCGTACAGCGCGCCCAGCGCGTTGGCGGCGTTGCCGTCGCCGTCCTGCGCCGCCCGGTGCCACCACACGGCGGCGCTCTCCTCGTCGCCGGCGTCGCGCAGCAGGAAGCCGAGCGCGCACGCCGCCCGCGCCTCCCCCTGCTTGGCGGAGGTCAGGTACCAGCGCCCGGCCTCCTTGAGCTCGCCGCGCGCCTCCAGCAGGGCGCCCAGATGCAGGGCGGCGCGCCGGTGCCCGCGGGCGGCCGCCTGCCGGTACCACTGCTCGGCCTCGGTGGGGTCGCCCTTGCGCAGGTGCCTCGCCAGCCGGTACGCGGCTTCGCGGTGCCCCTGTTCGGCGGCGGCGCGGAACCACCGCTCTACGCCCTTGTCCCCGCGGTGCTCCAGCAGGTCGGCCAGCCCGTACGCGCCCAGCGCGTGGCCGGACTCGGCCGCCTGCCGCATCCAGTACTCGGCGGCGGGCTCGTCCCCGCGCTCACGGAAGTAGCGGCCGAGGGCGTGCGCGGCGGGGGCGGATCCGGCGACGGCGGCGACCCGCCACCAGCCGGCCGCGTCCTCGGGGTAGCCCCGCTGGTGGAGCAGCACGCCGAGGTTGTTCGCGGCGGCGCGGTCCCCTTCGCCGGTGGCTCCCCGCAGGTACGGTTCGGCGCCGTCGAGGTCGCCGCGGCGCAGCAGCAGCGCGCCGAGCACGCTCATGGCTCCGGAGTCGCCCTTGTCGGCGGCCACCCGGTGCCGTGCTTCCAGCTCGGCGTCGCTCGCCGCGTCGGTCTCGGCGAACATCTCCTCTGCGAAATCCGCATCGGTCAGTGCGGTCTGCGCGTCGGCGACCGGAGCCGCCCCCTCGGCCTCTGTGTCCGTCCCGGACTCCGCCCTCACAAACCGCCCTGTCTCCAGCAGAGTTGACCTGTCCCCCATAAATCCCATCGTCGCATCACCTGCTACCCGCGTACACCTGGTATGTCGCAGCCAGTGAGGTCACTACAGCGTTTTGTCGACATGCCCACAGTGAGGTAAGTCAAACACGCTCCACCCACAAGTCACCCTCCCCGGCTACCGCGTGTCCGTCCCGGACATGACGAAGGCCCGGATCCCATGGATCCGGGCCTTCATCTTCAGTAGCGGGGACAGGATTTGAACCTGCGACCTCTGGGTTATGAGCCCAGCGAGCTACCGAGCTGCTCCACCCCGCGTCGGTGAAACCACAGTATCACGACGCGGGGTGGAACCATTACCCATTGATCACTGGCCGGCCGGGGCGGGCGCCGTCACCTTCGCCTCGGCCTCGATCGCCCGCTTCAGCGCGGCCTTGATCTCGTCCTGGGCCTTGCCGAAGGCCGCCCAGTCACCGGCCTGCCGGGCCTTCTCGGCGTCCTCGATGGCCTTCTGCGCGTCGGCGAGCGCCGCCTTCACCGTCGGGTCCTGGATGGTCGGCGGCGTGACGGTGCCCTCGCCCGGCGGCTGCTCCGGGGGCACCGGAACGGTCGGCGCCTCGGCCCCGAAGACCACGTTCAGCGCCTTCTCCAGGGTGTCCTCGAAGGCGGTCTGGTTGCCGTAGGTCACGAGCACCTTGCGCAGCAGCGGGTACTTCAGGCCGGAGCTCCGGACGTAGACCGGCTCGACGTAGAGCATCCCGCCGTCGAGCGGCACCGCGAGCAGGTTGCCGTACTCGATCTCCGAGTCACCACCGCGCAGCAGGCGGATGGACTCGGCGATCTTCGGTTCCGACTGGAACTTGCTCTGCACCTGACCGGGGCCGTCCGGCGGCTTGCTGGTCGGCATCTTCAGAATGCGGATCTTGCCGTAGTCCGGGGTGCCCGGATCGGCGTTGACCGCCATGAAGGCACTCAGGTTGGGCCGCTCGTTCGGCGTGAACGTCGTGGTGAGCGAGAAGACCTGGTCCTTCCCCTTCTGGCCCGGCATCTTCATCGACAGGTAGTACGGCGGAACGGCCGTACCGGCCTTGGTCGTCGGGTCGTCCGGGACCGCCCACGCCTCACTGCCGCTGAGGAAGGTCTGCGGGTCGGTGACGTGGTACCGGGTCAGCAGTTCGCGCTGGACCTTGAAGAGGTCCTGCGGGTACCGCAGGTGTTCCATGAGCGGCTTGGCGATGTCGGCCTTGGGCTTCACCGTGCCCGGGAACGCCTTCATCCAGGTCTTCAGGACCGGGTCCTCGGTGTCCCACTGGTACAGGTCGACCGAGCCGTCGTACGCGTCGACGGTGGCCTTCACCGAGTTGCGGATGTAGTTGACCTGGTTCTCCTGGGCGACCACCGCGCGCTGGCTGTTGGTCAGCGAGTCCGCGGTGCTCTGGCCCAGCGTGGTGCGCGAGGCGTACGGGTAGCCGTTGGTGGTCGTGTACGCGTCGACGATCCACTTGATCCGGCCGTCGATCACGGCCGGGTAGGGCGCACCGTCGATGGTCAGCCACGGGGCGACGGCCTCGACGCGCTGCTTGGGCGTGCGGTTGTAGAGGATCCGCGAGCCGTCGCCGATGGCGCCGGAGTAGAGGATCTGCGGCTCGTTGAAGGTGAGCGCGTAGGCGGCCCGGTTGACCGGGTTGTCGAGATTGACGCCGGAGTCGCCCTTGTAGCTCGTCTCCTTCTCGCCCTTGTCGTCCGAGTAGTCGAGCTCCTTCTGCGGACCGCCGACGATCGAGTACTGCTTCGTCTGCTCGCCGTAGTAGATGCGCTGCTCGAAGTCCGTGCCGAACACGCCCTTGGAGGGCAGGTCGGACTGGGTGAAGTCGGGAGCGCCCTCCTTCACGGTGGTGCCCTTGGCCGCGACCACGCCGTAACCGTGCGTGTACTTGAAGTGGTCGTTGATCCAGTTGTTCTTCGGGATGCCGCCGATGTTCAGCTCGCGCAGCCCGATGACCGTGTCCTGGCCGCTGTACCGGTCCACGGCGAGCGTGGACGGGAAGGCGTAGTAGCCCTTGACCTGCTGGAGCTGCTGGAAGGCCGGCGAGACGATGTTCGGGTCGAGGATGCGGATGCTGGCCGTGGTGTCGGCCTGCGGCCGCAGCTTGCCCCGGTCCTCCGTCTGCGGGACGCCCGGGTAGTCCGTGACCTCGGAGCCGGCGATGCCGTAGGCGTCGCGCGTGGCCTTGATGTTCTTCTGGACGTACGGGGATTCCTTGGCCTGCTCGTTCGGCTGGACCTGGAACTTCTGCACGATCGCCGGGTAGAGCCCGCCGATCAGGATCGCCGAGAGCACCATCAGGCCGAAGCCGATCACCGGCAGCTGCCAGGTGCGGCGCCACAGCGTCGCGAAGAACAGCACGGCGCAGATCGCGGCGATGGCGACGAGGATCGTCTTCGCCGGCAGGTAGGCGTTCGCGTCGACGTAGCGCAGGCCCGTCCAGTTGTCGGCGGCCTTGAAGTCGCTGGACTTCACGGCGAGGCCGTACCGGTCGAGCCAGTAGGCGACCGCCTTGAGCGTGACGAAGAGACCGAGCAGCACCGACAGGTGGCCGGTGGCGGCGGCGGTGGCCCGCGCGCCCGGGCTGGTCACGCGCAGTCCGCCGTACAGGTAGTGCACGACGGCCGCGGCGATCACCGACAGCACGACCGCGGCGAAGCCGAAGCCGAGCAGGAAGCGGTACCAGGGCAGGTCGAAGGTGTAGAAGGACACGTCCATGTGGAACTGCGGGTCCTTCGAACCGAAGGGCACCCCGTTCACGTACATGAGCCAGGTCTTCCACTGGCCGGCCGCCGAGGCGCCCGCGATCAGGCCGACGAGCGCCGCAATGCCCAGGAGCAGCCACTTCTTGTACGGGGCGATGCTCATCCGGTAGCGGTCGAGGCTCTGCTGTTCCATCGACATCGCGCTGAGCGGCGGCCGCAGCCGGTGGGCCAGCCAGATGTTGAAACCGACGGCACCCGCCATCAGCAGACCGAACACGGCGAAGAGGCCGATCTTGGTCCACAGGGTGGTGGTGAAGACGGTCGAGTACTTCACGGAGCGGAACCAGAGCCAGTCAGTCCAGAAGCCCGCGAACATGATGAAGAGCATGGCCAGGACGGCCAGCACGCCCAGGGTCATGAGGAGAGTTCTCGCCCGCCGGGAGGGGCGGCCGACTCTCATCCGTGGCCCCGAAGGGCCTCCGCCGCGGTCCGGCATCTGGAAAGCCAAGGTGCGCACCTCGAAAGCTGAGTCTGGTAATGAACGGGCCCCCGATCGTAGAGCCCACTCATGCAACTTACTGAGGCTTCGGTCAGTTCCCGGTAATCGATGGAAAGGAGGCAGGATGTTGCCCATGTCCAACCTTTCACCTTCCCCCGGCACCCCCATGGCGGCCAGCCCGCTGACCCGCGCCTGCCTCGAGATCGACGAGTACGCGGCCGGCCTCGGCTGGGACAAGCCCGCGCGGCTCTTCGCCCTCGTCGACACCGCCCGGCTCAAGAAGCAGGAGCCGCGGCTGGCGACCCAGCTCGGTCTCGACCAGGACGACGCCGGCAAGTCCTCCCTCACCCCCATCGAGCAGGACGAGGTCCCGAAGGGGACGCCGCTCGACAAGTTCCTCGGCACCATCGCCTGGCCCGACGCCGTCGTCGGCTGCGCGCTGACGGTGGAGCGCCTGATGCTGCCGCCGTCCGCGGAGGCCTCCGTACCGGAGGGGCTGAACGACAAGCAGCTGTCGAAGTGGGTCGCCGGGCACCCGGAGCGGCAGGAGGTGCGCCTCACCGTGGCCGTGCTGCGCGACGGATCGCGTGAGTCGGCCGTACGGCTGCGCGAGAAGGACTCCTCGACGGAGGTCCTCACCGGTGCGGGCCTGGTACCCGGCCTGGCGGAGGCCCTGGCGGCGACCTTCTCGTAGGTCCTGCCCGTCAGGGGGACGGAGCGGTCGGGGCTAGCCGGTGCACTGCGGCAGCCCCGCCTTGTCCCCCTTGCTGATCTTCTCCAGTGCCTTCGTGGCGTCGTCGATGGTGGACACCTTGACCAGGGTCAGCCCGTCGGGGACGTGGGAGGCCGCGGAGGCGCAGTTCTCGGCGGGCGTCAGGAAGTACTCGGCACCGGCGTTGCGGGCGCCGATGGTCTTCATCTGGATGCCGCCGATGGGGCCGACCTTGCCCGCGTCGTCGATGGTGCCGGTGCCCGCGACGAACTTCCCGCCGGTCAGGTCCTCCGGGGTGAGCTTGTCGACGATGCCGAGGGCGAACATCAGCCCGGCGCTCGGGCCGCCGACGTCGGCGAGCTTGATGTCGATCGTGAACGGGAAGGCGTGGTCGGTGCCCGCCCGGATGCCGACGATGGCGTGACCGTCGCCCTCCGCCTTCCCCGCGGTGATCGTCAGCTTCGAGGTGGAGGGGTCGTTGTTGCCGGCCTTCGCCGCCTCGGCCGCGTCCTTGGCGGGCACGATCGTGAACTCCACCGGCTCACCCGGCTTGTGCTTGGTGACGAGCTTGGCCACGTCCTCGGGGGCGGTGACGGCGGTGCCGTCCACGGCCTTGACCACGTCCCCGGCGTGCAGCCGGCCCTCGGAGGGGCTGTCCTTGACCACGGTGGAGACGATCACCCGGGCGGTGACCGGGATGCCGAGCTGCTTCAGGGCCGCCACCTTGGCGCTCTGCTGCGACTGGCTGAACTCCTCGGCGTTCTCCTGGGTGGACTCCGCCTCCGTCTTCCCGTTCGGGTAGAGGTTCTCGTGCGGGACGACGATGTTGTCGCCGGCCAGCCATCCGTAGACCGCTTCCACCAGGCTCATGTCGTAGTCCGCACCGGTGACGCGGACCGTGGTCATGTTGAGGTGACCACTGGTCGGGTACGTCTTGCGCCCCGCGATGTGAAGGACGGGCGCGCCGTGCGAGTCCCCGAGCGTGTTCACGGTCGGGCCGGGGCTCATCTCGGAGTACGGGACCTTGATGAACACCCCTGCGCAGAGCAGCGCGAACAGCACCAGGGTGGAAGCGAGCATCGTCGCGGTGCGGCGTGGCATGGATCCGACAGTACGGGACGGCCCTGGCGGGCGGCCCTCGGGGCCGGTCCGTACGGGGTCCGCACGCGAAACTCTCAGCGGAATCTCACCGACCGCGTCGGACCGGAGCCGGTCGGACGCGGAGCGTCGAACGACGGCGGGCGGTCAGACGGCGTCGGAGGCGGAGTGGGCGGACGGGGAGGAGTGGGCGTCGGCCTTCACCCTGGCCTGATCGGCATTGGCCATGGCTTCCCGGAATCGCGCGTAACCCGCGAGCTCGGATATGTCACCCTGTGTGCGGTCGCGTGCCGCCCAGCTGCCCCATATCGCCGCTCCGATCGCGGCGAACAGCGGAATCAGCAACCACGCCAAAGACGCCATGGGCGTGCCTCCCTACCCCGAAGTACGTTTCGTTGGTGGCTTCAACGCTCGTGCCCGTGGGGGGGTTACGCAAATCGAGGGCGTGTTGCGCGGCCGAACGGGTGCGAGGCTACCGCCTTCCGGGTGGCGCTCCGTGACCGGGGGGTTCGGCAGGCGCCCGCCCACTCCTCGGTGCCGTCGCCGAACGCCGCCCTCCTCGAAGGCCGGACTCGCACCGCTCGGCGCCGGAGCGCCTCACGGGCTTCGCCCGGCCGTGCCGGACTCCGTCCTGCGGCCTGCGCGGCCCGAGCCTCAGCAGGCGCCGACCCACTCCTCCGTGCCGTCGCTGAACGTCTGGTGCTTCCAGATCGGGACCTCGTGCTTGAGGTCGTCGATCAGCATCCGGGCGGCCTCGAAGGCCTCGCCGCGGTGCGGGCAGGACACGGCGACGACGACGGCCAGGTCGCCCACGGCCAGGTCACCGACGCGGTGCACGGCCGCCAGGGCGCGGACCGGGAACTTGGCCACGACGCGCTCGGCCACGCGGCGCATCTCGGCCTCGGCCGTCGGATGGCAGGAGTAGCCGAGCGAGTCGACGTCCGCCCCGCTGTCGTGGTTGCGCACCGTGCCGACGAAGAGCGTCGTACCGCCCGACGCGTCGTCGCCGACGGCCTGGAAGACCTCGTCGATCGACAGGGCGGTCTCGCGGATCTGGAGCAGCCGGATCGGGTCCGAAGCGGCCTGCTCACCGGGGTGGTCGAAGTGCGGTGCCATGCCTTCATCGTGCCTTAGCCGCTGACACGGCGAAATAGCAGATTCGCCCGGGGCGGGGGCGCCGCCTTGGGAGCCTCCTACAGGGCGGGCCCGCGGAACCCCGCGGTCCGCCCGGCCGGACGGCGCGCGCGGCGCCGGGGCCGGTCAGATCCCGCGGCGCTTGCGCGCCAGGCGGACCGCCGCGGCCGCGCCCAGCAGGGCCACCGTCGCGCCGGCCGCACCGGCGGCCGTGGCGGCGTCCCTGCGGCCCAGCCGGCGGCCCGCGACCGTGTGGCGGCCCGAGACCTCCTGGAGGAGCTCGGCGAGCACCTCCTCGTTGGTCCAGCGCGGCCGCCAGCCCGCCGCGTGCAGCCCGCTGACGCTGACCACCCACGGGTGCATCGTGTAGGCGAGGTCCCCGGCCGGGGACGGGGTCAGGCCGATCCGGTGCAGCCGGGCCGCCGCTCCCAGGGCGACCGCGGAGGGGAGCTCCATGCGGCGGATGCCGCTCAGCTCCTCGACCTCCTCCTGCTCCAGCCACCCCTCGCAGCCCACGGCCAGCTCGCCCTCGACCTTCTCCAGGGCCGCGTACTCCAGGGCGCTGACCAGGTCGTCCACGTGGCAGAACTGCCACGTGGGGCGGGATCCCGCCACCACGAGCAGGCGCGGGGACTCGAAGTAGCGGGTCAGGGCGGTGTCCGTGCCGCCGACCAGGACGGCCGGGCGGATCACGGTGACGTTCAGTCCGGGGTGCGCGCGGGGGGCCCGGCGGCCGAGGCGCTCGATCTCCAGCAGGTCGCCGACGCCGGTCGCCTCGGCGGTGGCCCGCAGCTCGGAGTCCTCGGACAGCGGGATGTCGTTGTCCGGCAGGGCCCCGTAGACCATCGCCGAGGTGCAGAGCACCACCCGGTGCACGCCGGCCGCGGCGGCGGCCGTCAGGACGGTCTGGGTGCCGCGCACGTTGTACGCCGTACGGGCGGCCGGGTCGGTCTCCAGGTCGAGGTCCAGCGCGAGGTGGACCACGACGTCCGCGCCGCGCAGCTTCTCGGCGATCGCGGGGTCGCGTACGTCGAGGATGTGCCACTGCGCGGCAGCGCAGTCCCCCCGTCGCTCGTCGATGGCGACGACCTGCTTGACCTCGTCGGAGGCGGCCAGGCGGCTCACCAGGGCCGCGCCGACGCCCGAGGCGGCGCCGGTCACGGCGATCACCGGGCTGCGCCGGCGGATTCCCTCCGGGTTTCGCGGCTGGCGAACGCCGGGGGCGCTGTCACCGTGCTCGGAGCTGTTTTCGTCGTCGTGCATCGCGCGAAACTGCGGATCTGGGGAACTCACCGGGCGTCTCCAGCGGTTGTCTTCAGTAGGGGCGCGCCGTGACGCGTACCCACCAGGTGATGTCCATCCTGCCGCAGCCCAGGAGTCGGCGGAGCACCGAGCCCGGATGCGGCCGCGGTGTCTACGCTGGGTGGTGTTGTCGGACCATTGCCCGTCGGCTCCCGCCGGCGGCCCTACGAGCCGAGGAAACCCGTGAGCGACACCCCATTCGGATTCGGCCTTCCGCCGGAGGAGCCGGAAGACGGCGACGAAGGCAAGAAGAAGGGCAACCAGGGCGGTCAGGGCGGCCCGGCGAATCCCTTCGGGTTCCCCGGCATGGGTCTGCCGGGCGGGGCGGGCGCTCCCGGAGCGGACAACCCGTTCGCCGCGATGTTCGGTTCGATGAACCCGAACGACCTCGGTGCCGCCTTCCAGCAGCTCGGCCAGATGCTGAGCTACGAGGGCGGTCCCGTGAACTGGGACATGGCCAAGGACATCGCCCGCCAGACCGTCGCGCAGGGCACCGCGGACGGCGTGAAGGACACGAGCGTCGGCGTCGCCGAGAAGTCCGCCGTCGAGGAGGCCGTGCGCCTCGCCGACCACTGGCTGGACGGTGTGACCTCGCTGCCCTCGGGCGCCACCACGGCCGTGGCCTGGAGCCGCGCCGAGTGGGTCGAGGCGACCCTCCCGGTGTGGAAGGAGCTCGTGGACCCGGTCGCGGAGCGGGTCGGCGCGGCCATGGGCGGCGTGCTGCCCGAGGAGATGCAGGCCATGGCGGGCCCGCTGCTCGGCATGATGCGCTCCATGGGCGGCGCCATGTTCGGCCAGCAGATCGGCCAGGCCGTCGGCACCCTCGCGGGCGAGGTCGTCGGCTCGACGGACATCGGCCTGCCGCTGGGCCCGGCCGGGAAGGCCGCGCTGCTGCCGCTGAACATCGAGAGCTTCGGCAAGGACCTGGGCGTGCCCCCGGAGGAGGTGCGGCTCTACCTGGCCCTGCGCGAGGCGGCCCACGCCCGGCTCTTCGCCCACGTGCCGTGGCTGCGCTCGCACCTGTTCGGCGCGGTCGAGGGCTACGCCCGCGGCATCAAGGTGGACACCTCGAAGCTGGAGGACGTCGTCGGCCAGCTGGACCCGTCCAACCCGGAGCAGCTGCAGGAAGCGCTCCAGGGCGGCATGTTCCAGCCGCAGGACACCCCCGAGCAGAAGGCCGCCCTGGCCCGCCTGGAGACGGCGCTCGCGCTGGTCGAGGGCTGGGTCGACGCGGTGGTGCACGAGGCCGCCAAGCCCCGGCTGACCTCGGCGGACGCGATGCGCGAGACCATGCGGCGGCGGCGCGCCTCGGGCGGCCCGGCGGAGCAGACCTTCGCGACGCTGATCGGCCTGGAGCTGCGCCCGCGCCGGCTGCGCGACGCCTCGCGGCTGTGGGCCTCCCTCACGGACGCGCGCGGGGTGGACGGCCGCGACGGCCTCTGGGAGCACCCGGACATGCTCCCGACGGCCTCCGACCTGGACGACCCGGACGGGTTCGTGCACCGCGAGCAGCTGGACTTCTCCGAGATCGACAAGATGCTCGGCGAGGCCGCCGAGAAGCGCGAGCAGGACGGCGACGAGAAGAAGTGAGCCTGCACGAAGACGCGGTCCTCGTCCTGAAGGCGTACGAGGACCAGCCGGAGCTGCGCGATCTCTACCTGGAGCACCTGGCTGCCCACCCGGACGGGGTCTACAAGCCCTGCGGGGCCGGGCACGTCACGGGCAGCGCGCTGGTGATCGACCCGGTGCGGGGGCGCGTCCTGCTGACCCTGCACAAGAAGCTCGGCATGTGGCTCCAGATGGGCGGCCACTGCGAGCCCGGTGACGCGACCCTGGCCGACGTGGCGCTGCGCGAGGCCCGTGAGGAGTCGGGCATCGCGTCGGGGCTGACCCTGCTCGAAGGCGGTCCGGTGCGCCTGGACCGGCATCCGATCCCGGCACCGTGCCACTGGCACCTGGACGTGCAGTACGCGGCGCTGGCTCCGGCCGGCGCGGTGGCGGAGATCAGCGAGGAGTCCCTGGACCTGCGCTGGTTCCCGTACGAGGAGGTGGCGGCGGTGGCCGACACGTCCGTCGTGCGGCTGCTGGAGGCGACCTTGGCCCGGCTCGGCGGCTGAGCACACCGGCGCGCGCGGCCCGAGCGCGCCGACGCGGACGCGGCGAAGGGGCGGTCCCTGGCGGGACCGCCCCTTCGCCGTGCCGGGAACCGTCAGTTCCAGGCGTTGTTCTGGTTCTGCGCGTGGGAGCCGTGCTGGCCCATGCCGAACTGCGCGGCGACGCCCTGGCCGAGCTGGGCGTTCTGCGGCGGCAGCACCTCGCTGGGCTGCACCAGCGCGAAGCCGGTGCCGAGGAAGCTCAGCTCCCAGCCCTCGCCGGTGTTGCCGCGCCGCCGCCACACCCCGCTGGAGTGCGTCTGGGCCTGCATCTGGACCCGCAGCGAGGTGGACCAGGCCACGATCGCGTCCGCGTCGGCATTGACGTACTTGTCGGGCGTGACCTGCATCATCAGCGGCTGTCCGGAGGTCATCAGCGCGACCTTGCCGCGGCCGGAGATGTTGAGCTGGTACTTGCCCGAGCCGGAGATCCCGTACTGGCTGTCCACCGCGATGACCTCGGTGTGCAGGGTGGAGTCCAGGGCCAGCACGTAGCTGCTGTCGACCGTGAGGCCCTCCTGGTCCACGTCCACGACGTGCACGTACTGGGCCAGGTTGGCCAGGTAGACCGTGCCCTGCCCGGAGCAGCGCATGAGGTCCAGGCCCTCGCCGGTGCGGCGGCGGGCGTTGCGCTGGCTGGTGGTCTGGTACTCGCCGTCGAAGTCGATGAGTCCCTGGTAGGCGACCATCGCGCCCTTACGGGCGAGTACGTCGTCGGAGCCCGTCAGAGAGACCCGCAGCAGCTGCGGGTTCTGGATGGCGTACCGCTCCTGGGACTGCGCCTCGGCGTGGGCGAAAAGTGCGCTCTGCATGATGTGTCCGCTCCCCCTCAGCCCCGGGCCCGGAGCCGGTCGGTGCTGTCCTCGCTCGGCTGTACGACGACGATGCCCTGGCCGGAGAAGGCCATCTGGTAGGCCTCCCCGCTGCCCCGGCCGATCATCGACGAGGCCTTGAAGCTGCGCTTGCCCTTGACCTTGAGATTCGGCGACCAGGCGACGAGCGCGTCGGGGTCGACGTACGTCTCGTCCTCGCCGCGGCCGCAGTCGACCACGATCGGGGTGCCACGGGAGGTCAGGGCGACCCACCCGGTGCCCGCGATCTGCACGTTGAACAGGCCCTGGCCGGCGAACTTGGCGAGACCCTTGACCCGCTCGACGCCCCACTGGAGGTGGGCGTCGAAGGCGAGGAGGTTGGTGCCGTTGACCGAGAGCGAGTCGTTGTTGAGGTTGATGACGACCACGTCGGCGCCGTAGTCGGCCAGGTAGAGCAGGCCGTCGCCGGTGCACTTCATCAGCGGCGCGCCTTCACCGCTGATCCACTGCGAGGCCATCTGGCGGACGGCCGGCGGGTTGGGCTCGTACTGGACGAAGCCCTCGTAGGCGACCATCGAGCCGGTGCGGGCGAAGAGGTCCTGGCCGCTCTGCATGGCGACCTTGAGCATGGCCCGGCCGTGGTTCTCCATGCGGGCCGTGACGGGGGTCGGGGCGAAGCCCGCGAGTTGCTGGTTCATTGCGTTCATGTCGGGCTCCCTCAGACCTCGTACGGCTGGACGACGATGAAGTTGCCGGGAGCGCCGCGGAACTGGAGGTTCACGGTCTCCCCGCTGTGGCCGGGGTAGGCGTTGCGCCGCAGCCGGACCTGACTGGAGATGATCACCTGCGAGGCGGAGGACCACGCGACGATGGCGTTGCTGTCCGCGAAGGTGGTCGGGGTGACGGGCAGGACCACCGGGACCCCGTGCGTCTTGACGATGACCGTGCCGGTGCCCTGGAACTGCATGGTGAACAGGGCGCCGCCGGGGATGCCGTGGCCCTCGATCCGCCGGACCTCGTGCTGGAGCGACTCGTCGAAGGCTAGGACGGCCTCCGCGGAGACGCAGATCCCGTCGCCCTGGAGCTCGATGGCGTGCAGGTGGGCGCCGTTCTCCGCGAGGAAGACCTGGCCGCGGCCGGTGCAGCGCATGAGCTGCATCTCCTGGCCGGTGGCGTTGCCGACGATGCGGCCGGCGAAGCCCGCGCCCTTGTAGCTGAAGTCGACCTTGCCCTGGTACAGGACCATGCTGCCCTGGCGGGCGAGGACGGCCTGGCCGCCCATCGCGAGGTCGACGCGCATGAGCTGCTGGTTCTGCGGGGTCCAGCGGGTGCCGGTGGGGGCTTCCTTGTACGGCTGGAGCGCGGCGGCGAGTCCGGCGCCGGCGGCGGGTACGCCCTGCGGGGCGTAGCCGGGCTGCTGGCCCGGGAACTGGCCCGGTGGCTGGCCGGGGACCTGGCCGTAGGAGGGCTGCTGCGGCGGCTGCCCGTAGGGCGCGGGGGCCGGCGCGGGCGGCGGCACCTGTCCGTAGGACGGCTGCGGCGGCTGCGGCGGCTGGCCGTACGGGGCGGGGGCCGGCGGGGCGAGCGGCGCGGCCATGGTGGGCGCGGCGTGCACCGGGGCCGGGGCCGCTGGCTGCTGGTACTGCGGCTGCGGGACGACGCCGGGCGCGGGTACGGGCGCACCGAAGGACGGCGCGGGGGCCGGGGCCTGCGGGGCCTGCTGCGCGGGGGCCGGCGCGCCGAAGGCCGGGGCCGGGGCGGCCGCCTGCGGCGGCGCGGCGAACCCGGGCGAGGCCGCGGCCGGGGCCTGCTGCGCCGGCTGCGCGTCCTCGGCGACCTCGCCGCCGAAGTTCCGCAGCAGCGCGTCGAGCCCGCCGTCGAAGCCCTGGCCGACGGCGGCGAAGCGCCACACGTCCTTCAGGTAGAAGTCGCCGAGCATCACGGCCCGCTCGGTGGTGAACTCCGCGCCGGTGAACGCGTACCGGACGACCTCTTCGCCGCCGGCCACGATCCGGATGTAGCCGGGGCCGATCTGCGACATCTGTCCGGCACCGTCGATGGTGGCGGTGAAGGACAGTTTGTGGATGGACGCCGGAATGCGGTCCAGCGTCACCCGGAAGGATTCGGTGTCGCCCGACTGCGCACCGAGTTGCTGAATGGACTCTTCCGGCGACTTCGGCTGATTGAAGAAGACGAAGTAACGGTCGTCCGACAGCTGCTCGTTGGCGTCGAGGCCGAAACAGCTGATGTCGAAGGCGAGTCCGGATCCGGCGATCTGGACGCCTACGTACAGATCGGTGCCCGCCGTGAGATCACTGATCTTGGCCTTGTGGCCGCGTTGGAATTCCCTGGCCATACGTACGACCGTCCCCCATCCCGACTGTGAATGCGTGGCGCTCAGGCTAACGGCAATTGCCGACATCCGGCCAAGCCGGTACCGACCCGGTACAAAACACTGCGTGCGGCGGGCGGGGCGGCGGGCGGCCGGCGGGGTCATTCCTCGCGGGCGGCGGGGACCTTCGGCAGCCGCTCGGCGGCGACCACGCCCTCCAGGTAACCGCGGGCCCGCTCGGTGCGCGGGTAGGCCTCCAGCAGCTCCCAGAAGCGGGGGCCGTGGCCGGGTACGAGGAGGTGGGCCAGCTCGTGCAGGAGCACGTAGTCGACGACGTACTCGGGCATCCCCTGGAGCCGGTGCGAGAGCCGGATGCTGCCTTCGGCGGGGGTGCAGGAGCCCCAGCGGGTGTTCTGGTTGGTGACCCAGCGGACCGTGCGGGGGCGGGCGCGGCCGTCGAAGTACTGCTCGGACAGCTGCGCGGCCCGCTCGGTGAGTTCCGCGTCCCCGAAGGTGCGCTTGCTCTCCTGGGCGGCCAGCTTGTCGAGCATGACCCCCACCCAGCGCTGCTCCTCCGCCTCGGACATCCGGGCAGGGATGAGCACGACCGTACGGTCACCCTCGCGATAGGCGGATACGGTCCTGCGGCGGCGCGCGCTCCGGCGGACTTCGACGGCGCGCTGTGGTGGGTCGGCGGACACGCCACGACGGTACCCGGTCGTGGTGGCGGAAGTCCCGCTCGTCCGCGGTTCGAACACGAGGGATTCGGGGCCGATTTCCGGAACCCCATTTCCCTTCATCTCATATGCCTAATACCTCGCACCTGTGGACAAATTCCTGCACGGATTCCGGCGGGCGGGCACTGTTGCGGAAGAGCGGGAAACGGGCCGTGCGCATGCGCACGGGATATCGAGGGGGACGGGACATGTATCCGAAGGTGAAGCCGGCACTGGCGCGGGCGTGGCGGGATCTGCAGACGGTTCAGTTCGGCGTGACGCCCGCCCACGCGGTGGTGCTCGGCCCCGTGGACACGGCGACGGGCACGCTGATCGACCGGATCGACGGCACCCGGGGAATGGAGCTGCTGCGGGCCGAGGCCTCGGGGATGGGGCTGCCGGACGGCCGGGCCGACGAGGTGGTCAGGACGCTGGCGGGGGCCGGTCTGCTCGACGACGCCACGGCGGGCGGCCCGCGGGCCCAGGCCCTGCGGGGGCATCCGGAGACCGTGGAGCGGCTGGGGCCCGACCTGGGCTCGCTGTCCCTGGTCCACCGGGAGCCCGGCGGGGACTTACGGGGTATCGCCGCCCGCCGGGCGATACGGGTCCGGGTGCGCGGGAGCGGCCGGGTGGGGGCCGTGATCGCCGCGGTCCTGGCGGGAGCCGGCGTGGGCCGGGTGGAGGTGCTCGACGGGGGCCGGGTGGAGCCGGCGGACGTGGCACCGGGCGGGCTGGACCCCGGGAGCGTGGGCCGACCGCGGGCCGAGTCCGCGGGCAGGCTGGTGCGCGGGGCGGCCCCGGGGCGCACCCCGCGGGCCGGGGAGGACGAGGTGGCGGAGCCGGGGCTGGCCCTGGTGGTGGTCGCGCCCCGGGACGGGCTGCACGCCTGGGCCCCGGATCCGGACACCGCGGCCGACTGGATCGCCGCGGGCATCCCGCACCTGTACGCGGGGGTGTTGGAGGGGACGGGGCTGGTGGGGCCGCTGGTGCTGCCGGGGTCGACGGCCTGCGCGGGGTGCATGGAGCACGACCGCGTGGACCGGGACGCGGCCTGGCCGAGGATGCTCGTGCAGTGGCGTTCGGCCCACCGCCGCCGCGCGGGTGCGGCCTGCGACCTGGGCCTGTCCACGGCGGTGGCCGGGCTGGCCGCGGCCCATGCGCTGGCCTTCCTCGACGGACAGCTGCCCGCGTCCACGGGCTCCCGCTGGGAGGCGGCCCTCCCCGCCCTGCACTGGGAATCCACGCCGGTCCACCCGCATCCCGACTGCCCCTGCGGGGCGGGCGGGTCACCGGGGGAGGATCGGGCGGGTCGCGGCCGGGAGGGCCATGACAGGATGCGTTGAGGCTGTCGGGTCGGCGGAGCCCTTCCTGAATCCGCCGTTCGCGGCGCAGCTGTCTGGGACTTGGAGGGGCGTATGTCTGATCTTCCCCGGAAGGCGGTCACCCGTACCGTCAAGCTGGCCGCGCTGCCGCTCGGCATAGCGGGACGGGCCACGTGGGGGCTGGGCAAGCGGATCGGGGGCAAGTCCGCGGAGATCGTGGCGCGCGAGCTCCAGCAGCGCACCGCCGAGCAGTTGTTCCGCACCCTCGGGGAACTGAAGGGCGGTGCCATGAAGTTCGGGCAGGCCCTGTCGGTCTTCGAGTCGGCCCTGCCCGAGGAGGTCGCGGGCCCCTACCGGGCGGCGCTGACCAAGCTTCAGGAGGCGGCACCGCCGCTGCCCGCGGCGACGGTGCACCAGGTGCTGACGGACCGTCTCGGCGCCGACTGGCGGGACCTGTTCGAGGAGTTCGAGGACAAGCCGGCCGCGGCGGCCTCCATCGGGCAGGTGCACCGGGCGGTGTGGCACGACGGCCGGCAGGTGGCCGTCAAGGTCCAGTACCCGGGGGCCGGTGAGGCACTGCTGTCGGACCTGAAGCAGCTGGGCCGGTTCGCGGGCCTGCTGGGGCCGCTGATCCCCGGTATGGAGATCAAGCCGCTGATCAAGGAGTTGCGCGACCGGGTCGCGGAGGAGCTCGACTACGAGCTCGAGGCCGAGGCCCAGCGGACGCACTCGGACGCCTTCGTGGACGACCCGGACGTGGTCGTGCCGGACGTCGTGCACCAGGGCGACCAGGTGCTGGTGACCGAGTGGATGGAAGGGACCCCGCTGTCGGAGGTGATAGCCGAAGGGACCCAGGAAGAACGGGATCGCGCCGGACAGCTGCTGGCCGGGTTCCTGTTCTCCGGTCCGGCACGCACCGGCCTGCTGCACGCGGACCCGCACCCGGGCAACTTCCGGCTGATACCGGGGGCGGACGGCCGGACGCGGCTGGGGGTCCTGGACTTCGGCACGGTCGACCGGCTGCCCGGGGGCTGGCCCAAGCCCATCGGCAGGTCGCTGCGGATGACGCTGGACGGTGACGCCGAGGGGGTCTACGGGCACCTGCGTGCCGAGGGGTTCGTGAAGGAGTCCGTCGAGCTCGATCCCGACGCGGTGCTGGACTACCTGAAGCCGATCATCGAGCCCGCCGAGGCCGAGGAGTTCACCTTCACCCGGCCGTGGCTGCGCGGCCAGGCGTCGCGGATCGCCGATCCCCGCTCCCCCGCGCACCAGTTGGGCCGCCAGATCAACCTGCCGCCGTCCTACCTGCTGATCCACCGCGTGACGCTGAGCACCATCGGGGTGCTGTGCCAGCTGGGCGCGACGGTGCGGCTGCGGGACGAACTGGACACCTGGCTGCCGGGGTTCGCCCCCGCCCAGTGACCGCGCAGGCGCGTCACCACCAGGACGAGTCGAGCCTGCCCTCGATCGCCCGGAGGTTGGCGCGCGCGCAGTCGACGCAGAAGTACTGTCTGGTCCCGTTCTCCACCGAGCAGGTCCAGGTGGGTGGGATCTCGCCCGGGGCCTTGGCGCCACAGCCCGTGCATACGACGGGCTGGGCCTCGGATCCCGACGGGCCGGGGCGGGGAGTCGGCTGGTCCACCTCCAGACGATATCCCCGTCCGGGGCGGACAGGCCCGCGCAACGCACCGGGGGGACCGGTCCGTGCGGACCGGTCCCCCCGGGGATTCTGCTGTCGGCTCTTACTGCATGACGGCCATGGCCAGCGCACGCCGGGCGCGCATGGAGACGCGCTCGGCACGCCGCTGCATGCGGCGGGCGGCGACCAGGCGCACGGCGTGACGCTCGGCGTCCACCTCACGCATGCGCTCGTCCATATGGGCACGAGCCAGGGCTTCTGGGATGAGTTGCATTTCGCGGGTCCTGTTCTGACGCGAGGTGATCGCGCCGGTGGTGATGAAGTCTGCGTGGGCGGCGCCGTGGGGCTGCTCGCTCGTGGTGTAGGAGGTCATGAGGGCCTGCTTCAAGGGGTCGTGCGTCAGGGGGCGGTCGATGGTTCCGATGGCGGTCATGCCGCGACAACCGGGTTCTTGCGCGGACGGCCACGGGGACGCTTGCGGGCGACGACGACACCCTGGACGAAGAGCTCGCCACCCCAGACACCCCAGGGCTCGCGGCGCTCGATCGCTCCGGCGAGGCAGGCCTCGACCAGCGGGCAGGTGCGGCAGAGGGACTTGGCGTACTCGACGTCGGCCGGGGACTCGGCGAAGAAGACCTCGGGGTCGAAGGTGCGGCAGGGGACGGGCACGCCGAGGTTCTCGATGGCGTCGTCGAGCGCGGTCAGCGCGGTGAGCGGGGTCAAGGTGTGGTCCTCCGGGACTGCGGGCGGGGAGATCATCTGGGTCTGCGGTACGGACGGGGCGTGCGCTTCGAGTTGCACGGTGGTTTCTTCCTCGTCTTGTTCGGCTAGTCGTTCCGGCCGGTCGGCCGGGTTCGGCTGGTACCTGGCTGCCAGTCCCGAGGCCCCTTCGCTGCGTCGTCCCTGTTCGGGACAAACAGAAGGGCCGCGGATCCCGGGTGGGGTTCCGCGGCCCTGAAGGCGCCGGCCTGATCATGCGATCAGGCTGGATCACTCCAGGGTTCGAGCCCGCGGAAGGCCCACATCAGGTGGTGCTGCTGCTTCGTCTGCTTCTTCTGGGATCCGGCACCGGCTGCGGCAGCGAATCCATAGGCGCCATGCGTCTGCGCTTCTGCTGCCAGTACTGCCACCGATGCCCTGGTCGGTCGCTCATTGCGCTCACTGACCGGAAGGATCGCCAGCAGGGCGGGGCGGTCGGCGGAAATCGCGGACACACCGGTACCCAGGATGGAGACGGAACCGAGCAGGCAGGAAGCGTCGACCGAGCGATCGGTCATTTTGGTGAAGGTCATGAAGCTGGTCACTGGTCTCGCCTCCTCTCGGCGTCTCGGGGACTCGGCCCGGGGGCCTGTCCCATGCGTATTCGGATAAGTACAGCACGGATCCTGGGCTTCGGAGAAGCCACCGTTTCCGTTGCTAAGAACCTATGGGTCTTCGCTGGGCATGTGCAAACTATTTTTCCGACGAGTTTCTACGCGTCGTCAGAATGCCCGGCCCCAACCTCCTGACCTGCGCAGATGGCCAGGACCTCGGCTCCGTACCGGTCAAGCTTACGGCCGCCCACTCCGGAGATCATCGAGAGCTCCCCCTCCTCGGACGGCGCGGCCTCCGCGATGGCCATCAGCGTCTTGTCCGTGAAGACGCAGTAGGCGGGCAGGCCTTGCTCCTTCGACTGGGCCGCGCGCCACTCCCGCAGCCGCTCGTAGAGGCCTTCGTCCATGTCGGACGGGCAGTCCTCACAGCGCATCAGCTTCAGCTCGCCGGCCTCGGTCAGGGTCTTGCCGCAGACCCGGCACAGCGCCGGACCGCGGCGCGGGCGCTTGCGCACCCCTCGCTCGGCCGCGGAGCCCGCTCCGGCGCCCCGGGCCGCGGAGCCCGGCCGCAGGCCGTCCAGGAAGCGGCTGGGGCGCCTGGAGGCCCGGCCGCCGGGGGCGCGGGAGAGCGCCCAGGACAGGCTCAGGTGTATCCGTGCCCGGGTGACGCCGACGTAGAGCAGCCGCCGTTCCTCCTCGACCTGCTCGTCGGTCTTCGCATAGGTGATCGGCATCATTCCGTCGGTGAGGCCGACGAGGAACACGGCGTCCCACTCCAGACCCTTCGCCGCGTGCAGCGAGGCCAGGGTGACGCCCTGGACGGTCGGGGCGTGCTGGGCGGCCTTGCGCTCCTCCAGCTCGATCGTGAGGTCCGCCAGGGTGGCCCCGGGCCGGGCGCGGGCGAAGTCCTCGGCGAGCCGGACCAGCGCGGCCAGCGATTCCCACTGGTCGCGCACGGCGCCGGAGCCGGCGGGCGGCTCGGTGCTCCAGCCGGTGGAGCTGAGCACCGCCCGGACCTGGGAGCCCAGTTCCACCACGTCGTCGAGCAGCGGGTCGTTCCCGCCGGAGCGGGCGGCTCCGCGCAGCGCGAGGATCGCCCTCTGGACCTCCTGGCGCTCGAAGAACCGCTCGGCTCCGCGCAGCTGGTAGGGGACCCCGGCGTCGGCGAGGGCCTGCTCGTAGACCTCGGACTGGGCGTTGATGCGGTAGAGCACGGCGATCTCGCCCGCGGGGACACCCGCGGCGATCAGGTCCCGGATCCGGTGGGCGACGCCCTCGGCCTCGGCGGGCTCGTCCGCGTACTCGGAGTGGACGGGGTCGGGGCCGGCCTCGCGCTGGGAGATCAGCTCCAGCCGGTGCTCGGCGGCCCGGCCCTTGGCCTGGTTCAGGAGCCCGTTGGCCAGATGGACCACCTGGGGGGTGGAGCGGTAGTCGCGGACCAGCTTGACCACCGTGGCCTGCGGGTAGCGGGTGCGGAAGTTCAGCAGGTGGTCGGGGGTGGCGCCGGTGAAGGAGTAGATGGTCTGGCTGGCGTCACCGACGACGCAGAGGCTGTCGCGCTCGCCGAGCCACAGGTCCAGCAGCCGCTGCTGGAGCGGGCTGACGTCCTGGTACTCGTCGACGACGAAGTGCTGGTACTGGGTGCGGATCTGCTCGGCGATGTCGTGGCGGTCCTGGAGGATGCCGACGGTCAGGAGCAGCACGTCCTCGAAGTCGATCATGCCGCGGTCGCGCTTGAGCTGCTCGTACGTCCCGTAGATCTGGGCGATCTCGGCCAGGTCCCGGGGGGCCTCGCGGCCCGACTTGAGGGCGGCCACCGGGTAGTCGGCGGGCACGGTCTGGGTGACCTTCGCCCATTCGATCTCGCCCGTGACGTCGCGCAGCTCGTTGCGGTCGAGCCGGATGCGGCAGCGCGCGCCGGCCTCGGCCACGAACTGGATCTTGCGCTCCAGCAGCCGGGGCACCTCGCCGCCGACCGCCTTCGGCCAGAAGTACTGGAGCTGGCGCAGGGCCGCGGAGTGGAAGGTGCGGGCCTGGACCCCGCCCGCGCCCAGGGTGCGCAGGCGTCCGCGCATCTCGCCCGCGGCGCGGTTGGTGAAGGTGACGGCCAGCACACTGGCCGGCATGAGCTGCCCGGACCGGACGCCGTAGGCGATGCGGTGGGTGATCGCGCGGGTCTTGCCGGTACCGGCACCCGCCAGCACGCACACCGGCCCGCGCAGGGTCGTCGCGACCTCGCGCTGCTCCGGGTCGAGGCCCAGGAGCACCGCGTCGGCCGAGTCGGCGGAGGCGGGGCCACCCGGGAACGATGAGGAGTGCGTTGCTGCTGTCACCCCGCCATGCTGCCAGGTCTCGTGAGTCGGGCGGGAAAACTGTCCACAGGCGGCACGTATCAGTCGTATCAGTCACACCGGGTGCGCGGGGGCGACCGTACGGGAATGGCCGCCGGGTCCCGTACGTTCGAGTACTCGGACCACCGAGCCCTCACGAAGGAGAGCGCAGCATGCAGGACACGGGCACCGTCACGATGTACAGCACGACCTGGTGCGGCTACTGCCGTCGGCTGAAGACCCAGCTGGACCGGGAAGGCATCGCGTACAACGAGATCAACATCGAGCTCGACCCGGCGTCCGCCGCGTTCGTGGAGAAGGCCAACGGCGGCAACCAGACGGTTCCCACCGTGCTCGTGAAGTCCGCCGCGGGCAGTGAGTCCGTCATGACGAACCCGAGCCTGGCCCAGGTCAAGCAGGCCCTCGCCGTCTGACCGGCCGCGAGGACCGGGCGAGACCGGAGCACAGCGGAGGGCCCCCGCCGAGGCGGGGGCCCTCCGCTGTCACGAGGCGGGGAAGTGACGAAGGTTACGCGGCCGCCTTCGGCAGCGGCTCGCCGTACCAGAGCTCGACCAGCCGGGCGGCGATGGAGATGCCCGACGGCGGCAGCACCTCGCCCGACGCGAACGCCGCGCGCAGCTCCTCCCGGGAGAACCAGCGGGCCTCCTCGATCTCCTCGCCGTCCACCGTGATCTCCGAGGTGGTGGCGCGGGCCGTGAAGCCCAGCATCAGGCTGTACGGGAAGGGCCACGGCTGGCTGGCCACGTACTCGACCTCGCCGACCCGGACGCCCGCCTCCTCCCACACCTCGCGGATGACGGACTGCTCTATCGACTCGCCCGGCTCCACGAACCCCGCCAGCGTGGAGAAGCGGCCCTCCGGCCAGTGCACCTGGCGGCCCAGCAGCGCACGGTCGTGCTCGTCCGTGACCAGCATGATCACGGCCGGGTCGGTGCGCGGGTAGTGCTCGGCGCCGCAGCCCGGGCAGCGGCGGATGTGCCCGGCGGCCGCGACCACCGTGCGCTCGCCGCAGCGCGAGCAGAAGCGGTGCATCCGCTGCCAGTTCTCCAGCGCCACCGCGTGCACCATCAGCCCGGCGTCGCGCGGGGACAGCAGCAGTCCGGCCTCGCGCAGGCCGGCCGGGCGGGCCGACTGGTCCATGCGGCCGGGCAGCGCGTCCTTCTGCAGCGCGAAGTACCGTACGCCGTCCTCGTCGGTGCCCAGGAAGTAGCGGTGGGTCTCGGTGACCGGGGCCTCGAAGGCCGGGGTCATCACGATGCCGGAACCGCCGTCGGGGGTGTCGTCGATCAGGACCTGGCCGCCGGAGACGACGAAGACGCGCGTCGTCGGGTGGCTCCAGGCCGCGGCCAGCCACGCCTCGTCGAGACGGTGGTGCGCGGCGCGGTCGATCCCGCTGGGCGCGGCGAGCGAAAGAGGGCGCTCGGTGAGAGGGCGCTCGGTATGGGTGCTCACAGGTACTTCCAACTCCCCCGGTGGTGGGACAGGCAGGCTCGGTACGGCAGGTGTGTGCGTCGGGTGTCAGGCGGTGGTTCGGTGGTGGGCGGCCAGGTCTCCCCAGAGGTACGCGGTCGTCTCGACGCCCTTGAGCAGGAGGTCCAGCTCGACCTTCTCGTTCGGTGAATGCCAGCCGTCGGACGGTACCGAGATGCCGAGGAAGAGGACGGGCGCGTCCAGGACGTCCTGGAGGTCCGCCGCGGGGCCGGAGCCGCCCTCCCGCGTGAAGCGGATCTTCTCGCCGAAGGCGCGGCCCATGGCCCGGACGACCGACTGCAGGGCCGGGTGGTCCAGCGGGGTCAGGCACGGGCGGGTCGGTGCGCCGAAGGTGATGGAGTGGCGGATCCCGTCCGGGATGCCGGCCGCGACCCAGTCCCTGACGGCCGCCTCGACCTCGTACGGGTCCTGCCCGGACACCAGGCGGAACGAAAGCTTCAGGTGGGCGGAGGCGGGCACGATGGTCTTGCCGCCGGGGCCCTGGTAGCCGCCGCCGATGCCGTTGACCTCGGCCGTGGGGCGGGCCCAGACGCGCTCCAGGGTGGAGTACCCGGCTTCGCCCGCGGCCGCGTGGGACTTGGCCGTACGCAGCCACTCGGACTCGTCGAAGGGCAGCTCGGCGATGAGAGCGCGCTCCGCGTCCGTCAGCTCGGCGATGTTGTCGTAGAAGCCGGGGATCGTGACCCGCCCGTCGGCGTCGTGCAGGGCCGCGACCAGGCGGGCGGCGGCTGTGGCCGGATTGGGCACGGCCCCGCCGAAGGCGCCGGAGTGGATGTCCTGGTCCGGGCCGTGGAAGTCGATCTCGCAGTCGGCGACGCCGCGCATGCCGGTGCAGACGGTGGGGGTGGTCTCGGACCACATGCCGGTGTCGGAGACGATCACGACGTCGGCGGCCAGCTCGGCGGCGCGGGCCTCGACGAGGGCGCGGAAGTTCGGGGAGCCGGACTCCTCCTCGCCCTCGATGAGGAGCTTGAGGTGCACGGCGGGAGCGGCGGCGCCGGTGGCCGCCAGGTGCGCCCGCACCCCGAGGGTATGGAAGAACACCTGCCCCTTGTCGTCGGCGGCGCCGCGCCCGTACATGCGGCCGCCCTGGACCACCGGCTCGAACGGGTCGGTGTGCCAGCCGTCGGCGAGAGCGGCGGGCTGCACGTCGTGGTGCCCGTACACGAGGACGGTCGGGGCGTGCGGGTCCTCGCTCGGCCAGTGCGCGAAGACGGCGGGCGCGCCGGGAGTCTCCCACACCTCGGCGACCGGGAAGCCGGTCTCCTTGAGCTTGGCCGCGAGCCATTCGGCGCTGCGGCGTACGTCGCCCGCGTGCTCGGGCTGGGCCGAGACGGAGGGAATGCGGAGCCACTCGGCGAGGTCGTCGAGGAAGGCGGCGCGGTGGGTGTCGATGTACGTGCGGACGACGCTGTCCGGCGGGGTGTCGCTCATGCCCCGAGCCTAGCCGTCCGCCTGGTGGTCACCGTCCGGGTCCGATTCGCCTTGGAGGATCCGCTCAAGGCGGGCGCGGTCCGGGAGGTTGCGGGGGCGGATCACGCGGCCGCTGCGGACGTGCAGGAAGGCGGCGGAGACCCGGTCGAGCGGGGTGTTCGTGGCCTCGGCCCAGGCCACGCGGTAGACGGCGAGCTGGAGGGGGTCGGCCTCGGTGGTGCGGCCGGTCTTCCAGTCGACGATCTCGTACGAGCCGTCGTCGTTCCGGTAGACGGCGTCGATCCGGCCGCGCACGACCCGGCCCGCGAGGGTGAGCTGGACCGGGGCCTCCATGCGGTGGGGGGGCCGGTCCGCGTACGGGCTGCGTTCGAAGGCGGCCTTGAGGGAGTCGAGGTCGGCCTCGTCGGCGATCTCCTGGTCGGAGCCGGCGCCGGGGAGGTCGGTGACGGGGTCGAGGACGTCGAGGAACGGCAGCGGCAGCTCGTCGAAACGGGACTCGACCCAGGCGTGGAACCGGGTGCCCTGGCGGGCGGCGGGCTGCGGGGGCCGCGGCATGGGGCGGGCGAGGTCGCGTACGAAGCCCTGCTCGTCGGCGGCGAGCCGGAGCAGCTGGCTGGCGGACAGGGCGGACGGCAGCTCGACGTCGCGGACGGCTGCGCGGGCACGGCGGAGCTCGCCCTCCAGGGCGTCGAGATCGCGGTCCCAGGAGGCGACGGCGCGGGCCTCCTCGGGAACCAGGTCGGCTCCGCCGGGGCCCGCCGCCACTGCACGCGGTTTCGGCACGCCCGCGCCCACGGCCTCACCGGCCCACAGGTCCCCGCCCTCCGGGAGGGGCTGCCTCCCGGCGGGTACGCCGGCCTCCGCGCGGGGGGTCGGCGCGGTTGCGCTCGCGGCGGTGGCGGCTTCCCCGGCCCACAGGTCGGGGATACCGGCGGCAGGGGCCTCCGGGGGCCGGGTGCCGTCGACCGGGGGCCCGGGAGGCCACGTGTCGTCGGCGAGCGGTGGTTCCCAGGCGTCTTCGGCCGGCCACGGCTCTTCGCAGTCCGGGGGCCAGAGGTACTCGTCCTCCTCCGGGGGCGGGGCCGCGAGGTAGGACTCCACCAGGGCGGCCGCCGCGCGGCGCAGGGTGAGGGAGTACGGGTCGAGCGGGAGGGGCCAGGAGTGGTCCGGCGTGGATTCGCCGGACAGCGCCGGGTTCTCGGCGGTGGGGTCGGGCTCGTCCGCCCAGGCCTCGATCTCGCCGAAACCGGCCGCGCAGTGCTCGTACAGGGCTTCGAGGAACGGTGACGGGCCGCGGCGCTTCTTCTGGCTCGGGCCCCACCAGTGGCCCGAGGCCAGCAGCAGGGAGCGCGGCCGGGTGAAGGTCACGTAGCCGAGGCGGAGCTCCTCCACCGACTTGTGGTCCTTGAGCGCGGCCTTGAAGGCCTTCAGGCCCGCCGAGGTCCAGGCCGGGTCCCCGGGCAGGGTAGGGGCGTCGCCGCGCAGCGCGTACGGGAGCACCTTCGCGTACGAGGTCCAGGCCTCCGGCGGCTTCTCCTTCGGGAAGGCGCCCGCGCACAGGTCCGGGACGACCACCACGTCCCACTCAAGGCCCTTGGACTTGTGGGCGGTGAGCACCTTGACCGTGTTCTCGCCGCCGGGCAGCGCGTGGTCCAGGCCCTTCTCGTACTGGGCGGCCGTGCGCAGGAACGCCAGGAAGGCCAGCAGCGTGGCCTCGCCGTCCAGGGCGGCGAAACCGGCCGCCACGTCCATGAAGTTCGACAGGGTCTCGCGGCGGCGGGCCGCCAGCGCGTGCGGGGAGGCCGACAGCTCCACCTCCAGGCCGGTGGCGGTCAGCACCCGGTGCAGGACGTCCATCAGCGGGTCGGCGAGGGAGCGCCGCAGGTCGCGCAGTTCCTGGGCGAGGTGCGCGAAGCGGATCCGGGCCTCCGCCGAGAAGGGGAGGTCGTCCGGGGCCTGTCCGGCGCCGTCGAGGAAGGTCTCCAGGGCGTCGGCCAGCGACACGATCTCCGCCGGGTCCACGCCCTCCACGGCCGCCGCGAGCCGTTCGTCCGGGTCGGACCCGGCGGGCGCGCGGCTGACCAGGAGCCGCGCCCGGCGGCCCAGCAGGGCCAGGTCGCGCGCGCCGATCCGCCAGCGCGGGCCGATCAGGAGCCGGACGAGGGAGGCGTTGGCACCCGGGTCCTGGAGGACCTCGCAGACGGCGACGAGGTCGGCGACCTCGGGCAGGTGCAGCAGCCCGGAGAGGCCGACGACCTCCACCGGGACGTCCCGGTCCACCAGCACGGCCTGGATCTGCGCGAAGTCCCCGGCGGAGCGGCACAGTACGGCGATCTCGCGCGGCTCCGTCCCGGTGCGGACCAGGTGGGCGACGGAGTCGGCGAGCCAGTCGAGCTCCTGCCCGTGGGTCTCCAGCAGGGCGCAGCGGACCTGCCCGGCGGCCTCCGCCCCCGGCGCCGGGCGCAGCGCCTCCACGCCCTCGTGCATGGCGCGCAGCGGGGCGGCGAGTCCGTTGGCCAGGTCGAGCAGGCGGCCGCCGCTGCGCCGGTTCTCGCTGAGGGAGAGCCGGGTGGCGGGGCTTCCGTCGGCGTGCGGGAAGTGTTCCGGGAAGTCGTCGAGGTTGGCGACGGAGGCCCCGCGCCAGCCGTAGATCGCCTGGCAGGGGTCGCCGACGGCGGTCACGGCGTGGCCGGAGCCCGCGCCGAAGAGGCCGGACAGCAGCAGCCGCTGTGCGACGGAGGTGTCCTGGTACTCGTCGAGCAGGACCACCCGGAACTCCTCGCGCAGCAGCGCCCCCACCTCGGGCCGGGTGGTGGCGAGCTGCGCGGAGAGGGCTATCTGGTCGCTGAAGTCGAAGAGGTCGCGGGAGCGTTTGGCGGCGCGGTAGCGGGCGACCAGTTCCAGCAGTTCGAGGCGGCCGCGCACGGCCTCCGGGACCTTGCGGAGGTCTTCGTTGGTGAGCTTGGTGCCGGCGAGGACACCGAGCAGTTCGGTGTCGTGGAGGCGCAGCTGTTCGGGCTCGACCAGGTGCTCGGAGAGTTCTCCGTCGAGCGCGAGGAGGTCGCCGACCAGGTCGGGGACCGATTTGGTGAGCGAGGGGTACGGGCCGGGGGCCTCGCGCAGCACCTTCGCGGCGAGCTGGAAGCGGGTGGCGTCGGCGAGCAGCCGGGAGCTGGGCTCCAGGCCGATGCGCAGGCCGTGGTCCTTCAGGAGCTGTCCGGCGAAGGCATGGTAGGTGGAGATGCGGGGCTCGCCGCCGACCGCTTCCGCGTCGGCCGGGGAGGGGTCCGGGTCGGTGATGCCGGCCCGCGCGAGGGCCTTGCGTACGCGCTCGGACAGTTCACCGGCGGCCTTGTTGGTGAAGGTCAGGCCGAGCACCTGCTCGGGCGCGACCGCGCCCGTACCGACGAGCCAGACGACGCGGGCGGCCATGACGGTGGTCTTGCCGGAGCCGGCGCCCGCGACGACGACCTGCGGGGCGGGCGGGGCGGTGACACAGGCCATCTGCTCGGGCGTGAAAGGGATCCCGAGGAGCTCCTTGAGCTGCTCGGGGTCGGAGAGGGCGGGCGGACGCGCGGGCACGTAAAAAGGCTAGCCGCCCCCACCGACAGCCCCGACCGCCTGCTCCTGCCGCCTGCTCCTGCCGCCCGGCTCCTGCCGCCCGGCTCCGGTCGCCGGGCTCACTCGACCGTCTGGCGGCCCTCCGGGCGGGCGCTGCACGAGCTGCGGAAGGAGCAGTGGTCGCAGTGGCGGCCCGCGGCGGGCGCGAACCGCTCGTCCAGGACCCGGCCCGCGGCGGTGGCCAGCAGATCGCCGACCCACTCCCCGTCGAGCGGCTGCTGGGCCTGCACCTTGGGCACCGCGTCGCCGCCCTCGCGGATCGCGGCGCCCTGGCGGAGCTGGACGAGCTCGGCGCCGCCGGGCTCGGGGCGCAGGCCGTCGAAGACCTCGTCGACGGCGCCCTCGCGCACGGCGAGCTGGTAGACGGCGAGCTGGGGGTGGCGGGCGACCTCGTCCCTGGTGGGCGCCGACCTGCCGGTCTTGAAGTCGACGACGTACGCCCGCCCCTGCGGGTCCGATTCGACCCGGTCCATGGAACCCCGGATGCGGACGGCGACCTCACCGGCTTCGAGTGTGACGTCGAACTCGTGCTCCGTGGCCACGGCCTCGCGGCCGCCGCGGTCGGTGGTGTGCCAGCGCAGGAAGCGCTCCAGGGCGGCGCGGGCGTTGTCCTTCTCCTGGCGGGACTTCCAGGGGGCGTCGAAGGCGAGGGCGTCCCACACCGAGTCGAGGCGTTCCATGAGGACGGCCAGGTCGGCGGGGGTGCGGCCGGAGGCGACCTCGTCGGCGAGGACGTGGACGACGTTGCCGAAGCCCTGGGCGGCGGTGGAGGGGGTGTCGGCCTTGACCTCGCGGCCGAGGAACCACTGGAGGGAGCAGGTGTTGGCGAGCTGCTCCAGGGCGCTGCCGGACAGGGCGACGGGCCGGTCCCGGTCGCGGAGGGGGACGCTGCTGCGGGTGGGCTCGTACAGGCCCCACCAGCGCTGCGGGTGCGCGGCGGGGACCAGGGGGCGGTCCTCGTCGTCGGTGAGCGCGGCGAGGCGGGCGAGGCGGCGGGCGGCCGCGTCGCGCAGGGCGGGCGAGGCGTCGGGGTCGACGGTGGTGGCGCGCAGCTCGGCGACGAGCGCGGCGACTGCGAGGGGGCGGCGGGGGCGGCCGGTGACGTCGCGCGGGGGGACGCCGAGCTCGGTGAGGAAGCGGGAGGGCTGGTCACCGTCGTCGGCGGGCGCCTTGACGGCGGTGACGACGAGACGGTCGCGGGCGCGGGTGGCGGCTACGTAGAAGAGCCGGCGCTCCTCGGCGAGCAGGGCGCCGGGGGTGAGGGGCTCGGCGAGGCCGTCGCGGCCGATGCGGTCGGCCTCCAGGAGGGAGCCGCGGCGGCGGAGGTCGGGCCACAGGCCCTCCTGGACGCCGGCGACGACGACGAGCGACCACTCCAGTCCCTTGGAACGGTGGGCCGTCATCAGCCGGACGGCGTCGGAGCGGGTGGCGCGGGCCGTCAACGTGTCGGCGGCGATGTCCTCCGCCTCCAGTTGTTCGAGGAAGTTGAGCGCGCCGCGGCCGCCGGTGCGTTCCTCGGCGCGGGCGGCGGTGTCGAAGAGGGCGCAGACCGCGTCGAGGTCGCGGTCGGCGTTGCGGCCGGCCGCGCCACCGCGGCGGGCGCTGCGCTCCAGCCGCTGCGGCCAGGGGGTGCCGTCCCAGAGGACCCAGAGGGCCTCCTCGGCGGTGCCGCCGCCCTGGAGCAGCTCGCGGGCCTTGCGCAGGAGCAGGCCGAGGCGTTGCGCGCCGCGGGCGTAGGCGGGGTCGTGCGCGGTGAGCCGTTCCGGCTCGGCGAGGGCGCGGGCGAGCAGTACGTCGGAGGGCGCGGGCACCTTGACGCCTGCGGCGCGCTCCTCGTCACGCAGGGCGCGGCCGAGCCGCCGCAGGTCGGCGGCGTCCATCCCGCCGAGGGGGGAGGCGAGCAGGGTGAGGGCGGCCTCGACGGTGACGCCTCCGGCGGGGTCGGCAAAGTCCCCGGGGCTCGGCCCCGGGCCCGCTTCGACGGCGTCGGGGTCGGGGTCGGCGTCGGCGTCGCCTCCGGCGGAGGATGTCTCCCGCCCACCCGCCCCGACAGTGCGAACGAGCTCCCCGACCCGGTCGCCAGGACCCGGCTCGACCGCGGCGTCGGACGATGCCGGGCCGTCGGGCTGCGCCGCATCGGCGGCAAGGGGCAGCGCAGGGTCGCCCGCGGTCTCGTCGCCCGATGGCACGGCGGCAGCAGGTCGCGCCGGGTCCGCTTCGGTGGATTCGGCAGCGACGGGGTCGGTGGTGGCCGAGGCGGCCGAGACGCGGAGGGCCGTCAGGAGGGGGGAGACCGCCGGTTCGTGGCGCAGGGGGGTGTCCGCGCCGTCCATCTCGACCGGGACTCCCGCCGAGATCAGGGCGCGGCGCATCGCCGGGAGGGTGCGGCCGCCCGCGCGGACCAGGACGGCCATGTCCTGCCAGGGCACCCCGTCCTCCAGGTGGGCACGCCGCAGGATGTCGGCGATGTTGTCCAGCTCGGCGCCCGCCGTCGGGTACGTGAAGACCTCCACCCGCCCGCCCTCCCGCACCGGCGCGAGATTCCGGTGGGCGCGGACCGCGTCGGCCGGCAGCCGCGGGACCGGCATCCGGGTGGTGAGCAGCCGGGTGGCCGCCAGCAGGGCCGCGCCGGAGCGGCGGCCGACGGTGAGGGCCCTGACCCGCGCGCCGGGGAAGGCCGAGTCGAAGTCCAGGACGTTGTTGATGTCGGCGCCGCGGAAGGCGTAGATCGACTGGTCGGGATCGCCGAAGGCGACCAGCGTGCCGCCCGGGCCGGTCAGGGCGCGCAGCAGCCGCAGCTGCGAGGCGTCCGTGTCCTGGTACTCGTCGACGAAGATCGCGTCGTAGGCGGAGGCGAGCGACGGCGTGCGTTCCGCGAGGAGCACCGCCCGGTGCAGGAGTTCCGCGTAGTCCAGCGTGCCCTGCATGTCGAGGACGTCGAGGTACTCGGAGAGGAAGGCCGCCGCCGCCTTCCAGTCCGGGCGGCCGATGCGGTCGGCGAACGAGGAGAGGGCCTGCGGCCCCAGGCCCAGTTCGCGGGCGCGGGCGAGCACCGCCCGGACCTCGTCGGCGAACCCGCGCGTGGTCAGCGCGGCCCGCAGGTCGTCCGGCCAGCGGATGGAGCGGATGCGGCGCTGGCCCTCCAGGAGGGTGCGGACCATCACGTCCTGCTCGGGGCCGGACAGCAGCCGCAGCGGGTCGGCGAAGAGGTCGGTGTCCTGGTGGGCGCGGACGAGTCCGTAGCAGAAGGAGTGGAAGGTGGTGGCCTGGGGAGCGCGCGCGCCGCCGAGGCGCAGGGCGGCCCGGTCGCGCAGCTCCACCGCCGCCTTGCGGCTGAAGGTGAGGATGAGGATCCGGGCGGGGTCGGTGCCCGCTTCCACCCGGGCGGTGACGGCTTCGACCAGCGTGGTCGTCTTCCCGGTGCCCGGTCCGGCGAGGACCAGCAGTGGTCCGCCGGTGTGGTCAACCACCGCACGCTGCGCTGCGTCCAGCACAGGGGGATCCACCCGTTCCGGCCCGGTGCGCACGAGGCGGTACGCGTCGGGGGTCCGCGTACGCCGCCGTTCGGTGCGGTCGGAGGAAGAGGTGATCACGTGGGGTGCCGGTCCTGGTGGGTCTGCGGGGTGTGGCGGTGTTGCCGTGCCGGCTGGCCGCGCGGAAGCCGCCGCGGAAGCCGAAGAGGCAACGCTACGGCAACCGGCCGACGCCGCGCAGTCCCCCCGGGTACCCCGGACGGGCGTTCGGGCCGTCGCCCGATCGCCCGTCCGGGCCGCGCATGGCCGAAGCTGTCAGATGTGAGCCTCGTCGCGCGTGCCGTCCTGTCCGCCATCCTGTCCGGGGGACCCGTCCCAGCGCGCCCGGCGCATGTCCAGCCGCGGCTCGCCGCCCGCCGTCAGGCGCAGCGGGGTGGCCTCCGTCCGGTAGTGCTCCAGGGCGCGCACCTCGTGGCCGGGCAGCGGCAGGCCGTCCGCCCGCACCACGCGCCACCAGGGCACGGCTCCCCCGTACAGGGCCATGACACGCCCGACTTGGCGCGGTCCTCCCTCGCCGAGCCACTCGGCGACGTCCCCGTATGTCATCACCCGGCCGGGCGGAATACGCTCGGCCACCTCCAGTACGCGCTCCGCGTACGCGGGCAGCTCCTCACTCATTCAGCACATGGTGCAGTACGTCGGCCGCGCTCCGGCGGAAGTCTCGCTTCCGCACCGGCGCGCACCCTGATGCCCCGCTGGCCCGTCGGTCCGTGCCACCATCTTCCGGGCGGTGACTGGTGATACGTGATCAAGAAGAGACGGATGTGACGACGAAGGAGCAGGGTGTGAGCCCTCCGGACGGCGCGGCGACCGATGACGGCGCACGCCCTGACGACGGCCGCGCCGCCCGCCCCGAACCCGTCCCCGAGCCCCGTCCGGAGCCCCCGCGCCCCGACGGCCGGACCGACCGCACAGGCAAGGCCGAGGCGGGCGGGGCCAAGCCCGGCGAGGCCAAGCCCGGCCAGACCAAGCCCGGCCAGACCAAGCCCGGCCAGACCGAGGCCGGCGAAGCCAAGGCGGTCGAAGCCGAGGCTGCCGAAGCCGAGGCCGTCGAAGCCAAGGCGACCAGGGCCAAGGCCACCGCGTCCGCCGCGGGCCCGCACGGTCACACCGCCACGGACGCCGACCGGGTCGAGGTCGACGAACCGCTGCTCGCCGCCCGCGTGCACCGTCCGTCCGACCTCGTACGCCTGCTCGTCGGCATCCTCGGCATCGCCGTCCTCCTCGCCATCGCCGCCTTCGCCCACGGCACCACCGTCGGCCTGGAGGAGGACATCAGCAAGGGCACCGGCCAGGCGCCCGCCCTGCTGATCAAGGTCGCCGCGCTGGTGTCCAGCATCGCGGTGCTGCTGCTGCCCGTCGCCTTCGCCATCGAGCGGCTGATCAAACGCGACGGGCTGCGCATCGCCGACGGCGTGCTCGCGGCCGTCCTCGCGCACGGCGTCACCCTCGCCACCGACCTGTGGGTCTCGCAGGCCGCCCCCGACACCATCCAGGACGCCCTCACCCGCCCCGCGGCCGGCGGGACCCTGACCGACCCGGTCCACGGCTACCTCGCGCCCGTCATCGCGTACATGACCGCGGTCGGGATGACCCGCAGACCCCACTGGCGGGTCGCCCTGTGGGTGGTCCTGCTGCTCAACGCCCTGGCCATGCTGGTCAACGGGTACACCACCCCCTTCTCGATCATCCTCACCGTGCTGATCGGCTGGAGCGTCGCCTACGGCACCCTGTACGCCGTCGGCTCGCCCAACGTGCGCCCCACCGGGCAGCACCTCCTCGCCGGACTGCGCCGGGTCGGCTTCCAGCCGGTCAGCGCGATGCGCGCGGAGATGCCCGAGGGCCCCGAGCCCTCCGAGGCCAACGACCGGGGCCGCCGCTACCACGTGACCCTGGAGGACGGGCCGCCGCTCGACGTCACGATCGTCGACCGCGAGCAGCAGGCCCACGGCTTCTTCTACCGGGTCTGGCGTCGGCTCACCCTGCGCGGCATCACCACCGGGCGCAGCCTGCAGTCGCTGCGCCAGGCGCTGGAGCAGGAGGCGCTCCTCGCGTACGCGGCCATCGCGGCCGGGGCGAACGCGCCGAAGCTGATCGCCACCTCCGAGCTCGGTCCGGACGCGGTGATGCTCGTGTACGAGCACCTGGACGTCCGGGCCCTCGACGCGCTCGCCGACGAGGAGATCACCGACGAGCTGATCCACCACACGTGGAAGCAGGTACGGGCCCTCCAGTCGCGGCGGATCGCGCACCGCCGGCTCACCGGTGACGCCCTTGTGGTGGATCGTTCCGGCAACGTCATCCTCACCGACCTGCGCGGCGGCGAGATCGCCGCCGGCGACCTGGTGCTCAGGATGGACATCGCCCAGCTGCTGACCACGGTCGGCCTGCGGGTCGGCGCCGAGCGCGCGGTGGCCTCGGCCGTGTCGGTGCTCGGCCCGGACGCGGTGGCGGACTGTCTGCCGCTGCTCCAGCCGATCGCGCTGAGCCGTTCCACCCGGGCGACGCTGCGCAAGCTGGCCCGGGAGCGGGCGGAGCGGCAGCGGGAGGCCGTACTGGAGTCCTCGCGGGCGGCGAAGGCGGCGCGCGAGGCGGAGTCCGCTGCCTCCGCGACCCCGGTCTCCGCGTCGGCCGCCGCCGACCGCAAGGCCGAGAAGAAGGCCCTGGAGGATGCGCTGGACGGGGCCCGCGAGGAGGATCTGCTGACCCAGATCCGCCACCAGGTGCTGCTGATCCGGCCGCAGGCGCCGGTGGAGCCGGCCCGGCTGGAGCGGATCCGGCCGCGCACGCTGGTCTCGTTCATCGCGGGCGCGTTCGGTGCGTACTTCCTGCTCACGCAGCTCGCCCACGTGGACTTCGCGACCATCATCGGCGAGGCGCAGTGGGGCTGGGTCGGGGCGGCGCTCGCCTTCTCGGCGCTGACGTACTTCGCGGCGGCGATGAGCCTGCTGGGCTTCGTCCCGGAGCGGGTGCCGTTCCTGCGGACGGTGGTCGCGCAGGTGGCCGGGTCGTTCGTGAAGCTGGTGGCCCCGGCGGCCGTCGGCGGTGTCGCGCTGAACACGCGGTTCCTGCAGCGGGCGGGGGTCCGGCCGGGGCTGGCGGTCGCGAGCGTGGGCGCCTCCCAGCTGTTCGGGCTGGCCAGCCACATCGTGCTGCTGCTGTCCTTCGGCTATCTGACCGGGACCGAGAAGACCCCGGAGATGACCCCGTCCCGGGCGGTCATCGCGGGTCTGCTGACGGTGGCCGTACTGGTGCTGGTGGTGACGGCCGTCCCGTTCATGCGGAAGTTCGTGGTGACGCGGGTACGGGCGCTGTTCGCGGGCGTGGTGCCGCGCATGCTGGACGTGCTCCAGCGGCCGAAGAAGCTGGTGACCGGCATCGGCGGGATGCTGCTGCTGACGGGCTGCTTCGTGATGTGCCTGGACGCGTCGATCCGCGCGTTCGGGGGCGGCGAGGCCATCAGCTACGCGAGCATCGCGGTGGTGTTCCTGGCGGGCAACGCGCTGGGGTCGGCGGCGCCGACGCCGGGCGGCATGGGCGCGGTGGAGACCACGCTGACCCTCGGGCTGATCGCGGCGGGTCTGGAGAAGGAGGTCGCGATCTCGGCGGTGCTGCTGTTCCGCCTGATGACCTTCTGGCTGCCGGTGCTGCCGGGGTGGATCTCGTTCAACTTCCTGACCCGCAAGGAAGCCATCTAGCCTCCGGCCCGGCCGGCGGATTCGGCACCGGCCGACGGCTGCGGCACCGGCCGGCGGATTCGGCACCGGCCGACGGCTGCGGCACCGGGTCGCTCCCGTACCCGCTACGGCGCTTCGCGCCCGCGCCTCACACGCCGGCGTGGCTGGAGGTTCCGGCCGGCGGGGGCAATGTCCGAGGCGGGTGGCAGCATGCGTCCATGAGTGAAGACCAGGACCGCCGTTGCCCGTTCGACGATCCGGCCGCGGTGCTGCGCGCGGACCGGGCGGCCCTGCGGGGTGGGGCCACCGGTGAAGGGGGCATCGGGCGGGAGGTGTTCACGCAGGCCGAGGCCGTCTTCGGGCGGGCCGACGTGGGGCGGGCGGAGTTCGCCTCCTGGCTGCACTTCGCCGCGACCGTGCTCGGGCACCACGCCTACGCCGCCCGCGTCGCCGAGGCCGAACCGGGGCTGCCCTGGCGGACGGTGTGGGCCTGGTGGCGGCCCGTCGGCGCCTACGTGGCGGAGCCGAACCTCAGCGGGGACCACACCGCCGAGGTGTACGACCTCGACGGGGGCGCGGCCGTGAAGGTGTGGGCCCTGTGGTGCGAGGACGCCTGGTTCGACCTGGAGACGGGACGCCGGCTGCCCGCACCGGCCGGCGGTGCGGCCGTGGAGCGGAAGACGGAGGAGCCGGACGGCCCTTGGCTGTTCGACGCGGAGGAAGAGGGCTGGGCCCTGCACTGCCCCGGCACCTGGGAGGAGCCGGCCGTGCTCGGCGGCGGCCGCTACCTGTACGCGGAGGCCCGCGGGGTCGTGGTGGTGGAGGAGAACGCCGCCGCGCTCGCCGGCCGGCCCCGGGGCGGCGCCGACACCTCCTCCTGGGAATCCGCCGAGGACACCCCGTGGTTCCGCCCGGGCACGCGCGGCTCAGGGCCGCTCACCGCGGCCGGGCTCGCCCGGACCTTCGGCGACGCGTGGGTCACCCGTATCCCCCGCGACGAGCTCCCGGACGCGCTGGAGCACCCGGCCACCCGGGAGTTCCTCAGCGGGGTCGGGCTGCCGCGCCACTGGGCCGCGGGCGTCAGCTCGTTCGACGTCGCCCCGGAGTTGCTGCGGCCGCTGACCGCGTCGGCCCCGGGGGCGGGCGACGAGGACCTCCTGCACCTCGGGACCTTCGGCTTCGGGTACACGGACCCGGGCCTGGTGGGCGTCCACCGCGGCTCCGGGGCGGTGTACATGTACCAGGAGTCCGTCATCCCGCTGGCCCGGGACGTGGCGTCCTTCGTCGGACTCCTCGACGGCATACGCCGGTACATGGGCGCCTGCTGGTCCCCGTACCCGGCCGAGGACGGCATCGGGGCGTTCCGCGAGGCGATGTGGGCCCTGGACTCCGCTGCGCTGGCCTCCGGCTCCCCCTCCGCCGAGACCTGGGAGCACCTGTTCGCCGCGATCACGGAGCTGAGCGTGTACGGCTACTGACCTGCGGGCGGGCGCGCCCCCCGTTCGGGTCAGCGCGCGGGCGGGGTCGGCACGGGGCGCACAGGATGGAGGCATGCCGACACACGCCTGGCGGGTCACCGCCGCCGCCACGCTCGCCGCCGGGCTGCTCGCCACGGCCGCCTGTTCCGGCGACGGCGACGGGAAGAAGACGACGGCCGACGGCACCCCGGAGGTCAAGCCCCTGAAATGGGGCGACTGCGAGGCCCCGACCGCCGCGCAGGGCGGTGGTCAGGCCCCTCCCAAGGACTGGCAGTGCGCCACGCTCGACGTCCCGCTCGACTACGCGAAGCCCGAGGGCGAGACGATCCCGATCGCCCTGATCCGGGCCAAGGCACGGGACCAGAAGAACCGGCTGGGCTCGCTGGTCTTCAACTTCGGCGGCCCCGGCGGCTCCGGGATCAGCACGCTGCCGGGCGCCTCGAAGGAGTACGAGGCCCTGCGCGCCCGGTACGACCTGGTGAGCTTCGACCCGCGCGGGGTGGGCGGCAGCGATCCGGTCCTGTGCCAGAACGACAAGCAGCTGGACCAGTACTTCGGCGAGGACTCCTCCCCCGAGACCCCGGAGGAGGAGAAGGCCTTCATCGAGAACATCCGCAAGTACCAGGAGGCCTGCGAGAAGAACTCCGCCGAACTGCTCCCCCACGTCGGCACCGAGAACGCCGCCCGCGACCTGGACCGCATCCGCCAGGCCCTCGGCGACGAGAAGCTGAACTACTTCGGCATCTCCTACGGCACCGAGCTCGGCGGGGTCTACGCCCACCTCTTCCCCAAGAACGTCGGCCGGGCCGTCTTCGACGCCGTCGTGGACCCGACCAAGACCGCCGAGGAGAGCGCCCTGGGCCAGGCGAAGGGCTTCCAGCTCGCGCTCGGCAACTTCGCCCAGGACTGCGTGGACCGCGGCGACGAGTGCCGGCTCCAGGGCAGCACGCCCAAGGAGATCGAGGCCGGCGTCATCAAGTTGCAGAAGGCGCTGGCCGCCAAGCCCATCCCGGGCATCGGGGGGCGGCTGCTCACCGAGAACCAGGCGACCAACGGCATCGCGCAGGCCCTGTACTCGAAGGAGCTGTGGCCGCTGCTGGAACAGGGCCTCGACGAGGCGGAGGGCGGTCAGGGGCAGCTGCTGATGGCCCTGTCCGACGCGCTCAACGGCCGTGACCAGCAAGGGCGTTACAGCAACATCGGCGCGGCCAACACCGCCATCAACTGCGTGGACGACAAGGAGCGCTACACCCTGGAGCAGACCAAGGCCAAGCTCGCGGAGTTCCGCGCCGCCTCGCCGGTCTTCGGGGACCTCCTCGGCTGGGCCATGATGTCCTGCACCGGCTGGCCGGTCCCCGGCACCTGGGAGACCCCCGACGTCTCGGCGCCGGGCTCCGACCCGATCCTGGTGATCGGCAACACCGGCGACCCGGCCACCCCGTACGAGGGCGCCCGCAACATGGTGGAGCGGCTCGGTCCGGGCGTGGGCGTGGAGCTCACCTACAAGGGCGAGGGGCACGGCGCGTACAACAGCGGCGACCCGTGCGTGCAGAAGGCGGTCGACACCTACCTGCTGGACGGCAAGGCGCCGGCCGCGGGCACCGTCTGCACCGCGGCACCGGACCCGACGCCGCCGCCCGAGGCGCCGGAGTCGTCGGCCGCCTGATCCGGTCCGCAGGACGAACGCCGAAGGGGCCGTGCCCCGTTCGCGGGGTACGGCCCCTTCGGACCACTGCTGGCGGACCTGGCGGACCGGCCCGGTGGACCGGCCTAGTAGACCGGCTTCTCGGGCTCGATCTGGTGGACCCAGCCGATCACGCCGCCGCCGACGTGCACCGCGTCCGCGAAGCCCGCGGACTTCAGGACCGCGAGGACTTCCGCACTGCGGACACCCGTCTTGCAGTGCAGGACGATCCGCTTGTCCTGCGGCAGGTCCTGGAGGGCGGTGCCCATCAGGAACTCGCCCTTGGGGATCAGCTTCGCGCCGGGGATCGAGACGATCTCGTACTCGTTGATCTCACGGACGTCGATGATCTCGATGGGCTCGTCGGTGTCGATCCACTCCTTGAGCTGCTTGGGAGTGATCGTCGAACCGGCGGCCGCCTCCTGGGCCTCCTCCGACACGACGCCGCAGAAGGCCTCGTAGTCGATGAGCTCGGTGACGGTCGCGTTCGGACCGCAGACCGCGCAGTCGGGGTCCTTGCGGACCTTGACCTGGCGGTACTGCATCTCCAGGGCGTCGTAGATCATCAGCCGGCCGACCAGCGGCTCGCCGACACCCGTGAGGACCTTGATGGCCTCGGTGACCTGGATCGACCCGATGGACGCGCAGAGCACGCCCAGTACGCCGCCCTCGGCGCAGCTCGGGACCATGCCCGGCGGCGGGGGCTCCGGGTAGAGGCAGCGGTAGCACGGACCGTGCTCGGACCAGAAGACCGAGGCCTGGCCGTCGAAGCGGTAGATCGAGCCCCACACGTACGGCTTGTTCAGCAGCACGCAGGCGTCGTTCACCAGGTAGCGCGTGGCGAAGTTGTCCGTGCCGTCGACGATGAGGTCGTACTGGCTGAAGATCTCCATCACGTTCTCGGCTTCGAGCCGCTCTTCGTGAAGGACCACGTTCACGTACGGGTTGATGCCCAGCACGCTGTCGCGGGCCGACTCGGCCTTGGAACGGCCGATGTCCGCCTGGCTGTGGATGATCTGGCGCTGCAGGTTCGACTCGTCGACCTCGTCGAACTCCACGATGCCCAGCGTGCCGACACCGGCCGCGGCGAGGTACATGAGGGCGGGCGAACCGAGACCGCCGGCACCCACGGCCAGCACCTTGGCGTTCTTCAGGCGCTTCTGGCCGTCCATCCCGACATCCGGGATGATCAGGTGCCGCGAATACCGACGGACCTCGTCAACGGTGAGCTCAGCTGCTGGCTCGACCAGCGGTGGCAGCGACACGGGCACTCCGAAGATGGGAGCATCCCCGCAGGTGCAGGGAGCAAACTGATGGTTGTTCTCCCAGTAACACTGCCACGCCCGTCTTCATTCCAAGACACCTGTCCCGATCCTTGAGACGATTTCGTCCCAGTACGCGGGCATTGAGGCCCAGGGGTCGCTGCCGCGCGTCCCGAGCCGGTCGGTGAACCAGATCGTGCCCGCCCCCTGCCAGCGGGCGATCCGCATCGCCTCCTCCAGGTGCGCGCGCGGCACCCCGTGGACGAGGTGGCAGAACCGCTCCGCCGGATGGTCCGCCGTCCACTCCGCCACCTGCGACCAGCGGTAGTCGGCCCAGGATCCGGAGAAGGTGACCAGCTGGTCGGCGATCTCCGCATAGCCCTCGCAGGGGTGCGTACCGTGCCCCAGCACGATCCGCAGGTCCGCACTGAGGCCCCGCAGGGAGTCCACGACCCGCCTCACCGAGGCCAGTTCCGCCTTGCCGGCCGGGGCCCCGGCCAGGTAGAAACCGCCGACCCCGTACCAGTCGCGGAAGCGGTGGGCGTCGGAGACCAGCTCCCCGAAGGACCGCGATCCGTCCCGCATCGCGAGATGTCCGAGGATCATGCCGCCCGCGCGGCGCAGCTTCGCGGCCGCTTCCGTGCAGTGCGGGTCGGGCCGCCCGCCCGGGCCGTCCGCGACGTTGAGCACGGCCCAGTGCAGCGGGGTGCCGGGGCGGGTCAGCTCGGCCCACTCGACGGGGGCGAGCAGCGGGTGCGCGTAGCCGGGGATGCCGAGGCCGAGGCGGCCGGCCTCGGTCGCGGCGGCGGTCACCGCCCCCGGCGGCGTCGTCAGATGCGGCACGCCGCCTCCATCCAGATGTCCGCGAGGGATTCCTCCAGGTTGATCCGGGGCCGCCAGCCGAGCCGGTCCCGGGCGGTACGGACGTCCGCCTGCTGCCAGGCTCCGCAGCCGTCCGGGTAGGGGTACGGCTGGGGGGCCGCGGCGGCCATCTGTTCGGCGGTGGCCTCGGAGCGGGGGGAGCCGATGGCGGCCAGTCCGGACGGGCGGCCGGGATGCCCGTGCATCTGCTGGGGTCCGCCGTGCGGGACGTCCAGCTCGTGCAGGGCGCCCCCGTACCCGGCGACCCGGGCCAGGACCGCGGCCGCATCGCGCAGCCGGACCGCGCGGCCGGTGCCGATGTTGACCACGCCCTGGGCGGCGGACAGCGAGGCGGCGTGCACGGCCCGCGCCACGTCCCGTACGTCGACGAAGTCGCGCTGCACGCCGAGCCCGCTGAGCTTCAGCTCACCGTCGCCCGCCTGCATCGCGCGGCGCATGGCCTCGGCGAGCCGGCCGAGCGGGGATCCGGCGGGGGTGCCGGGGCCGACGGGCGAGAAGATCCGCAGCACGACGGCGTCCAGCCCGGAGCCCAGGACCAGCTCGGTGGCGGCCAGTTTGCTCACCCCGTACGGCCCACCCGGTCTCGGCACGGCGTCCTCGGCCGTGGACGATCCGGGCTGACTGGGCCCGTACTCGGCGGCGCAGCCGAGCTGCACCAGCCGGGCCCCGCAGCCGCTGCGGCGCAGCGACTCGCAGATCGTCGCGACGGCGACGGTGTTGTGCCGGGTGAGTTCCCGGGCCCCGCCCCGGGTGGCTCCGGCGCAGTTGATGACGACGCCCGGGTGGACGGCGTCGAGGAAGCGGGTGAGCGCGCCGGGGCTGCCGGTGGCGAGGTCGAAGCGGACGTCGGCGTCGTCGCCGCGGCCGAGCGCGGTGAGCTGGACGGCGGGGTCGGCGAGCAGCCGGTCGGCGACGTAGCGGCCGAGGTATCCGTTGGCTCCGATCAGCAGCACCCTCATCGCGTGACCCCTTGGTTGGTTGGCTGGCCGGTCATGTCGGTTTCTCCTTGCGGACGGACGGACGGATGGGTGGGGCGGGGTACGGATGAAGCGCCTCGGCGTCGGCTCCGAAGGTCTGGGGACGTCCCGGGGACGTCAGGGCCGCGCATGCGCGGAGGCGCGGGCCAGGGCGAGCACGGCGTGTACGAGGAGTCCGGCCGCGGCGGCGAGGGCCGCCGCCGGGACGGGGACCAGGGCGAGGGCGAGGGCCGCGCCGACGGGTGCGCGGTGGGCTCCGTGCCGCAGCAGGAGCCGGGTCAGGAAGAGCAGCAGCGCGAGGGGCACGGCCACCGGGAGCGGCGTTCCGGCGAGCACGGCGGCCGCGGCGGCGGCGCCGGTGAACAGGCCGACGGCCACCAGCAGCAGCGGACGCGCCCGGTCCGCGAAGTCCTCCAGTGCGCGGCTCCCGTCGAGCCGGGCCCGCGCCCCGGCGGCGAAGGCGACGGCGGCCAGGTGCCCGGGGACGACGGTCAGCGCGAGGCCGACGGCGAGGGCGGTGCCGTGCCGGTGCACGGCCCAGCCGGCGACGGCCGCCGCCAGCACGTGCGCCACGTAGGGGAACCGGCCCCCGGCGGCCCGGCCGGGCCACACCAGGGCGGCGGCGACGGCGGCCACGGCGGCGGCCCCGGCCCACGCCTGCCCGGCGGCGGCCGCGGCGCAGGCGAGGGCGCCGGGCAGCAGCGCGTAGCCGAAGCCGCGGAAGGCGCCGGGGCCGGCCGGGACCAGGATGGGCGCGGCGGCGGTGACCTCCTCGTGGGGGCTGCGCGCGTACAGCTCCTCGGCGAGCGAGAAGACGTCCCGGTGCCGGAACCGCGCGGCGGTGCGGTCGGTGATGCCGTGGGCTTCCAGCCCGGCGGCGATCTCCAGCGGGTCCACGGCACGCTCGCACAGCTCCCGGTGCCGGTGCAGCAGTGCCTTGACGGGGTCCCCGCCGGCCCGACGCCGAGCCGGCCGCGCCGCCGTCCCGCCGCCCGCCGGTTCAGCCCCGCCGGGGGCCATTCCAGCCTCGCCTGCGTTTGCGGCGCGGGGTCCGGTGCGTAGCCCTGGCAGCGGCGCCGCAGGTGTGATGCCGGCCTCTGGTGCACGGTCCGGCGCGGCGCCGTTGCCAGGGGCGCTGCCCCCGGACCCCCGCGCCTCAAACGCCGGCGGGGCTGAATGTGCTGCGGGCGAGGCTGGATTGGGCGGAGCCGCTGAAGATGCCTGCGGCGGGGCTGAATTCGGCGGGGCGGTGACTCGGGGGTCTACGGGGGTCATACGGCGGCCTCCGAGGACGGCTCCGGGGCGGGAGCCCACGTCGGGCTGGTCCAGTGGCCGGGCACCCGCGCCTCCGGGGGCCGGGCGAAGGGGATCTCGCCGTCCGGCCGCTCGGAGCCCTTGGCCAGCAGCCGCAGATAGATCTCCTGGAAGGCGGCCACGTTCTGCTCGACGGTGAAGAGTTCCAGGGCCCGCGCCCGGGCGGCGGCGCCGAGCCGCTGCGCCCGCTCGGGGTCCTGCAGCAGGGACAGGCAGGCCTCGGCGAGCGCCCGCGGATTGCGCGGCGGGACGACGAGCCCGGTGCCCCCGATGACCTCGCAGACCGCGCCCACGTCGGTGGAGACGGTGGCGCGCCCGCAGAGCATCGCCTCGGCGAGGGTGACCGGGAAGCCCTCGATCACGGAGGACAGGACGACGACGCGCCCGGCGCCGTACGCCTCGGCCGTGGTGGGGGCGTCGGGTCCGCCGATCTCCTCGAAGGTGACCGGGTTCTCCCCGACCGTGACCGAGTCGGCGGCCTCGTCGGGGAAGAGCTGGGCGGCCAGGGAGCGGCAGTCGGCGAGGTAGCCGGGGGCCGTGGCCGTGGCGAAGATCCGCAGCCGGGTGCCGGGCGCGGCCCGGCGGACCTCGGCGAAGGCGTGCAGCAGGGCGATGAGGTCCTTGGCGGGCTCTATCCGGCCGACCCACACCAGGGTGTCGGGGTCCCCGCGGTCCGGGGCCTCGCCGACGGTGGCGAATCGGTCCGCCTCCATCCCGGGATAGACGGTCCGCAGCCGTTCCCGGGTGGCCCCGCACCGCTCCTGCCAGCGCCGGGCGTGCGCGTTCCCGGGGGTCAGGAAGTCGGCCCGGGCGTAGATCTCGGTGGCCAGCCGCAGCTGGAAGGCCGCGAGCAGGGCCCGTACGGCGGGGCGGGTCTCCGGTTCGCCGCGGGTGCCGAGCTGGGACAGGTAGTGGGCCCGGAGCTGGACCCCGTACTCGGTGACCAGCAGCGGGACCCCGAAGAAGCGTTTGGCCAGGAGTCCGGGGAGCGCGGCCACGCCGCCCGCGGCCGCGTGGCAGATGTCGGCCTCGCCGAGACCGCCCCCGGCCTGGGCGTTCTCCCCGTACCAGTCGAGGGACAACGGCCGCAGCATCACCTCCAGCTCGTCCGCGAACTCCAGCAGGTCGGCCACCTGCGCGGCCTGCACGGTCCGTGCGGCGCCCGGCGCCCGGCAGGCGGACTCCAGGGCCCGCACCGCGGACTCGGAGCGCAGGGCCGCGTACATCCCGCCCTGTTCGCGGGCGAGTCCGGCGAGCCCGTACAGCCCGGCCGCGAAGGGCTCCGCCTCTCCGGCGCAGATCCCGTGGACCAGCTGCTTGAAGCAGTCCACGAACCGGCGGCGCTCCCGCCGGGAGTAGGTCCGCCCGTCGTCGGCGGGGGCCCACAGGGGGGCCGTCCGGACCCGGGTGACGTGCTCGGGCAGTGGCACCCGGGCGCGTTCCTGCTCGGCGCTGCGGCTCAGTGCGTAGATCTCGAACTCGTGCTGCGGGAGCCCGCGCACGAGCCGGTCGCACCACAGCCTCGCCTCTCCCGTCGCATACGGATAACCACCTTCCGTGAGCAGTCCGATCCGCACGAGTGGCACCCCCGATCTCCCGTTCAGGCGGTCGCCGTTCGGTCAGGCGACCCGCCGCGGGAGAACTCAAGCGGATATGCCGAAGGCGCGACGGACGGTTGTCCGTCGCGCCACCGGAAGGGGTGAAGAGTCGTAACTTTCCCGTACGGTTCGCGTTCGAGCACGCTAGAAGTACAGCCTCGGAACCGGCCCGGACGGGACAGCTCCCCGGTCCGGTCCCCGGACCGCTGCCGGCCGGCACCCGGCTACGCGAAGACCTCCTGCCGCGTCCTGCGGCGACCGGCAGCCAGCGCGGGATCCAGGGCCGGTACGGCGGCCAGCAGCTGCCGGGTGTAGGGGTGGGCCGGGCGGTCGTAGACCTCGTCCACCGGGCCCTCCTCGACGATCTCCCCGGCCCGCATGACGGCCACCCGGTCGCTGACCTGCCGGACCACCGCCAGGTCGTGCGCGATGAAGACCAGCGCGATGCCCAGCTCCCGCTGGAGCTCCGCCAGCAGGGCGGTGACCTGCGCCTGGGTCGTCACGTCGAGGGCGGAGACCGGTTCGTCGCAGACGATCAGCCGTGGCCGGGGAGCGAGCGCCCGGGCGATGCCCACCCGCTGGCGCTGGCCGCCGCTGAACTCGTGCGGGTAGCGGTCGTAGTGCTCGGCCTCCAGCCCGACGCGCAGCAGCAGTTCCTCCACCCGGGCGCGGACGGCCGCCTCGTCGCGCTCCCCCGCCGCACGCAGCGGATCGGCGACGGACTCGCCGGCGGAACGGCGCGGGTTGAGGGAGGACACCGGGTCCTGGAAGACCATCTGCACACCGCTCGCGATGCCGGTGACCGGGACGCCGTCCCGGCGCACCTGCCCGGAGCCGGGCTCCAGCAGTCCGACGAGCATCCGCCCGAGCGTGCTCTTGCCGGAGCCGCTCTCGCCGACGATCCCGAGGGTCTCCCCGGCGTGCACGGCGAGGGACACCCCGGCGACGGCGGCGACCTTGCGCCGTCCCCGCCCGAACTCCCGCCGCAGGGAAAAGGCTTCGACGACGGGCGGCACTTCGAGCCCCGCCTCCAGCCCCGCCGGGGCCGAGTCCTGCCCCGCCGGGGGCAGATCCGGCCCCGCCGGCGTTGGAGGCGCGGGGTCCGGGGCGGAGCCCCGGGAACGGCGCCGCGCCTGCTCACCCGCGGCCCCCCGGACGGGGCGCGGCCCGTCCAGCCTCGGTACCGCCGCCAGCAGGGCCTTGGTGTACGGCTCCGCCGGTGCGGCCAGCACGGAAGCCGCCGGACCCCGCTCGACGGCGGAGCCGGCCCGCATGACCAGCACCTCGTCCACGCTCTCCGCCGCCACCCCCACGTCGTGGGTGACCAGCAGCAGCCCGAGCCCGCGCTCCTCGCGCAGCCCGTGCAGCAGGTCGAGGATCTGGGCCTGCACGGTGACGTCCAGCGCGGTGGTCGGCTCGTCGGCGATCAGCAGCCGCGGCTCGCACGCCAACGCCATGGCGATGAGGGCCCGTTGCCGCATGCCGCCGCTGAACTCGTGCGGCCGCGCGCGGGAGCGGCGTACCGCGTCCGGGATGCCCACCCGGTCGAGCACCTCGACGGCGCGGGCCCGGGCGGCCCGCCGGGAGACGTCCGCGTGGATCCGGTGGACCTCGGCGATCTGGTCGCCGATGGCGTAGTACGGGTCCAGTGAGCTCAGCGGGTCCTGGAAGACCATGGCGGCGGTCCCGCCGCGCAGCCGGCGCAGTTCGGCCGCGGATGCCGTGGCCACGTCCGTGCCGCCGACCCGGACGGTGCCGCCGAGGCGGGCGCCCGTACCGCGGTGCAGTCCGAGCAGGGCCGCGGCCACGGTGGACTTGCCGCTGCCGGACTCGCCCACGACGCCGAGGGCGTGGCCCGCCTCCAGGGTGAACGAGACCCCGTCGACGGCCCGTACGTACTCCCCCGCCCCGCCGACCGGGAAGTCGACGACGAGGCCGGTGACCTCCACCAGTGAGTGCGTCATGCGAGGGTCACCCTTCGGTCCGCGGCGGCGTACAGCAGGTCGGCGATCGCGCCCGCGAGGACCACGGCCGTGCCGATCGTGAGGACGACTCCGACGACGACGGGCAGGTCCACGACCCGTACCCCGTCGATGAGGGTCTTGCCGAGGCCGGGGATGCCGAACAGCGACTCCGTCAGCACCGCGCCGCCGATCATCGTGCCGAAGTCCACGGCGCTGAGCGCGATCACGGGGGCCACGGCGCCGCGCACCGCGTGCCGTGTGACCACGGCCCGCTCCCCCACCCCGTAGGCGCGGAAGGTCCGGATGTGGTCCTCGGCGAGCGTCTCCAGGGTCGAACTGCGCGTGAGGCGGGCGTACTTGGCGCTCTCGAAAAAGCCGAGGGTCACCCATGGCAGGAGCAGGTTCCAGGCCCACTGCTCGGGGTCCTCGGTCAGCGGCACGTACGTCGGGAACGGCAGCCACTGAAGGTAGGCGCAGACGGTCATGAGCAGCAGCAGCCCCAGGATGAAGACGGGGGTGCCGGTCCCGGCGAGGGTCAGGACGGTCAGGGCCCGCTCGGTGATTCCGCCGCGGCGCAGCGCGGACAGCAGTCCGGTGCCGACGCCGACCACCAGCCAGATCACCAGCGCGCCCAGCGCCAGCGACAGGGTGGCGGGCAGCCGGTCCAGGATCAGCCCGGTGACCTGCTGGTCGTTCTGGTACGAGAACCCCAGGCAGGGCGCGTCGCAGTGCAGGACCAGCCCGGCGCCGCCGGAGTAGTCCCGGCCGGCCAGCAGCCCCTGGAGGAAGTGCAGGTACTGGGCGGTGGCGGACTCGTTCAGCCCGAGCTGTTCGCGGACCTGGGCGATCTGCGCCGGGTTGCAGCGTTCTCCGCAGGCGAGGCGGGCCGGGTCACCGGGGGCGAGGTAGAAGAGGGCGTAGACGACGACGGACAGGGTGAGCAGCACGAGCAGTGCGCCGCCGGTCCGTTTGAGCACGAAGCCGGTCACGCGGTGCGCTCCTTTCTGGTGCCGACCCGCAGGCGGGAACCTTCGCGCGGGTCGAGGGCCGTGCGGACGGCGTCGCCCAGCACGGTGGAGGCGAGCACGGTGACGAAGAGCAGCCCGGCGGGGAGCAGGACGTAGGCCGGGTCGGCGCGGAACCAGGTCTGCGCGCTGGAGAGCATCTGCCCCCAGGAGGGCGTGGGCGGCTTCACGCCGACGCCGAGGAAGGACAGCGAGGCCTCGGCCACGATGGCGGTGGGCACCTTGATCGCGGCGAAGGTGATGACGGGCGCGGCCAGCGAGGGCAGCAGTTCGCGGCGGGCGATGCCGAGCGTGCCCCTGCCCGAAAGGCGGGCGGCGTCGACGAAGTCGAGACCGCGCAGGGCGAGCGCCTGGGCGCGCACCATCCGGGCGGTGCCGCCCCAGTCGAGCAGTCCGATGATGAGGATCAGCAGCAGCGGCCGCGGGAAGTCGGGCGGGACGACGGCGGTGAGGGCGATACCGATCACCAGCATCGGCAGCGCAATCATCACGTCCGTGAACCGGCCGATGAGCTGGCCCGCGAACCGGCCGCCGAGCGCGGCGGCGAGTCCGACGCCCACCCCGACGAGCGTTTGCACGACGACGGCGCCCAGGGCCACGAGCAGCGAGATCCGCGCCCCGTACAGCAGCCGGGTGAGCAGGTCGCGGCCGGTGCCCGGCTCGACGCCGAGCCAGTGGTCGGCGGAGATCCCGCCGAAGGAGCCGAGCGGTACCCCGCCGCGCGCGGAGTCCACGAGGTCGTCGTGGTACGCGTTCGGGTCCTGGCCGGTGAGCTGGGCGACCAGCGGTGCGGCCAGGGCGAGGAGGACGAGCAGGGCGATGACCCCGGCGGCCGCGAGGGCCGCGGGCCGGCGGCGCAGGCGCCGCCAGACCTGGCGCGCGGTGCCCGCGCCCGGGGCGAGGGCCCCGGGCGCGGGCGGCGGCTGCTGCTGCGCCTGCTGCTTGAGGGCGACGCTCACTTGACGGAGACCTGCGAGATGTCGAGGACGCCGGTCCAGTCGCTGATCACGACGTTCTTGATGTCCTTGCCGACGAGCCGCTTGTAGACCGGGTGGAAGAGCGGCACGTCCAGGGCCTGCTCACCGATCTTCTTGTCGAGTGCGCCCCAGCGCTTGCCGGCCGCCGCGAGGTCGGTCAGCTTGGCGATCTCGTCGATCTCGGCGTTCACGGCCGGGTCGTTCAGCTGGGCGTGGTTGTAGTTGGAGCCGTTGGTCACGATCTGCCGGCCGTCGAAGATCGGCGCGAGGAAGGGGCCGCCGGAGGGCCAGTCGGCGCCCCAGCGGGAGAGGAAGAACCCGGGGGTGTTCTTGGCGTCCCAGCGCTTCTCGTTGAAGGCGTTGTTCTCCAGGCCCTCCAGCTTGACGGTGATCCCGGCGGCGGCGAGGGCCTGCTGCACGGCGGTGGCGACCTCGGGGCTGGTCTGGCGGTTCTGCGCGGTGGAGTGGGTCAGGGTGACGGTGATGCCGTCGGGGAAGCCCGCTTCCGCCAGCAGCTGCCTGGCCTTGGCCGCGTCGCCGGTCCTGCCCGCCGGGAAGTGGTCGTACGGGGTGAAGCCGAAGGCCTCGCGCTCGGGCAGGAAGGTGGTGGCCGGTTCGGCCAGCGCGGATCCGCCGGCGGCGTTGATCACGCTGGTGCGGTTGATCGCGTGGGAGATGGCCTGGCGCACCTTCGGGTTGTCGAAGGGGGCCACCTTCGGGTTGAAGGCCAGGTAGTTGATGTAGCCGAAGTGGCCGGTGCCGACGCGTGCGGCCAATTCGTTCTTGTCGGCGGAGTCGCCGATCTGGGCGAGCTCCGCCGGGCCGAGGTTGGTGTCGGTGGTGACGGCGGCGGCGTCGGGGCCGGAGCTGGTGGCCAGGCGCTGGTTGATGACGGCGGCGTCCAGACCGGCGCGGACGTCGATCTTGTCCGGGTAGGCCTTGCGCTCCTCGTCGGTCTTCCTGTCCCAGTGCTCGTTGCGCTCCAGGGTGAGGTGCTCGCCGTCGTTGTCGTTCTTGACGACCTTGTACGGGCCGGAGGAGACGGGGTGCTCCTCGTACTTGACCCCGGTGTCCTTGGCCTTGGGGACGGGCGCGAACTGCGTCTGCGTGGCGACGAAGGGGAACTCGCCCTCGGGCTTGCGGAGTTTGAAGACGATCGTCTTCGGGTCGGGCACGACGATCGAGTCGAGGCCCTTGCCGCCGTCCTTGTACGGGCCCTCGTACGTCTCCCCGCCGACCAGCCAGTCCCGCAGGTACGGGGCGCCGCCCGACAGCTCGGCGGCGAAGGACCGCTCGATGCCGTACTTGACGTCGGCGGTGGTGATCGGGGTGCCGTCCTCGTACTTCAGCCCGTCCTTGAGCGTGTACGTCCACTCGGTGGCGTCGGCGTTGGGCTTTCCGGTGTCGGTGGCCAGGTCGGGGACGACCTTGGTGCCGGCCGGGCCGTCCTCGCGGTTGCGGGTGGTCAGCGTGCGGAAGACCAGCGAGGGAACGTTTCCGCCGCCCGAGGTGTAGAGCCGGGCCGGGTCGAAGTCGCTCTGCGGCTCGGAGTTGAGGACGGTCAGGGTGCCGCCCTTCTGCGGCGCGCCCGCGGCGCCCGGCTTGTCGCCCGAACCGGCCTTGTCCGCACCGTCCTTGGGGCCGCAGGCCACGGCGCCCCCGGCCAGGACGAGGCTGACGGTGACGGCGGCCGCACGGCGCGCTATGAGATGACGGTCGGGTCCGGCGGAAGACATGGGTGTGAAGACCTCTCGGCGTGAAGGAAGGGCGGAAGGGCCACGCGAGGGGCAGCGGTCGACAGCGGTACCGATGGGGTACCGGAACACGAGGAAGCCGCGCCTGCGGGCGTACGTGCACCCGGGCGCGGCGAAGGAACTCGAAAAGTGTCGCGGCGCTTGCGGGTCGGCGTCAGCGACAGAAGATGTCGGCCACGCTGTGCGCGGTCACACCAAGCAGCGCCAGCTCAATGGCGGCGCTCGCGGTCATGGTGTGGTGGTGCGACATGCGGAGAACGATTGCCGATGATCGGACGGATTGTCAACGCGGATCCCCGCCCGGCCGCCGGGCGGGAATCCGGTCCGTCGGTCAACCTCCGGGGAACACCCAGGGGTTGGGCTTGCACTCGATGCCGTTGATGTTGAGGGACTTGGTCTGCTGCTGCATGATCGGCGCGAGCGCGCCGGGTGTGCGGCAGTTCACGTGGTCGTGTCCGAGCCGGTGTCCGACCTCGTGGTTGATGAGCATCTGCCGGTAGATGAACATCTGGTCCGGTCCGTAGGTCGCGGAGCCCTGCGCCCAGCGGAACGCGTTGATCATCACCCGCTCGGTGCGCGCGGAGTCGCAGGAGACGTTGTCGACGGTGGTGTCCAGATCGGACTTGGCGCACCAGACCCCGGTGGTCCCGGGACTGGCCAGGGTGATCACGAAGTCCGCCTCGCCGCCCGGTACCCGCTCGAAGGTCTTTTCGCCGTTGTGGGCCCAGCTGCGCGGGTCGTTGAGGGTGCGGTGGACGGCCTCGGCGAAGAGCTGCGGGTCCAGGCCGAGGCCCTGCTCGACGTCGACCCGGTAGCGCACGAGCTTGCCCTTGCCGGGGGCCTTGGCCACACCGGGCACGGTGTCGAAGGTCCCGGGCCCGGCGAGTTTCGCGTCGATCGGAAGCTGCTGGGCCATCTTCTGCTCGTAGGTCAGCTCCGGCGCGGGCGCGGCGGCGGACGGCGCCGCGGGCGCGGCCGCCGCCGGAGGCGTCGCGCGGCCGTCCGAGCGGGAGGCGGCCGCGTCGGTCCGGCTGCCGTCGGAGGCGGCCTGCGCGCCCGACTTGGCGCCGTCCCCGTCGGAGGTCACCTGGCCGGCGACGACGACGGCGAGGACGGTGGTGACGGCCACGGCGGCCATGCCGGTGTACGTACGGACCTTCAGACCGCGGCCGGACCCGGACGGCTCCGGGGCGGGATCCACCGGATCCACCGGATCGGCCGGATCGAACGGATCGGCCGGATCGAACGGATCCGGCGCAGCCACGGGAGCGACGGGACCGACCGGGTCGACCGGCTTGCGCGGCCCGGGCACCCGGCGGTGCGAACCGGTGGAGGTGACGGGGTCGGAGTCGGGGCCGAGGTCGAAAGCCGCCGGCGGCACCAGGGTGACCTGCGGAAAGCCCACCGCGGGGGTGCCGAAGGCCGGGGTGTCGGAGTCCAGGCGGGCGGCGGGCGGCGGAGCGGCCGGCGCGGTGGCGGCGGCGTCGCGCGGGCGCCGCACCCCGTGCCAGTCCCCGTACACGGAGTCGGGGCGGGCCCCCCAGGCGCCGCCGGACTCGTACTGCTGGGGGTGGCCCCCGGTCCGCGCGTCGGCGAACGACCGGTCCTGGGACACGTACCCCTGGTGGGTGACGGTCGGTTCGGGCCAGGACGCGGCGGGCGGTTCCTCGTACGGCAGGGGCTCCGGCTGCGGCCGGACGGGTGCCGGAGCGGCGGCCGGAGCCGGAGCCGGGGCAGGGCCCTTGCGACTATGTCGTCCCACGGTCCTCAGCCTCTGCCGTCTTCGGTATATCGGTCACTCTCGCCCGTTCCGGTGTCGCTCAGCAGCTCCCGGAACGCGGCGGCCACCGCCTCGGGGTACTCCATCATCGCCACGTGTCCTGCCTCGGGCATGCACAGCAGCCGCGAACCGCGGAAGGCCGCGGCCGCCCTGTGCGCCATACGGTACGAGACCAGTTGGTCCCGGCCACCGTAGACCAGCAGCGAGGGCGCGAGAACCCGCTGCGCCTGCCGCCACAGTCCGTGCTGGCCACCGAGGGTGTAGGCGTCGACGATGCCGCGCGAGGAGCGCGTCATGGCCTCCCAGAAGTACGGCAGGGCCATCCGCCGCTCCATCTCCTCCACGGCGTTGCGGAATCCCTCGGGTGTCACCCGGGAGGGGTCTCCGTAACAGAGCTCCGTCACCCCGCGGGTGCGCTGCTCGGCACTGAGCCCCTGCGTCAGCCGGTTGAAGAGCGCGGCCATCCCGGGCACGGCGAGCAGCGCGGTCGGCACGGCCGACTTCTGCACCCGCAGCTCGGGCAGGGCGGGCGAGACCAGGGTCAGGGTGCGCACCAGGTCGGGCCGGACGGCCGCGACGCGGGTGGAGACGGCTCCGCCGAGGGAGTTCCCGACCAGGTGGACCGGGCCGCGCCCGGCGGCGTCGAGGTGCCGGATGACGGCGCGGGCGAAGGCGGTGACGGAGTAGTCCCGGTCGGCGGGTGGTGGGGACCAGCCGAAGCCCGGCAGGTCGAGGGCCTCGCCGTCGACGGTGTCGGCCAGCTGCGCCATCAGCTCCGACCAGTTCTGCGAGGAACCGCCGAGTCCGTGCACGAACAGGGCGGGTGGCAGCCCGGTGCGCAGGGGCGGACGGACCCGGACGGCCAGTTCCAGGCCGGGCAGCACGGCGGTGCGCAGCTGCTCCCCTTCGGCCACCCGAACGGCTCCCGTCTGGGAGGACAGCTCGGCGGTGGACCGTACGCCCGGCAGCTCGGTCGAAGACATGCGGGCAATGTTACGAGACGATCACGTTCCTCTTGTTGTGTTCGCCGTCACAGACACAGGCCGGATCCATATAGCGGTGCATCCGCGATCCTCCTAGGCTCGTAAGTGAGCACAAGGAAGCGAGGGGAGCGGCATGACTGTCGACCCTGCGGAGCCGGACACCTTCCGGGAGCAGTTTCCGGAATCCCTCGATCCTGAGGCGCCCGAGGCGGATGTGGCGGAGCAGCTGGCCGACCTCCGGCCGGACGAGGACGACCCGATCACCGAGCGCGCGGTGGAGGGGGTCACGGACGGCGATGCCGTCGAGCAGGCGCGGGTGGTGCCGCTGGACGAGGACGACTACCGCTGACCCGCAGCTGACCGAGCACCGACCAAACCGCTGATCAAACCGCTGACCAGCGCCTCCGGGCCGTCCGTACCGCGAGAAAACTCGGCTTGAACCCTCCAGATTCGGTTACCGAAAAGTACGATGGCGGCGCGGCGCAGAGCGCACTGTGTTCTTAGAGAAAGTGGGAGGCGGCGTGACAGCCATCGAGCAGACCGAGGCAGCGCGTCCGCGGGGCACGCGACTGCCGCGCCGAGCCCGGCGCAACCAGCTGCTGGGCGCGGCCCAGGAGGTTTTCGTCGCGCAGGGGTATCACGCGGCGGCCATGGACGACATCGCCGAGCGGGCCGGCGTGAGCAAGCCGGTGCTGTACCAGCACTTCCCCGGCAAGCTCGACCTGTACCTGGCCCTGCTGGACCAGCACTGCGAGGCCCTGCTGCTGGCCGTGCGTACCGCACTCGCGTCGACGACGGACAACAAGCTGCGCGTGGCGGCCACGATGGACGCCTACTTCGCGTACGTGGAGGAGGAGGGCGGCGCCTTCCGGCTGGTCTTCGAGTCCGACCTCACGAACGAGCCGGCGGTGCGCGAGCGCGTCGACCGCGTCTCGCTGCAGTGCGCCGAGGCCATCTCCGACGTCATCGCCGAGGACACCGGCCTGTCCAAGGACGAGTCGATGCTGCTGGCCGTGGGCCTGGGCGGGGTCTCGCAGGTCGTGGCCCGCTACTGGCTCTCCAGCGAGAGCCCGGTCGCCCGCGAGACGGCGGTCGGCCTGCTCACCTCGCTCGCCTGGCGCGGTATCGCCGGCTTCCCGCTGCACGGCACGGAGTCCTGAGGAACCGGCTTCCGCGGGCCCTCATCGGCCGCTGTTCGCTGCGAGCGTGTCCGCTCTGCGCGGTCCGCGTCCCCTCATCGGGCTAATGTGGACCGCGTACGGCGCGGCTGATCGCGCGAACCGGATCGTCGGAGGGACAAAGCCGTGGAGGTCAAGATCGGCGTGCAGCACGCACCCCGGGAGATCGTGCTGGAGAGCGACCTGAGCGCCGAGGAGCTGGAGAGCATCGTCACCGCCGCTCTGTCCGGCACCGCGCCGCTGCTGAGCCTCACCGACAACAAGGGCCGCAAGGTCCTGGTGCCGTCCGACCGCCTGTCGTATGTCGACCTGGGCGAGCCGAGCGTGCGCAAGGTCGGTTTCGGCGCGCTCTGAGAACTGTTGGAAACGGCCCGGCGGTTGATCCCGCCGGGCCGTTTCTGTGTCTTCCGCTTCGGGTAGGACCGCAGTGACCCGGTTTGCCCTGACGTATGGGAGAGACCTCATGCTGCTGATGGAAGTGCTCGGCTCCGCACTCCTGGGCCTCGCCCTGTCCGCGACAGCCGCCCGGGTGCTCACGCGCCGGTTGCCTTCCCGCACAGTGGTACTGGTCAGCGGGGTGCTGGGGGCGCTGTTCGGGGCGTATCTCACCCACTTCGCGCTGGGGCCCGGGCACAACACCCTGACGGCGACGCTCATCGGCGCGGTGCTGGTGTCGGCCGTGGTCCTGTCCCTGCTGCTCCGTCCGGCCGCAGGGCCCCGCAGGCCGTCCCACAGGACTCCGTTTTCACTCCCGTCGCGGGGCTGACCCCGACCCCTGAACCCTGACCCCTGACCCCTGAACCACGTACGTCGGCCCCGGCGCGCGGTGTGCGCGCCGGGGCCGACGTGTGGAGCGGTACGGAGCCTCGCGGCCGCCGTGCGGTCAGGCGGCGAGGCCGAGGGCCGCCATCCGCTTGGTGTGCGCCTTGGTGATGCGGGTGAACATCTCGCCGACGGCCGCCAGGTCGAAGCCGGCCGCCATTCCGTCGACGCCGCCGACCAGCATGGTCGAGAGCGCGTCGCGCTCGGCGACCACGCGCTGGGCCTGCGAGAGGGCCTCGCCCATCAGCCGGCGGGCCCACAGCGCGAGCCGGCCGCCGCAGCGCGGGTCCGCCTCGATCGCCGCGCGGACCTTCTCGACGGCGAAGTTGCCGTGGCCGGTGTCGTCGAGCACACCGAGCACGAGGGCGCGGGTGTCGGTGTCCAGGTGGGAGGCGACCTCACGGTAGAAGTCACTGGCGATGGAGTCGCCGACGTAGGCCTTGACCAGGCCCTCCAGCCAGTCCGACGGCGCGGTCTGGCGGTGGAAGTCGTCGACGCCCTTCGCGAAGGGCTCCATGGCGGCGGTGGGCTCGACCTCGATCGCCGCGAGCCGGTCCCGCAGCCGCTCGAAGTGGTGGAACTCGGCGGAGGCCATCGCGGCGAGCTCGGCCTTGTCGTCCAGGGTGGGCGCGAGCTTCGCGTCCTCCGCCAGGCGCTCGAAGGCCGCGAGCTCTCCGTAGGCGAGCGCGCCGAGCAGGTCCACGACGGCGGCCCGGTACTGCGGCGAGGCAGAGGCGGCGGCCCAGTCCTGGGAGGCGATGCCCACGGCTTCGGTGGGGGCGCTGTCGTCGGCGGGCGAGGCGTTTTCTACGGTCGACATGCTCCGCAGAATAGCCCGCCGAATGGCCCTCCAAGTCACCACGCCGGTTCCTTGCCTGTCCAGCTAAACGCGCCTACCCGGTGAATTCACCCGACACACCTGCGCGATTCCGGGGTACAGTGGTAATGCGCCTGCCGAATACTCGGCGGGCCATCCGAATGAGGATGCCCGGTCGGTGGCCCGATCGGCTCCAACCGACCGCCCTCGGTGCGGTGCGTACGTTCATGCGTACCGCCTACCACGAGGGGCCCCCTCAGCGGCAGATGCGCTTGAGCGAAGGCTAGTGGTCCCGCGCAGCTTCGTACGTAGCAGTACTGCAAGCACGGCACGGTACGACCCCCCTCGCCGCCTCGCGCCGCGTCTCACAGAAGAGGCAGCACCCTGACTACGTTCCGAGACCTCGGGATTTTCCCCGAGACGGCCGAGGCCCTTGAGGCCGTCGGCATCGTGTCCCCCTTCCCGATCCAGGAGATGACCCTCCCCGTCGCCCTTTCCGGCACGGACGTCATCGGCCAGGCCAAGACCGGAACCGGCAAGACGCTCGGTTTCGGCCTTCCCCTGCTGGAGCGGGTCGTCGTCCCCGCGGACGTCGAGGCCGGCCGCGCCACCCCCGCGCAGCTGACCGACGCCCCGCAGGCCCTCGTGGTGGTTCCGACCCGCGAGCTGTGCACCCAGGTCACCAACGACCTCCTGACCGCGGGCAAGGTCCGCAACGTCCGCGTCCTCGCCATATACGGCGGCCGCGCGTACGAGCCCCAGGTCGAGGCGCTCAAGAAGGGCGTCGACGTGATCGTCGGCACCCCGGGCCGCCTGCTCGACCTGGCCGGGCAGAAGAAGCTCGACCTCTCGCGCGTCAAGGCCCTCGTCCTGGACGAGGCCGACGAGATGCTCGACCTGGGCTTCCTGCCCGACGTCGAGAAGATCATGGCGTACCTGCCCGCGAAGCGTCAGACGATGCTGTTCTCGGCGACCATGCCGGGTGCGGTCATCGGCCTGGCCCGCCGCTACATGACGCAGCCGACCCACATCCGCGCCGTCTCCGAGGACGGCGAGGGCGCGACCGTCGCCAACATCACGCAGCACGTCTTCCGTGCGCACAACATGGACAAGCCGGAGCTCGTCTCCCGCATCCTGCAGGCCGAGGGCCGTGGCCTGGCCATGATCTTCTGCCGTACCAAGCGCACGGCGGCCGACATCGCCGAGCAGCTGGAGAAGCGCGGCTTCGCGTCCGGCGCCGTCCACGGCGACCTGGGCCAGGGTGCGCGCGAGCAGGCGCTGCGCGCGTTCCGCAACGGCAAGGTCGACGTGCTGGTGTGCACCGACGTCGCCGCGCGCGGTATCGATGTCGAGGGTGTGACCCACGTCATCAATTACCAGACGCCGGAGGACGAGAAGACCTTCCTGCACCGTGTGGGCCGCACCGGCCGCGCGGGCAACAAGGGCATCGCCGTCACCCTGGTCGACTGGGACGACATCCCGCGCTGGCAGCTGATCAACAAGGCGCTGGAGCTGGACTTCCACGACCCGGTGGAGACGTACTCCACGTCCCCGCACCTGTTCGAGCAGATGAACATCCCGGCCGGCACCAAGGGCATCCTGCCGCGCGCCGAGCGCACGCGGGCCGGCCTGAAGGCCGAGAACCTGGAGGACCTGGGCGAGACCGGCGGCCGCGGTGGCCGTGGCGGCCGCTCCGGTCCGGCGGCCGCCGCCGTGGTGACCGAGGAGCGTCCGGCCCGTACCCGTACGCCGCGCCAGCGCCGCCGTACCCGGGGCGGGACGGAGCTCGCCGAGGGCGCCGAGGCCACCGCCGCGGTGACCCCGGCCCAGGCTCCCGAGGCCCCCGCGGCTCCGGCCGCCCCGGCCGCCGACGAGTCGCGCCGTCCGCGCCGCCGCCGCACCCGTGTGGCCGCGGTACCGGTCCAGGCCCCCGTGGCCGCACCGGTCGTCGAGGCCGCGCCGGTCACCCCGGCTCCGGTCGCCGAGGCCGCCCCGGTGACCCCGGTGACCCCGGTCGCCGAGGAGGCTCCGGCCAGGCCGAAGCGCGTCCGTACCCGCAAGGTCGTCCCGGCCGAGCCGGAGCCGGACTTCCAGATGCCGCCGCTGGTCGAGCCCGTCCGGGCCCGTCGCACCCGCAAGGCTGCCCCGGCCGCCGCGGTGACCCCGGTCGCCGAGGTTCCCGCCGAGGAGGCTCCGGTCAAGCCGAAGCGGACCCGTACCCGCAAGGTCGCGGAGGCGGCTCCGGTCGCCGCCGTGGCGGAGGCCGCTCCGGTCGCCGCCGAGGCCGTCGCGGTGGCGGAGGAGGCTCCGGTCAAACCGAAGCGGACCCGCACCCGCAAGGTCGCGGAGGCCGCTCCGGTCGCCGCCGAGGCCGCCGCCGTGGCCGAGGAGGCCCCGGTCAAGCCGAAGCGCACCCGCACCCGCAAGGTCGCGGCCGCGCCGGAGGCGTAAGCCTCACGCAGCACCCCGCCGATGGCCCCGGCCCCCTTCCCAGGGGCCGGGGCCATCGGCCTGCCCGGGCCGTGCCGGGCACCGTACGGGCCGGTAACCTCGGGCCATGAGCAAGCCGCCGCGTCTCACGCCGCCCTCCGCCGCCCGCGCGTACCTCCTCACCACCGAGCGCGGGTCCTTCGCCGTGCACGAGGCCGGTGAGCCCGTACGCGGCACCGCCCTGCTGGTCCCCGGCTTCACGGGCAGCAAGGAGGACTTCATCGGCCTCCTGGAGCCGCTGGCGGCCGCCGGGTACCGGGTCGTCGCCGTGGACGGCCGCGGCCAGCACGAGACCCCGGGCCCGCGCGAGGAGGCCCCGTACGCCCTGGAGGAGCTGGCGCGGGACGTCCTCGCGCAGGTCCGCGCGCTGGGCGAGGACCGCGTGCACCTGGTCGGCCACTCGCTCGGCGGGCTGATCTCCCGCGCCGCCGTGCTGCGCGACCCCTCGCCCTTCGCCTCCCTCACCCTGATGAGCAGCGGGCCGGCCGCGATCTCCGAGGACCAGCAGGCCCGGACGAAGCTGCTGGTCGCCGCACTGGAGGCGATGGGCGACGACATGCCCGGGATCTGGGCGGCGATGCGGGCCCACGATCCCGAGGACGCGGCCGCGGACTCCCCCGAGCTCGCGCACTTCCTGCGCGAGCGGTGGCTGGCCACCGTCCCCGAGCAGCTGATCGTCACCGGCCGGACGCTGATCTCCGAGCCGGACCGGGTGGCGGAGCTGAGCAGCGTCGACCTGCCGAAGCTGGTCCTGTCCGGGGCCGTGGACCAGGCCTGGCCGGTGCCGCTGCTGGACGAGACGGCCCGGCGCCTGGGTGCGCGGCGGGTGATCGTGCCGGGGACGGATCACTCCCCGAACGCCGAGGACCCGGCCACGACGGCGCGCGAGCTGGCCGCGTTCTGGGACTCCTGCACCGGCGTGTAGTTAGCCAGTGAAAAAATTTCCTTAGCGTAGGGAATTATTGCGGCCTACACTTCGTTGGACCAGTGCAAGGAGAAACACTGACGAAGGGAGAAGCCCCATGCGCTTCGAGATTCTGCGCCTGGACGACGTCGACGGGTCCGCCGTGGACAGCACCGTCGTCGACGCGGCCTCCGTCAACCGGATCGTGCAGCAGGCCGCAGCCGTCGGCCAGCGCATCCTGATCCGACCGGCCGAGAGTGCGTCCTGCTGACGCATCGCACGAAAAACGTTCGCGCCCCCGCACCGGTCCCGGTGCGGGGGCGTTCGCATGAGCCGGCCGCGTGCGGCAGGCAGGGGGCGCGGCGGGGCCTCAGGCTCCGTCGATCACCTGGAGCACGCCGTTGATGATCTGCTGGACGGCGATCGCCGAGAGCATCATGCCGGCGAGGCGGGTGACGAGGACGACGCCGCCGTCCTTGATCACCCGGATGATCACCAGCGAGTAGCGCATGGTGATCCACAGCACGACGTGCATGGCCACGATCGCGGCCCAGACCGAGACCTGCCCGGCGGGGCCGTCGACCTTCTGGACGGCCAGGATCACGGACACGATCGCGCCGGGCCCGGCCAGCAGCGGCATGCCCAGCGGGACCAGGGCCACGTTCACGTCCTTGGTCTGCTTCGGCTCGTCGTTCTTGCCGGTGAGCAGGTCCAGCGCGATGAGCAGGAGCAGCAGACCACCGGCGATCATCAGCGCCGGGACGGAGACGTGCAGGTAGTCCAGGATCTGCTGGCCGCAGACACCGAAGACCGCGATGACGCCGAAGGCCACGCAGACGGCCTGCCAGGCCATACGGCGCTGCACCTTGACGGGGCGGCCGGAGGTCAGGGCGAGGAAGATCGGCGTGATCCCCGGGGGGTCCATAATCACAAAAAGGGTGAGGAAAAGGGATCCGAAGACGGCGAAATCAAACACAGTGATGCCTTGCAGAAGAGAGGGGTGTCGCGAAGAAGAAGTGTGGGACGGGTGGAGCGGGCCGGATCCGGCCGGTCAGCGCTCGCGTCCGCCGGCGCCCGGCACCGGGAAGGCCCCCGTGGCACGGCGCGTGATCTCGCCGTAGATCTCGGGGTCGGTCGTGTACTCCCCGAGACGGCAGGTCTTGCGGCTGCCGTGGTAGTCGCTGGACCCCGTGGCCAGCAGGCCGAGGCCGGCCGCCAGGCCGCGCATCCGCGTGCGGGTGCCGGCGTCGTGGTCCATGTGGTCCACCTCGATGCCGTCCAGGCCCGCGGTCGCCAGTTCGGCTATCACGGACTCGGAGACGCACCGGCCGCGCTTGACGGCGGCGGGGTGCGCGAGGACGGTGACCCCGCCGGCCGCCTTGACCAGGCGCACGGCCTCGAACGGGTCGAGCTCGTGCTTCCCGGCGTACGCGCGGCCGCCGTCGGCGAGCCAGTCGGGCGTGAAGGCGTCCGAGACGGTGGGTACGACGCCCAGCTCGACGAGGGCGGTGGCGATGTGCGGCCGCCCGACCGAACCGTCACCGGCGATCCTGGCCACCTGCTCCCAGGTGACGCCGACGCCGAGGTCCTGGAGCTTGCCGATCATGGTCCGGGCGCGCGGGGTGCGGTCGTCGCGGACGAGCTCCCGCTCGCGGGCCAGCTCGGGCTCCTCGGGGTCGAAGAGGTACGCGAGCATGTGCACGCCGACCCCGTCGAGCCGGCAGGACAGTTCGGCCCCGGTCACCAGCGTCAGTCCGGCGGGCAGGGCCGCGAGGGCCTCGCCGTATCCGCGCACGGTGTCGTGGTCGGTCAGCGCCACCACGTCCAGCCCGGCACCGGCGGCATTGCGCACGAGCTCGGCGGGGGTGTCCGTACCGTCGGAGGCCGTGGAGTGGGCGTGCAGGTCGATGCGCACAGCCTGACTCCATGGGTCGTACGTACGGGGGACACTCCAGGATAACCGGGCCGCGGACCCCCCTCGGCCTCAGGCGGGGCCCAGGATGCGGGGGCTCAGGGCCCCGCACGGAACGAGCTCGACCTCGGCTCCCGCGTCGCGCAGGTCGGTGAGGACGAGCTCGTCGTACATCAGCAGGCCGGACTGCTCCGGCCAGACGATCGCCCAGAGCCACAGGCCGCACGCCTCGCCGGCGAAGACGGCCCGGTCGTCGGGGCCGCCGGCCACGTGCCACAGCGGTGTCGGGCGGCCCGCCGCGACCACCTTGGCGTGGGGCGGCGCCGATACGTCGATGGACGAGCCGGGGTCGACGCCGTCGATGCCCGCGTACCGCGCGCCGAGGCCCACACCCAGCTCCTCCGCGATCAGCAGCAGCTCGCCGATCCCGCCCAGCGGGCCGGGGCCGGAACAGGCCACCGCCGTCGCCCGGCCGCCGCTGCGGTCGTCACCGGCGGACGCGACCCCCGTGAACAGCCACCCCACCGGCAGCGGCCACGGCATCCACACCGGCACCCGCGCCCGGTGCACCATCACGTTCAGGCCCTCGACGCTCGGCGGGATGACGGGTTGCAGGGGGTGGACAGCGCCGTGCACCGCGCACTGCCAGGAGTCGGAGAAGAGTCCGGGCGCCCTGACCCGGCCACCGCACTTCGGGCAACTTGGTTCACCCCTCATAAGATGCCACGCTCCTCCCCGCCCGGCCCCCAGTCAAGGCACGCTCACCCGTCCGGGCCCTCAGTCCAGTGCGACAGCGCTGCGCAAAGGGTCCCGCAGGTCCGTTCCGCGCGCGAGCCAGCGTTCCTGGAGGGCGGCCGCTCCGTGCACGCGCTTCCAGGCGGCCTCGTTCGCCGTCATCGGCAGCAGGGGCAGGAACTGCACCGGGTCCATGGGCTCGTCGAGCTCCAGGTCCTCGACCAGACCGCCCGCTTCCGCCACGAGGACCGAGCTGAAGGGGGCCCCGTCCCAGAGCGGTTCGCCCACGTCCAGCGAGGCCCCTGGGGCCACGATCAGCCCCTCGACCTGGGGGGACGCGGCCAGCACCGCGAGCGGCCGCAGGAGTTTGTCGGTGGCGGCCAGCCCTGCCCGTACGGTCAGCACGAGCTCGGCGCGCGGGCCCCGTACGGGGTCGGCGACCACGGCGGTCGGATCGGTCATCGGGTGCGCGGACATCCCGAGGGTCGCGTACCGCACGAGGTCGCCCTCGGCGAAACGGAGTACCTCGATGCGGTCGGTGCCCAGGAAGGTGACGGCGGCGCGTGCGTCGGGTTCACCGAACGCCGTGCGCAGCCGGGCCTCCACGAGGGCCAGAATTTCTGCCATGAAGCGAGCATAGAACTCGTATCAGGCGGGTAAAGGGCGGGTCTTGACCATCCGTCGGCTGATAGTGTTGACAGCTGTTCGGGGCCGCACGCAGAAGCGGTGTTTCAGTGCCCCGGCAACAGGACGTCCCTCACGGGGGACCGGCCGGAGGAGGTGGGGCTGCGGTGGACCGAAGTCGATCGTGCAGTACCAATCGCTCTTCCACTTCTGTGACGGGCGCATCCCGCCCCCTTTGATCTGCTCGATCCATCTGATCCGCTGATCAGTAGAAGAGCGACGGCAGAACGTTTGTCCTCCGTCCTGTTCCCTCCCCCCTGCCCGGGCCTGCCCGCCCGCCTGCGGTGGAGGGTCTCCCACCCGTACGGTCCGCAGCCGTGCGCGAGAAGGAGCCTGCCATGTCGATGCTGCCCTACCTCCGTGCGGCCGTTCGCCCGGCCCTGCGCAGGGCCACCCCCGTACAGCCCGGCTACGACACCACCCGCGACCCGTCGGCGAGCAGCGCGGTGGTCGACTGCGCCGTGTACCGCGACGGGCGGCGGATGCTGGGTCCGGCGTGTCTGACGCCCCGTGAGGCGATCCGCCGGGTCCGCGAGGACGGCGGGTTCGCCTGGATCGGCCTGCACGAGCCGACGGAGGCCGAGTTCGCGGGGATCGCCGCGACCTTCGGGCTGCACCCGCTGGCCGTGGAGGACGCGGTGCACGCGCACCAGCGGCCGAAGCTGGAGCGCTACGACGACACCCTCTTCACCGTCTTCAAGACGATCCACTACGTCGACCACGCCGAACTGACCGCCACCAGCGAGGTGGTGGAGACCGGCGAGGTGATGTGCTTCACCGGCCCCGACTTCGTCATCACCGTCCGGCACGGCGGACAGGGCTCCCTCAAGGGGCTGCGCCACCGCCTCCAGGACGACCCGGACCTCCTCGCCAAGGGCCCCTCGTCGGTCCTGCACTCCATCGCCGACCACGTGGTCGACGGATACATCGCGGTCGCGGCGGCGGTGCAGGACGACATCGACGAGGTGGAGAGCGAGGTCTTCGCCGCCCCCGCCAAGGGCAGTGCGCGCGGCGGCGACGCGGGCCGCATCTACCAGCTCAAGCGCGAGGTGCTGGAGTTCAAGCGGGCGGTCTCGCCGCTGCTGCGTCCGATGGAGCTGCTGAGCGAACGGCCGATGCGGCTGGTGGACCCGGACATCCAGAAGTACTTCCGCGACGTCGCCGACCACCTGGCGCGGGTGCACGAGCAGGTGGTGGGCTTCGACGAGCTGCTGAACTCGATCCTCCAGGCCAATCTCGCGCAGGCGACGGTCGCCCAGAACGAGGACATGCGCAAGATCACCTCCTGGGCGGCGATCATCGCCGTGCCGACGATGATCTGCGGCGTGTACGGCATGAACTTCGACCACATGCCGGAGCTCCACTGGCGCTACGGCTATCCGATGGTGATGGCCGCGATCGCCGCCTCCTGCTTCACCATCCACCGCGCGCTGCGCCGCAACGGCTGGCTCTGAGGCGGGCCCGCCCCGGGTCTTGCGGGCCGGGACGCCCGCTCGCGCGCGGGGAGCGACCCCCTACCCTGTCGGCATGACTCTCAGCACGCTCGACCTGGCCCTCGTCGAGGAGGCCACCAAGAAGTCCGGCCTGATCTGGGTGCGCGGCGACGGGACCGACCGCGCCCTGTGGCACGCCTGGGTGGACGGCGCGGCCCATGTGCTGGGCGACGGGCCCGGCGAGCAGCCGTTCCCGGGGCTGGCGGACGGCGCGCGTGCCGAGGTGACCGTGCGGAGCAAGGACAAGGGCGGCCGGCTGGTGGCCTGGACGGCGACGGTACGGGAGCTCCCGCCCCGCGGCGAGGAGTGGGCGGCGGCGGTCGCCGAGCTCAAGGGCAAGCGGCTGAACGCGCCCGACTCGGAGGACATGACCGAGCGGTGGGCCCGGGAGTGCCGGCTGCTGCGGCTGGAGCCGGAATCGGTCCGTGCGCAGCTCCCGGACGGCTCGCTGGCCGCCGTTCCGCTGCCGTCCCCGGCGACGACCCGCCGGGCCGTCCCGGCGGCCCTGCCGAAGCTGCTGCTGAAGCGCAAGAAGGCCCGGAGCTGAAAGCCGCCCGCGCCCTGCCGTAAGGGGTACCGGGGACGGGTGCGTGCCGGGGCGCGCCCGGCCAGCGGAACGTTACGGCTTCGTCGGGTTCGCGCCCTGGCCGGAGCCCTTGGAGGGGGCCGGGGCGGGGGCGCCGCCCTGGTCCTTGGTCGTCGGCAGCTGGGACCCGTAGTCGACCGTCTGGTCCTGCGCGGGTGCCTCCAGCGGGAACGTCTTGCCCCACTCGGCGAGTTCCACCCGGCCCGCGCCGCCCGCCCGCTCCATCAGCAGCGGGTACGGGGTGCCCTCCAGGGAGACCGAGAGCTTGCCGCCCTTGCCCGCGTCCGCCGTGACCTGGACCGCGCGGGTGTGCCCGACCTTGGTGTACGAGCCCTTGGCGAGCTTGCCCTCCAGCCCGAGCAGCCCGTCCAGCAGCACGTCCATGTCGGTGAAGCCGCGGAACTGCTTGTACGAGGGGTCGCCCTCGGGCACCTTCACGAACTTGTCGCCGAGCTTGCCGGCCGAGTCGGACTGGCCCCAGAACGCCGCGCTCGCCTTCAGGTACAGCTGCTCCCCCACGCGCAGCAGCTGGAAGGTGTCCTCGTTGGACTTCACCTCGCCGGAGCCGCCGTCCGCCTTGAGGCGCATGTCGAGGGTGAAGGACTTGCCGCCGCTCACCAGCGTGCCGGACAGGTGCACCGAGTCGGCCTCCGTCGCGGCCGCCTTCGCCTTCGCCTCGATCTTGTCGGCGGACAGCTTGCCGACACCGTTCGTGCCCTCGTCGGGGTCCTCCCCGCAGCCCGTACCGGTGACGGCGAGGCCCGCGCACAGCACGCCGATGAAGGCGGCCCGGCGCAGCCGCGCGGCAGGGAAGTAGGCGGTCACGGGCGGGTGCCTCTCGTCGGTCGTCTGCGAGCAGCAGGCAGCGTACCCGCCCGTACCTCGCGCCCCGCGACCGCGCCCCGGTGTTCGCCCGCCCCCGGGCGGACCGCCCCACCAGGACGCTTTCGGGCGGCACGGGCTAGCCTGAGGGGCGGCACGACTCTTGATCGACGCACTAGGAGGCGCTCGGATGGCTGCAGGCGCCCCGCGGATCTTCGTCTCGCATCTGTCGGGTGTGCCCGTCTTCGATCCCAACGGCGACCAGGTCGGCCGGGTCCGCGACCTCGTCGCGATGCTCCGGGTCGGCGGCCGCCCGCCGCGGCTGCTCGGCCTGGTGGTCGAGGTCGTCAGCCGGCGGCGGATCTTCCTGCCCATGACCCGGGTCACCGGTGTGGAGTCCGGGCAGGTCATCACCACCGGTGTGATCAACATGCGGCGGTTCGAACAGCGTCCGACCGAACGCCTGGTCCTGGGCGAGCTGCTGGACCGGCGGGTGACGCTGGTCGCGAGCGGCGAGGAGGTCACCGTCCTGGACGTGGCCATCCAGCAGCTGCCGGCCCGCCGGGACTGGGAGATCGACCGGATCTTCGTACGGAAGGGCAAGTCGGGGGCGCTGCGCCGGCGCGGCGAGGCCCTGACGGTGGAGTGGTCGGCGGTGACGGGCTTCTCGCTGGAGGAGCACGGGCAGGGCGCCGAGAACCTGGTCGCCACCTTCGAGCAGATGCGCCCGGCCGACGTGGCGAACGTACTGCACCACCTGACGCCGAAGCGGCGCGCCGAGGTGGCCAGCGCCCTCGACGACGACCGGCTCGCGGACGTACTGGAGGAGCTGCCCGAGGACGAGCAGGTGGAGATCCTCGGCAAGCTGAAGGAGGAGCGCGCCGCCGACGTCCTGGAGGCGATGGACCCGGACGACGCGGCCGACCTGCTCTCCGAGCTGCCGGAGGACGACAAGGAGCGGCTGCTGACGCTGATGCAGCCGGACGACGCGGCGGATGTGCGCCGCCTGCTGTCCTACGAGGAGAACACCGCGGGCGGTCTGATGACCACCGAGCCGATCGTGCTGCGGCCGGACGCGACGGTCGCGGACGCGCTGGCCCGCGTACGGCAGGCGGACCTGTCGCCGGCGCTGGCGGCGCAGGTGTACGTGTGCCGGCCGCCTGACGAGACGCCGACGGGCAAGTACCTGGGCACGGTGCACTTCCAGCGGCTGCTGCGGGACCCTCCGTTCACGCTGGTCAGCTCGATCGTGGACACGGACCTGCCGCCGCTGCGGCCGAACGCCTCGCTGCCCGCGGTGACCACGCACCTCGCCGCCTACAACATGGTGGCGGTGCCGGTGGTCGACGAGAGCGGCTCGCTGCTGGGCGCGGTGACCGTGGACGACGTGCTGGACCACCTGCTGCCGGACGACTGGCGGGAGACGGACTTCCATTCCGAGGAGGCCCTCGGTGGCCGCTGAACGAGGACGCTTCGAACGGGGGCGGGGCGAGCAGGCGCGCGAGCGGCGCCGCGAGCAGATCCGGGAGCGGCGCGAGCAGGCACGGACGCAGGCGCGCGAGCACGGGCTGGCGGCGGAAGCGGCGGAACGTTCCGGCGAGCGCGCGGGGAGGTCCTCGGGCGCCGGGTCGAGCGCGCTGACGCGCTCGCGGGTGCGCCTGGACCTGCCGCGCGCGCCGCGCCGGTCGCTGCTGCCCGAGTACGACCCGGAGGCCTTCGGGCGGCTGTCGGAACGGGTGGCGCGCTTCCTGGGCACCGGCCGGTTCATCGTCTGGATGACCCTGGTCATCATCGTCTGGGTGCTGTGGAACATCTTCGCGCCGGACAACCTGCGGTTCGACCCGTACCCGTTCATCTTCCTGACGCTGATGCTGTCGCTCCAGGCCTCCTATGCCGCTCCGCTGATCCTGCTCGCGCAGAACCGGCAGGACGACCGCGACCGGGTCACCCACGAGCAGGACCGCAAGCAGAACGAGCGGTCCATCGCCGACACCGAGTACCTGACCCGGGAAATCGCCGCCCTGCGGATGGGCCTGGGCGAGGTCGCCACCCGCGACTGGATCAGGTCCGAGTTCCAGGACCTGATCAAGGAGATGGACGAGCGGCGTCTATTCCCCGCCGAACGTGACGAAGGCGACCGCTGACGGGCTTTCCTGCGGCCTGCTACCGAGCCGTACCATCGGGGCATGGCTACCGACACAAGCTCCGCCGCCGTGCCTGAGCAGGACGCGATCCTGGACGCACTGGCGACGGTGAACGACCCCGAGATCCACCGGCCGATCACCGAGCTCGGCATGGTCAAATCGGTGGAGATCGGTGAGGGCGGCGAGGTCGCCGTCACGGTCTACCTCACGGTGTCCGGCTGTCCCATGCGCGAGACCATCACGAAGAACGTCACCGAGGCCGTCGAGAAGGTCGCGGGCGTCACCTCCGTCGCCGTCTCCCTCGACGTGATGAGCGACGAGCAGCGCAAGGACCTGGCGGCCACGCTGCGCGGCGGCACCGCCGAGCGCGAGGTGCCCTTCGCCAAGCCGGGTTCGCTGACCCGTGTGTACGCGGTCGCGTCCGGCAAGGGCGGTGTCGGCAAGTCCTCCGTCACGGTGAACCTGGCCGCGGCGATGGCGGCGGACGGCCTGAAGGTCGGCGTGGTCGACGCGGACATCTACGGCCACAGCGTGCCGCGCATGCTGGGTGTGGACGGCCGTCCGACCCAGGTCGAGAACATGATCATGCCGCCGTCGGCGCACGGCGTGAAGGTCATCTCCATCGGCATGTTCACCCCGGGCAACGCCCCGGTGGTGTGGCGCGGGCCCATGCTGCACCGCGCGCTCCAGCAGTTCCTCGCCGACGTGTTCTGGGGCGACCTGGACGTACTGCTGCTCGACCTGCCGCCGGGCACGGGTGACATCGCGATCTCCGTGGCCCAGCTGGTGCCGAACGCAGAGATCCTCGTCGTCACCACCCCGCAGCAGGCCGCGGCCGAGGTCGCCGAGCGGGCCGGCTCCATCGCCGTGCAGACCCACCAGAAGATCGTCGGCGTGGTCGAGAACATGTCGGGCCTGCCGTGCCCGCACTGCGACGAGATGGTTGACGTCTTCGGCTCGGGCGGCGGCCAGAAGGTCGCCGACGGCCTGACCAAGACGGTCGGCGCGACGGTGCCGGTGCTGGGCTCGATCCCGATCGACGTCCGGCTGCGCGAGGGCGGCGACGAGGGCAAGCCCGTCGTCCTGTCCGACCCGGACTCCCCGGCCGGCGCGGCCCTGCGCGCGATCGCGGGCAAGCTGGGCGGCCGGGCGCGCGGCCTGTCGGGCATGTCGCTGGGCATCACCCCGCGCAACAAGTTCTGACCGTCCGTACCACGGGGAAGGGCGCCGCTCGCCGAGCGGCGCCCTTCCCCGTACCGGGCCCCGTCGCCCGGTACCCGTGACCCGCTACTGGTACGAGCCGAGGTCCGCGATCGCGGAGAAGCCGAGACCGTACGCGCTCATGCCGCGGCCGTAGGCGCCCAGGTGGACGCCGCTGCCGGTGGAGCCGGCCAGCACCCAGCCGAACTCGGACTCGCGGTAGTGGAAGGTCGTCGGCTCCCCGTCCACGGGCAGCGACAGCGTGGACCAGTCCTCGCCGTCGAGGTCGTCGGCGAGCTCCCACGCGGCCTCGGTCTGCTGGTCGAGCCAGTCGTTGCGCAGGGCGTGGTCCATCTGTCCGGGCCAGCTGTAGGCCAGCAGCCCGGAGCCGGCCAGCCACGCGGCCGAGGAGACCGAGGTGGCCTCCAGGACGCCGGTGCCGTCGCCGCTGCGGCGCAGCGGGTTGCTCGCCACGGTGATGACCACCGCGAAGCGTTCCTTCTCACCGGTGGCGATCTCGCCCCGGGCGGAGGGCTCGTCGCCGTGGCCGGTGGAGCCGTGCTCCACCGTTCCGTCGGCGGCGGTGCCGACCTGCATGAGCCAGCGGGGGCCGGTGAAGGCTCCGTCCAGCCCGTACCAGGGGAAGTCGGCCGCCAGGAACCCCTCGGCCGTCCGGCGGGCCGCCGGTACGGGCGCAGGGGCCTCCTGTGGCTGCGTATCGCTGTGTGGGCCGGTATCCGGCTCCTGGGCGGGTGCGCCTGCGGGGGCGGGGGCCTCCGCGGTCTGCGCCCCTACCCGGCTGCTGCTCGTCGTCTCCATCTGGGCGGCCTCTCGTTCCGTGGGGTCCGGAACGGCCCTCCCCCTCGCTGTGCTGGGGGGACCCCCTCCCTCGGGCGTCCTGCGATCCGGACAGATGGAGGATAGCCATCCGACCGCGAATCGCCGGGCAGGCCGCGCGTCAGGTGGCGTCGGCGTCGAAGCGCGAGCGTTCTTCCGGGGCGGGGGCGGCGGGCTTCTTCAGCAGGTCCGGGCCGGTCACGGCGGGCGTGGCGGCCGCGGCCGGGGAGGCCGGGGCAGCGTCGGCCTCCGAGCTCTTCACGGCCTCGGAGACGTCGCTGAGCTCCTTGCGGAGGTCGAAGCTGGTGCGGATCTCCTTGAGGTCCTCGTTCTCGGTCAGCTGCTTGCGGATGAAGGTCTTCGGGTTCAGGTCCTCGAACTCGAAATCCTTGAACTCCGGGCCCAGTTCGGAGCGGATGTCGTTCTTCGCGCTGTCCGAGAACGCCCGGACCTTCCGGATGAAGCCCGTGACGTCCTGAATGACCTTGGGCAGCTTGTCCGGTCCGAAGACGAGGATGCCGAGCACCACGATCGTGACAAGTTCGAGTGCGCCTATGTCGTTGAACACCTTGCCGCTCCTCGGCTCTCTATCACTTCGGGCCCCGACACACGGTACCCGGCGTTGTCCACGGACCCCTACCTGCGTACCGCCTCCGCGGCGCTTTCACCCTCCTGTCATCCCGCGCTCATGAGCCGTTCGCCGATCCGAGGACCACTTTCAGTGTGGTTTCGCGGCCGCCGCGGAGCACGGTGAGGGTCAGCGGGTCGCCCGGGCGGTGGGCCCGGATCTTGATGATCAGCTCGTCGCCGCCGCGCACCCGCTGGCCGTCCACCTTGGTGATCACGTCCCCGGCCCGGATCCCGGCGCGCGCGCCCGGTCCGCCGGCGACGACGGACGGCTTGCCGTCCTCGCCCTTGTCCCCGACCCGGGCCCCGTCGCCCGCGTAGTCCATGTCGAGGGTGACGCCGATGACCGGGTGCGTGGCGCGGCCGGTGCGGATGATCTCCTCGGCGACGCGCTTGCCCTGGTTGACGGGGATGGCGAAGCCGAGCCCGATGGAGCCGCCCTGCCGGGTGGGATCTTCCTTGTCGGCCCCGCGGATCGCGCTGTTGATGCCGACCACGTGGGCCTTCGCGTCGAGGAGCGGGCCGCCGGAGTTCCCCGGGTTGATGGGGGCGTCGGTCTGCAGCGCGTCGACGTAGCTGATGTCGCTGCCGTCGCCCTTGTCACCGCCCGCGGTGACGGGCCGGCCGGTGGCGCTGATGATGCCGGCGGTGACGGTGTTCGACAGGTCGAAGGGCGCGCCGATGGCCACCACCGGGTCGCCGACCTCCACGTTGTCGGAGTTCCCCAGGCTCAGCGGCTGGAGCCCGCGCACCCCGCTGACCTTGACCACGGCCAGGTCGTAGCCGGAGTCGCGGCCGACCAGCTCGGCGGTGACGCTCTCGCCGGTGCTGAAGGTGACCGTTATCTCCTGGGAGTCGGCCACCACGTGGCTGTTGGTCAGGATGTGCCCCTGCTGGTCGAGCACGAAGCCGGTACCCGTACCGCTGCCCTTCGTGCCCCGCACGTGCAGGGTGACCACGCCGGGCAGTGCGGTGGCCGCGATCCCGGCCACACTCTCGGGGGCCCGGCCCCGGTCGGCGGCGCCGGCCGTCTGGGGGAGCTCCAGCCGGGTGCTGCTCTGCCGCTCGGCGAGCACGCCGAGGTAGCCGCCGATCCCGCCGGCGAGCAGGGCCGTTCCGAGGCTGAGGGCCACCACCTGCCACAGCCGGATCCCGCGCGGCGTCCGGCCCCGGTCCACGACCTGCAGGGGCTCGGCGCCCCAGGGGTCGTACCGCACCATGGGGACTGCGGCCGGCTCGTCCGAGGCCGGCTCGTCCGAGGCCGGCACGTCCTGGGCAGACACGTCCGAGGCCGAGACGTCCGAGGCCGGCACGTCCTGGGCAGACACGTCCGAGGCCGAGACGTCCTGGGCCGGGGCGTCCGGGGCAGACACGTCCGAGGCCCGGGCCTCCGGGGCCGGGGCCGCGTCCTGTACGTGGTCCTCGCCCCCGGTTCCGGGCCGCGGCGCGGGAACCGCTTCGCGGCGGCCCTCCTCGGTCGTCCCCTCGGGCCGGCTCCACCACTGCGGAGCCGGGTCGGTCTGCTGCCTGTCGGCCATGGGCGCTCCCCGCGTACCTATGCGCATGTGCCGCAGATTCAACCAGGTCCCGCGTCAGCGCAGCAGGGAGACCGGGCGTGCCGGGTGCTGCGGGGAGGGCTGGAGCGGCGGCAGCGGGGTCGCCACGGCCGACAGGAGGGTCGGGACGGCCTCGGGGCTGGGCAGCCGGTCACGGGCCCCTTGATCGGCCACGGGCAGGGCAGGACCGGGCCTGGAGGCCGGGGCCGGGGAATCACCCCGCAGGTTCGGGTCCACCTCCAACGGCAGGGCGCCGCCGAGCGCGAGAGCGGCCAGCGAGACGGCCCCGGCGGCGACGAAGGCGAACCTGCGGCGCGGACGGCCCACCTCGTGGATGCGGAAGCCCTCCTGCGGCCGCGGCCGTGCGGCGAGCGGCAGCCCGTACGCGAACGCGTTGAAGGGGTCGGCCCCCGCGGTGCTTGCCGGGTCGGTGGGACGGCCGGGACCGGCGGGACCGGCGGGACCCGACGGATCGTCGAGGCCGCCGCCAGGCAGCCCCTGCAACCGCGCGAGCAGCCCCGCGGACAGCGGCGGCGGCGCGCTCTCCACGAACATGGTCTTCAGACGCCGCTGGGCATCGGCCTCGGCCTTGCACCTGGCACAGGTCGCCAGATGGGCCAGGACCCGGTCGCGGGCGTCGTGTTTCAGCTCCCCGTCCACCAGGGCGGCAAGCCGGTCGCCCAGGTGCTGTTCGGCGGGTGACGGACTGACGTCGCTCACTCGGCTCCGCCCTCTCCCCCGGCGCCGGGGGCGCCCATCGCCACTCCGGCCAGCGCGCGCTGCTCGGCACGGGCCTGCGGGGACCGGTGCTTGAGTGCCTTGCGCAGGTGCGAACGGCCCCGGTGGATACGGCTGCGCACGGTGCCGAGCTTCACGCCGAGCGTCGCGGCGATCTCCTCGTACGACAGGCCCTCGATGTCGCACAGCACCACGGCCGCGCGGAACTCGGGGGCGAGGGTGTCCAGCGCCTGCTGCACGTCCGCGTCGAAGTGGGTGTCGTGCAGGACCTGCTGCGGGGACGGCTCACGGCTCGGCAGCCGGTCGGCGGCGTCGTCGCCGAGCGCGTCGAAGCGGATCCGCTGCTTGCGGCGCACCATGTCCAGGAACAGGTTCGTCGTGATGCGGTGCAACCAGCCCTCGAAGGTGCCGGGGGTGTACGTGGACAGCGAGCGGAAGACGCGGACGAAGACCTCCTGCGTCAGATCCTCGGCGTCGTGCTGGTTACCCGTCAGACGGTAGGCAAGGCGGTAGACCCGCGCGCTGTGCGTGCTGACGATCTCCTCCCATGAAGGAGGGGTCCACGCCTGGGAGCCCGCATCGGCGGCAAAGGTCGCGGTGGTTGCGGCGTCGGCGGTGTGGAAGCGGTCAGCAATGTAGGTCACGGATTTCGGCTCACCCGCCGACCAGAAGAGGCGTCTCAGTACGCCCCCACGATCCACAGGCGCAGCCGCACCTCCCCTGTCGGCTCTGGTGGTGTCCAGTGGAGTCCCTACCATAGCCACCCCCTCTGTCAGCTCCGGATAAGCGTTTTTGCAGTATCTTTACGCGAGACTTAAGCCCGGGAGCGGTCCTGGCCGTCGATCTGCCCGGCACCGTCCCTTCTTATCCCGCCTCCACCCTTCACAACGCCCGGTCCCATCTGCGGGTTCCCGACGTCAACGGATACAGTCACCGTTGCGCCAACTATGGGGACAGGAGAGGGTCATTACCGGCAACCGGCAGACGAGCTGGGCGTTCGCCGACGCGTTTGTCGCCGAGGACGACGCTCTGCGATGGGCCCGCGACCGGTCCAGGGAAGCGGGCCTGAGGTCCGTCTCCCCCGGTACCGGGGCCGCGCTGCGCCTGCTGGCCGCCACCGCGGACGCCAAGGCGGTCGCCGAGATCGGCACCGGAACCGGCGTTTCCGGCATCCACCTGCTGCACGGAATGCGCCCCGACGGGGTGCTGACCACGGTGGATCCCGAAGCGGACCGGCAGGCCTTCGCCCGCCAGGCCTTCCGCGCCGCCGGCTTCGCGGGCAACCGCGCCCGTTTCATCCCCGGCCGCGCCCTCGACGTGCTCCCGCGACTCGCCGACGGCGGATACGACCTCGTCTTCTGCGACGGGGACCCCTCCGAGTCCCTCGACTACCTCGCCGAATCGTTGCGGCTGCTGCGCCCCGGCGGACTGGTGTGCTTCGAGGGGGTCTTCTCCGACGGCCGCACGGTCGACTCCGCGGCCCAGCCGGTGGAGGTCCTGCGCGTCCGCGAGCTGCTGCGCAGCGTCCGCGAGAGCCCCGCGCTGGAGGCCGCGCTGCTCCCGGTGGGCGACGGGCTGCTGTGCGCCGTGCGGCGCTGAGCCCCCGGGGTCGCCGGCGGGCCGCGTAGGACCTGCGGGTCCACCGGGCCGCGGCCGCGCGGCCGCGGCCCCCGGATCAGTTCAGGAGCGCGAAGGTGAGGGCCGCCGTACCGCCCAGCGCGGTGCCGGCGAGGAGCTGGGCCGGGGTGTGCGCCTTCAGCACCAGCCGGGACCAGCCCACGGCGGCGGCGATCAGCACCGCGGGGAGCACCTGGAGCCCGAGGACGAGCAGCAGGATCATCACGGTCCCGCCGGCCACCGACATGTGGATCGATATCTGCCAGGCCACCGTGACCAGCAGCGAGGACACGAGGCCCACCAGCATCGCCACGACCAGCGCGAACACCTCCCGGGGGGCGCCCAGGACGTGCAGGAGCGTGACTCCGGCGATGACGGAGACCAGGCTCAGGGCCATCGGGACGACCCGCTGACGCCGTACCCGGATGTGCTGGTCGGTCAGCGCGCCCCGGCGGACGCCGAGGGCGATGATCCCGACCGGGACCAGCCCGCAGAACAGGGCGGCGAACAGGCCCCAGCCGAGCCCGGCCCACGACATGGTGCTCCGCCATCCGACGAGCAGCAGCAGCGCGACCACCAGAGGGGCCGGTGCCAGCACGTCGGAGAGGATCCGGGCCGCCTTCTGGCGGGCCGTGCAGTCGGCGAAAGCGGGCGGCGCAGGCGGCGCGAAGGTCACGGCACGGCTCCGGAAGGCTCGGGTCCAGGACTGACGACACAACGCTGCCCCGGCCGCGGGATCGCGGTCGGGGCAGCGCAGAGAATGCGGAAATGCAGAAGGTGGAAGTACTGCCGGTGTCCCCGTGGGGTCAGCCGACGACCTTCTTCAGGGCGTCACCCAGGGCGTCCGCCTCATCAGGGGTCAGCTCGACGACAAGCCGACCGCCGCCCTCGAGCGGTACGCGCATGACGATGCCCCGCCCCTCCTTGGTGACCTCGAGCGGGCCGTCGCCCGTCCGCGGCTTCATGGCCGCCATGCTCGTTCCCCTTCCTGAAACCAGCTCATCGTCAGCCGACGGCCCCATTCAGGCGCCTAATACCCGGCATCGAACACATTGCTTCCCAGCCATTATCCCGCATGTCAGGACCCGATGACCAACATCGCATGGGAACGCTTGGGCAACGCGCTCGGCCAAAACCACTCATTTCGGGGAGCCGCCTGCGATACTTCGCCGCCGCACCCGGGAAGCGGCACCGGCTTTCTTTGACGCACATCACATGTGCGCGCCACCTCCGGTCCGCCATGCTGACCTTTGTACCGGACAGTACCGACCGGTAGCCAAGCCCGCGACGAAGGGGGACCCCCTGCCATGGCCGACAGCGTGCTCTACGAAGTGACCGACGGACTCGCGACCATCACGATCAACCGCCCGGACGCGATGAACGCGATGAACACCGAGGCCAAGATCGCCCTGCGCGACGCGGTCGAGGCGGCGGCCGCCGACACCGCCGTACGGGCCGTGCTGCTCACCGCGGCCGGGAACCGGGCCTTCTGCGTGGGTCAGGACCTCAAGGAGCACATCGGGAATCTCGCCTCGGACCGCGAGACCGGCTCCTCGCTGACCATGACCACGGTGGCCGACCACTACAACCCCATCGTGCGGGCGCTCACCGAGATGCCGAAGCCCGTGGTGGCCGGCGTGAACGGCGTCGCGGCCGGGGCGGGCTTCGGCTTCGCGCTGGCGGCGGACTTCCGGGTCGTCGCCGACACCGCCTCCTTCAACACCTCGTTCGCCGGGGTGGCGCTGACCGCCGACTCCGGGGTCTCGTGGACCCTCCCCCGTCTGATCGGCGCCTCCCGCGCCTCGGACCTGCTGCTGTTCCCGCGTTCGATCAAGGCCCAGGAGGCGTACGAGCTCGGCATCGTCAACCGCCTCGTGCCCGCGGACTCCCTGCACGCCGAGGCGGAGGCCGTGGCCCGCGCGCTGGCCGCCGGCCCGACGGTCGCGTACGCCGCGCTGAAGGAGTCCCTGGCCTACGGGGCCTCCCACACGCTCTCCGAGGCCCTGGCCCACGAGGACACCCTCCAGACCCGTGCGGGGGCCTCCGAGGACCACTCCATCGCCGTCCAGGCCTTCCTCGCGAAGCAGCCGCCGAAGTACCTCGGCCGCTGACGCGCGTGCCGCGACCCGGCCGGGCTCAGGCCGGGTCGCGGGAGACGCAGTCGGCCAGGTGGTCGTTGACCAGCCCGCAGGCCTGCATCAGGGCGTAGGCCGTCGTGGGGCCGACGAAGCGGATGCCGGCCTTCTTCAGGGCCTTGGCGAGGGTGGTGGACTCCGGCGTGACCGCCGGGACCTCGGTGACCGTCAGCGGGGCCGGTCCCGCTTCCCCGGGGGCGTGGGACCAGATCAGGGTGTCCAGCTCGCCCGGCTCCCACCCGGCGAGGACCTTCGCGTTGGCCAGGGTCGCCTCGATCTTGGCCCGGTTGCGGATGATCCCCTCGTCGGCCAGCAGCCGCTCCGCGTCGCGGTCGTCGAACTCCGCGACCGCCGCGATCGAGAAGTCCGCGAAGGCCTTACGGAATCCCTCGCGGCGCCGCAGGATCGTGATCCAGGACAGCCCCGACTGGAACGCCTCCAGGCACAGCCGCTCGTAGAGGGCGTCGTCCCCGTGCACCGGACGGCCCCATTCGGTGTCGTGGTAGACGACGTAGTCCGGCGTGGACAGCCCCCACGGACAGCGCAGCAGCCCGTCCGCACCCGCCACCGAACCGCTCACCGCTCGCCGCCCTTGCTGAGGTCGACGTGCCCGGGCGCGTCCGACGGGGCGGCGGCGGGCGCCGCCGCGGCCGTCAGCTGCGCGATCCGCGCGTCCCGCTCGGCCAGTTCGGCCGCGAGCCGCTCCAGTACGTCGTCCACCTCGGCCATCCGGTACCCGCGCGGGGCGACCGGCAGCCGCAGCGCGTCGATGTCGGCCCGTACGACGGGCCGGGTCTCCGGCAGCCCGTCCGCGACCCGGTCCGGCTCCGCTTCCGGCAGGACGGCCTCCGAGCCGCCGCCGATCACCGCCAGGGTGACCGCTGCCACGACCACGACCAGCGCGATCATCAAGAAGAAGAACACGATCAACTCCCCTGAGAGACTCCGGCCACCAGGTTAAGGTCGCAGGCGAGGCGCAAGGGCCGCCGAAGGAGGAAAGAGCAGGATGCTGCGACTGGGCAGGCGCGAGTTCGACACCCACGAGCCGGTGATCATGGCCATCGTGAACCGGACGCCGGACTCCTTCTACGACCAGGGCGCGACGTTCCGCGACGAGCCGGCGCTGGACCGGGTCGAGCACGCGATCGCCGAGGGCGCCGCGATCATCGACATCGGCGGGGTCAAGGCGGGCCCGGGCGAGCACGTGGACGCGGCCGAGGAGGCACGGCGCACGGTCGGCTTCGTGGCCGAGGTCCGGCGCCGCCACCCGGACGTGGTGATCAGCGTGGACACCTGGCGGCACGAGGTCGGCGAGGCGGTGTGCGAGGCCGGGGCCGATGTCCTCAACGACGCCTGGGGCGGGGTGGACCCCAAGCTCGCGGAGGTCGCCGCGCGTTACGGCGCGGGGCTGGTCTGCACCCACGCGGGCGGGGTGGAACCGCGCACCCGGCCGCACCGGACCGCGTACGAGGACGTCATGGAGGACGTGCTGCGCGTGACGGTCGGACTCGCGGAGCGGGCGGCGGCGCTGGGCGTCCGCCGGGACGCGATCATGATCGACCCCGGTCACGACTTCGGGAAGAACACCAGGCACTCGCTGGAGGCCACGCGCAGGCTGGACGAGATGACGGCGACGGGCTGGCCGGTCCTGGTCTCCCTGTCCAACAAGGACTTCGTCGGCGAGACCCTCGACAAGCCGGTCAAGGAACGCCTGCTGGGCACCTTGGCCACGACGGCCGTCTCGGCCTGGCTGGGCGCGCAGGTCTACCGCGTCCACGAGGTCGAGGAGACCCGGCAGATCCTGGACATGGTCCGCTCCATCCAGGGCCACCGCCCCCCGGCGGTCGCCCGCCGCGGCCTGGCGTGAACCCCTTGCCGGGCCCGGGGCGAAGTGCCCCGGGCCCGGGCAGTCACTTGCCGACTTCCTTCGTCACCAGTGCGATCGCCTCATCCACCTCGTCGGTGACGTGGAACAGGTAGAGGTCCCTCTCCGAGGCCTTGCCCTGGGCGATCACGGTGTTCCGCAGCCAGTCGATCAGGCCGCTCCAGTACTCCGTGCCGAAGAGCACGATCGGGAAGCGGGTGATCTTCTGGGTCTGGACCAGGGTCAGTGCCTCGAACAGCTCGTCCAGCGTGCCCAGGCCGCCCGGCAGGACGACGAAGCCCTGGCTGTACTTCACGAACATCGTCTTGCGGACGAAGAAGTACCGGAAGTTCAGGCCGAGATCGACGTGCTGGTTGAGCCCCTGCTCGAAGGGGAGCTCGATGCCGAGGCCGACCGAGACGCCGTTCGCCTCGCGGGCGCCCTTGTTGGCCGCCTCCATGGCCCCCGGACCGCCGCCGGTGATCACCGCGAAGCCGGCGTCGACCAGCGCGCTGCCGATCCGCACGCCCGCGTCGTACTCGGGCGAGCCCTCCGGCGTACGGGCCGACCCGAACACGCTGATCGCGGGCGGCAGCTCGGCGAGCGTGCCGAAGCCCTCGATGAACTCCGACTGGATGCGCAGGACCCGCCAGGGATCGGTGTGCACCCACTCGGAGGGCCCCGCCGAGTCCAGCAGCCGCTGGTCCGTCGTACTGCCCGCCTGCACCTGGCTCCGCCTCCTCAGCACCGGCCCGAGCTGCTGCTCCTCGGGCCGGCGACGAGCGGAACCCTCGGGACTGCCGTGGTTGCCCATGCTGTGCTCCCTCCTGCTGATCGTTGGATCAGGGTAGGCGCACAAAGGTGACGAGAAGCGGAATTCAGGAGGTCAGCCAGGCGCGGAGTCGTTCCTCGCAGTGCAGGATCGCCTTCGTCTCGACGCGTTCGTCGACCTTGTGCGCCAGCAGGGCGTCGCCCGGGCCGTAGTTGACCGCCGGGACGCCGAGGGCACTGAAGCGGGAGACGTCCGTCCAGCCGAACTTGGGCATGGCGCGGCCGCCGACCGCCTCCATGAAGGCCTTGGCGGCCGGGTGGGAGAGGCCGGGGAGGGCGCCGGGCGAGGAGTCGTCGACCACGAACTCGGCGATGTCGCAGTCCGCGAACACCTCCCGCACGTGGGCCAGCGCCTCGGCCTCGGTGCGGTCCGGGGCGTAGCGGAAGTTGACGGTCACCGTGCACGCGTCGGGGATGACGTTGTTGGCGACGCCGCCCTCGATGCGGACCGCGTTGAGGCCCTCGTGGTACTCCAGGCCGTCGATGACCGGCCTGCGGGGCTCGTAGGCCGCGAGGCGGGCGAGGATCGGGCTCGCCGAGTGGATGGCGTTGGAGCCCATCCAGCTGCGGGCGGAGTGGGCGCGCTCGCCGGCGGTGCGCAGCAGGACGCGCAGGGTGCCCTGGCAGCCGCCCTCGACCTCGGCGTCCGAGGGCTCCAGCAGGACCGCGAAGTCGCCCGTCAGCCAGTCGGGGTGGGCGCCTGCGACCTTGCCGAGGCCGTTGAGGTCGGCGGCGACCTCCTCCTGGTCGTAGAAGACGAAGGTGAGGTCCCGGTTCGGCTCGGGCACGGTCGCGGCGATGCGCAGCTGCACGGCGACACCGGACTTCATGTCGGTCGTGCCGCAGCCCCACAGCACGTCGTTCTCGTCGAGGCGGGAGGGGACGTTGTCGGCGATCGGCACGGTGTCGAGGTGGCCGGCCAGTACGACGCGCTCGGCGCGGCCGAGGTCCGTGCGGGCGACGACGTTGTTGCCGAAGCGGTCCACGGTGAGGTGCGCCAGGCCGCGCAACGCGTGTTCCACGAGGTCGGCGAGTACCTTCTCGTCGCCGCTCACGGACGGAATGTCGACGAGCCGGGCGGTCAGCTCGGCGGCGTCCAGGGTGAGGTCCAGCTCGGATTCGGACATGGAACTGACCCTAACGCCCCGGGATGCGACGAAGCCTCGTACGTCCGGCCGGTGGACGCGTCATATGCCTCAAGTACGGTGGGCCGCGTGTCCGAGACCCGTGATCCCCGTCCTCGTCGCCGCCGGCTGCTCCGGGCGGCCGTCGGCCTGCTCGTTCTCCTCGCGGTGATCGGGTACTTCGCCGTGCAGCACGATTCGAACGGTGGCGGCGGCGCCCCGTTCTGTATGGCCAGCGCGGATCCGGTCGGGGAGGACGAAACCTCTGAAACGTACGAAATGTCGCCGGAGCAGGCGGCCAACGCGGCGACGATAGCCGCCGTCGGTGTCGCCAAGGGCCTGCCCGACCGGGCGGTGACCATCGCGCTGGCGACCGCCATGCAGGAGTCCGCGCTGCGCAATCTCGATCACGGCGACCGGGACTCGCTCGGCCTCTTCCAGCAGCGGCCGTCGATGGGCTGGGGCACTCCGGAGCAGATCACGGACCCGGTCTACTCGGCCGGGATCTTCTACGACCACCTCGTCGACGTGCCGGGGTACTCGCGCCTGCCGCTGACGGTGGCCGCGCAGAAGGTGCAGCGCAGCGGGTTCCCGCAGGCGTACGCGAAGCACGAGCCCGACGCGACCGTGCTGACGGCGGCCTTCGCCGGCGGGGGCACCCTGAACTGCGGCGGACCCGCGCCCACCGGGCCGGGCGACCCGGAGCGGGTACGGGCCGACCTGGTCCGGATCTTCGGCAAGGACGGGATGCACACCATGTCCCCGCAGGGCGGCCAGGCCGGCCGGAACGCCGGCGGGGGCCGGACGGCCCCGGAGGCCGAGGTCACCCTGACGGAGAAGAAGGCCGGCGATGAGGCCGCGGTCCGCCGCAGCCGGGCCATGGCCCACTGGGCGGTGGCCAACGCGAAGGCGATGGGCATCTCCCGGGTGTCGTACGACCGGCACGGCTGGATCGCGGGCAAGGACCGGGGACGGTGGCAGGACAAGGCCGGCGCGGGGACCAAGGACGGTGCCAAGGACCTCCACTACGCGGGCCCGGGCGAGGTACGGATCTTCATGGCCCGCTGATCCGCTCGGCGGCGGGGCACACGCCGGGGGCGCCCGGGCTCACGTACGAGTGATCACTCCTGCGGGGGGATCCGTGTAGCGGGCCACGGATCCCGGAAACGGACGGAAGCCCTGGTCGGCGTGCATCCAATGCGCTTTTCCCGGAAGCCGATTAAACGATGCGTTACCGATCCTTTACCCACTGGCACCGCAACTCCACCCGCCCCCGGAGCGGTTAGGACGGCGTACTCAGCCGCTACCGCTTAGGAGCAACATGTCTCTCCCCCTGACCCGCCGGATCGCCCGTGCCGCGCTGCTGATCGCAGCCGGGGCAGCGCCCGTGGTCGGTGCGGCCGGCGCGGCCAGCGCCGCCGGTCTGGAGTCCGTGCCGCAGCTGGGCCAGCTCACCGCCACGGACACCGCCGCGACGGCGGACGCTGCCACGGGTGCCGTCGACACCGCCGGCAGCGCCACCAAGGCCCTGCCGGCCCCCGCCTCCGAGGTGGCCGGCACCGCGCAGGGCCTGCTCGGCGGGCTCCCCACGGCGCAGGAGCTGCCGGTGTCCTCGCTGCCGACGTCCTCGCTGCCGACGTCCGGTGTCCTGCCGGGCGGTCTGCCGGGCGGTCTGCCGGGCGGTCTGCCGCTGGGCGGCTGACGCCGCAGGAACCGCCGAGGGGGCCGGGAGTGCGAACTCCCGGCCCCCTCGGGCGTTTTCGTAGTGGAACCCGGAGGTCAGCCGAGGCGCTTGACCGCCGCCTCGACCCGCTCGTCGGTGGCGGTGAAGGCGACGCGCACGAACCGCGCTCCCGCCTCGCCGTAGAAGTCGCCCGGCGCGACCAGGATGCCCAGGCCCGCGAGGTGGGCGACGGTGTCCCAGCAGGGCTCGTCGCGGGTCACCCACAGGTACAGGCTCGCCTCGCTGTGCTCGACCCGGAAGCCGTGCGCCTCCAGGGCCGTACGCAGTGCCGCGCGGCGGGCCGCGTAGCGCTCGCGCTGCTCCTCGACGTGGGTGTCGTCGCCGAGGGCGGCGACGGTGGCCGCCTGCACCGGGGCGGGGGTCATCATGCCGCCGTGCTTGCGGATCTCCAGCAGCTCGCCGAGCACGTCCGCGTCACCGGCGACGAAGGCCGCCCGGTAGCCCGCCAGGTTGGAGCGCTTGGAGAGGGAGTGGACGGCCACGATGCCCTCGTACGAGCCTCCGCAGACGTCGTCGTGGAGGACGGAGACGGGCTCGGCCTCCCAGCCCAGCTCCAGGTAGCACTCGTCGCTGAAGAGCAGGATCCCGTGCTCGCGCGCCCAGGCCACGATCCGGACGAGGTCCTCCTTGGCCAGGACCTTGCCGGTGGGGTTGGAAGGGGAATTGAGCCACAGCAGCTTCACACCGGCCGGGTCGAGCTCGGTGGGGTCGTCGTACACGACGGCCTCGGCGCCGCACAGCCGCGCGCCGACCTCGTACGTGGGGTAGGCGAGCCGGGGGTAGGCGACCTTGTCCCCGGCGCCCAGGCCCAGCTGGGTCGGCAGCCAGGCCACCAGCTCCTTGGAGCCGACGACCGGCAGGACGTTGCGGTGTTCGGCGGCGCTCGCGCCGAGGCGGCCGCGCACCCAGCCGGTGATCGCGTCGCGCAGGGCGACGGTGCCCCACACGGTCGGGTAGCCCGGGGAGTCGGCGGCCTCGATCAGGGCGCGCTGGATCAGCTGCGGGACCGGGTCCACGGGCGTGCCGACCGACAGGTCGACGATGCCGTCCGCGTGGGCCGCCGCCGTGGCCTTGTAGGGCTCCAGCTTGTCCCAGGGGAAGGCGGGAAGACGGTCGGATACTGCGGCCACGGTGGTCTCTGCTCTCTCTGAGTGCTGGTGTGTGCGGGTCGGGAAACACGTCGGTCCCGTGCGGCGGGAAGGCCGTACGGGACCGAGGGGCGCGTCTGCCTGAAAAGTCAGTGCTCGCCGTTGATACCGGCGGGCAGCGCCGCGACGAAGGGGTGATCGCGCTCGATCAGGCCCAGCTTGGAGGCACCACCGGGCGAACCGAGCTCGTCGAAGAACTCGACGTTCGCCTTGTAGTAGTCCTTCCACTCCTCCGGAGTGTCGTCCTCGTAGAAGATGGCCTCGACCGGGCAGACCGGCTCACACGCACCACAGTCGACGCACTCGTCCGGGTGGATGTACAAGGACCGCTGGCCCTCGTAGATGCAGTCGACGGGGCACTCTTCGATGCATGCCTTGTCCTTGACGTCGACACAAGGCTCCGCGATGACGTAGGTCACGCTCTCGTTCCTCCTCGGTAGGGCTTTCCATATCGCGCGGGAGCGCGGCGTCGTCGATGCCCGCACCTAGTATCTCCGTTCCCGGGCACGATCCGAACAGGAGGGGCGGACAGAGCTGTGGAAATCACTGCCGGTGGACTGCTGGAGGTCCGTATTACCCCGGCTGACGTGGGTAAACGAGTCTCTGTACGACGGGTGGAGGCCGTAGTGAGCGGATCACCCGAGTTCACGGACACGGTCGGGGTTCTCACATCCTGGGACCAGGGTGTGCTGCTGATCACAAAGAAGGACGGACAATCCGTCCGCATCTCGGAATCCTCGCTGGTGGCGGGCAAGATCGTGCCTCCGGCGCCGGCCCGGCGCCGGGGTCCCGCGGCCTCCTTCGAGGAGCTCTCGCGGGTCGCCGCGCGGGCCTGGCAGCCGCTGGAGAGCGAGCAGCTGGGCGGGTGGACGCTGCGGGCGGCCGCCGGATTCACCCGGCGGGCCAATTCCGTGCTGCCGCTCGGCGACCCGGGGATACCGCTGGACGATGCACTCGCGCGAGTGACCTCCTGGTACGCGGAGCGGTCGCTTCCGGCCTATGTGCAGGTCGCGACGGGGGCCGCCGGCACCCAGGAGGTGCTCGGCGCGGAGCTGGAGCGGCGCGGCTGGGTGAACGAGGTGTCGGCGGAGGTACGGATCGGGGCGCTGGCGCCGGTGGGCGACGTGGACGCGCCCGCGGCCGGGGCCGTACGCCTGACCCGGGCCCCGGACGAGGAGTGGCTCGGGCGCTACGGGAAGGTGAGCGACCCGGACCTGGCCCGGCGGATGCTGGTGGAAGGGCCGTCGGTGTGGTTCGCGGCGCTGCCGGGGGGCCGGGCCATCGGGCGCTGCGTGGTGGACGGGCGGTGGGCCGGCTTCGCGGCGGTGACCGTGGATCCCGCCCACCGGCGGGAGGGCCTGGCGACGGCGGTGATGGCCGCGCTGGCCCGGCGGGCGCTGGAGGAGGGCGCTTCGGCGGCCTGGCTCCAGGTCGAGACGGACAATCCGGGGGCGCTGGCGCTGTACGGCGGGCTGGGTTTCGCCACGCACCACACGTACCACCACTACCGGGCGGCCTCGTGAGTCCGGCGGCCTGGCGGGAGCAGTTCGCGGCCGAGGCCCGGGCGGAGCGGCCCGACCTGGCGCTGCTGTGCCTGCTGCTGGCCACCGAGGGGGACCCGGAGCTGGACGAACGCGCCATGGACCGGGCGCAGATCGAGCTGGACCGGCTGGCCGGGATGCTGCCGTACGGGCTGCGCGGCGGGCGGGCGTGGGCGTCCGCGGTGACGGAACTGCTGGGCGGGCGCCTCGGGTTCCACGGCACCCCGGCGGACTACGACCGGCTGTCGTCCTCGCTGCTGCACGAGGTCCTGAGGCGGCGGCGCGGGCTGCCGATCCTGCTGTCGGTGGTGTGGCTGGAGGTCGCCCGGCGGGCCGGGGCGCCGGTGTACGGGCTGGGGCTGCCGGGGCACTTCGTGGTGGGCTTCGGGGACCCGGAGGAGGGCGTGGTGGTGGACCCGTTCGCGGGCGGCGCGTCGCTGGGCACCGGGCCGGCGGAGCTGGCGTCGGGGCCGCGCGAGCCCGCCCGGACGCTGGACATCGTGCAGCGGATCCTGGCGAACATCCGGGCCTGGGCCTCGGCCCGCCCGGAGCAGTCGGGGGTGGCCCTGTGGGCGGTGGAGCTGTCGCTGCTGCTGCCGTCGCATCCGGCGGCGCTGCGGTACGAGCGGGCGCGGCTGCTGGTGGAGCGGGGCTCCTTCCAGGAGGGGGCGGCCGAGCTCGACGCGTACGCCGGGGTGGTCTCCGCGGTGGACGCCGATGCGGCGGCCCGCATCCGTGCGGAAGCCGTCTCGGCCCGCGCCCTCCTGAACTGACCTCGTTCAGGCTCGCCTGGGCCACATTCAGCCCCGCCGGCGTCTGAGGCGCGGGGTCTGGGGCGGAGCCCCGGGGAACCCGGCTCCGCCGGGCACCGGGCTCCGCCCGGACCGCGCCTCAAACGCCGGCGGGGCTGGGTTGGCTAGAGCCAGCCCTTTTCGCGGGCCACGCGCACGGCCTCCGCGCGGTTGCGGGCCGCCAGTTTCTGGATCGCCGTCGAGAGGTAGTTGCGGACCGTGCCCTGGGACAGGTGGAGCCGCGCCGCGAGTTCCGCGTTGGTCGCGCCGCTCTCCGCCTCCCGCAGGACCTCCCGTTCGCGGTCGGTCAGCGGGTTCGCACCCTCCGCGAGGGCGGCCGCGGCCAGGGTGGGGTCGATGACCCGCTCCCCCTGGAGGACCTTGCGTACGGCGGCCGCCAGCTGCGCGGCCGGGGCGTCCTTGACCAGGAAGGCGGAGGCGCCCGCCTCCATCGTGCCGCGGAGGTAGCCGGGGCGGCCGAAGGTGGTCAGGATGACGATCCGCAGGGCGGGGAGTTCGGCGTGCAGGGCGGCCGCCGCCTCGATGCCCGTCATGCCCGGCATCTCGATGTCCAGCAGGGCCACGTTCACGTCGTGCGCGCGGGCCGCCGCCAGCACCTCGTCGCCGCGGGCCACCTGGACCCGTACCTCGATGTCGGGTTCCAGGCCGAGCAGCGCGGCGAGGGCCTCGCGGACCATCGACTGGTCCTCCGCCAGGAGGATGCGGATGGGACGTGAGGTCATGTGCTCGATCCTAGGGGGACTCGGGCCGTGAGGGCGAAGCCGGCCCGGCCGGCGGGGCCTGCCGACAGGGTGCCGCCGAGGGCCTCCAGACGTTCCGTCAGGCCGGTCAGACCGTTGCCGGGGCCGCTCTGGCCGCCGCTCGCGCCGTCGTCCGTGACGGTCAGTTCCAGTACCGGCCCGTCGAGGGTCTGGCTGGTCTCCAGCGTGACCCGGCAGCGCTTCGCGCCGCTGTGCCGCACCACGTTCGTCACCGCTTCGCGCAGGGACCAGGCCAGGGCCGATTCCGCCGCCTCGGGAAGGTCGTCGGCCGGGGGCGCCGGGAGCTCGGCCAGGACGCCCGCCGCGGCCAGGGCCGTGCGCGCGCCGGCGAGTTCGCCGGGGAGGGTGGGCCGCCGGTAGCCGCTCACCGCTTCGCGTACGTCGACCAGCGCCTGCCGGCTGACCTGCTCGATGTCGGCGACCTGCTGGGCGGCCGCCTCCGGCTGCCCGGGCAGCATCCGGCCCGCCAGCTCGCTCTTCAGCGTGATCAGCGACAGCGAGTGCCCCAGCAGGTCGTGCAGGTCCCGGGCCATCCGCAGCCGTTCCTCGTTGGCCGCGAGCTGGGCCACGGTGGCCCGGGCTTCGCGCAGCTCCATCGTGGTGCGGATCATCGCCCGGACTCCGACCATCGCGTAGCCGCCCATGAGGGCCGGGATCAGCAGCCCCGCCAGGTAGGCGGTGCCGTCCGGGACCGCGTTCGCCGTGACCGCGAGCAGGGCGGTGGTGCCGAGGACGGTCCAGCGGGAGTACCGGGCCGGCAGCGCGGCTCCGGAGGAGATGGCCACGTAGACGAAGAGGACGAGCCATTCGCGGCCCAGGGCCAGCGACAGGACCATGGCCTCGGCGGAGAGCACCGCCAGGGAGAACAGCACCCGGCGGACCGGCATCGGGCGGGCGGTGCGGAAGACCAGCACCAGGTACCAGGCGACGAAGACCGCGAGGCCCAGGCCGCCGAGCACCCGGGCGCCGGGGCTGTGCCCGCCGTCGGCCAGGTCGGCGACGGGGGCGCTCAGGTAGAAGAGCCAGATGCTGATCCAGAGCATCTTCACCATCTTCTGGTGGCGGTTCTCCGGCTGCTTGGCGATCTCCAGGAAGTCCCGGTCCTCGCCTTCCTTCGTCAGCGCCACGGGTTTCATGCCTTCAGTGAGTCCTTGCGGTACAGCCAGGCGGCCGCACCGGTGAACAGTACGAAGTACACCGCGAGGAGCGCGACGTCCCCGGCCCGGGGGGCGCCACCGAGCTCGATGGCCTGGCCCAGGCCCGCGTAGGCGTGGGTGGGGAGCCACTCGCAGATGTTCTGGAGCCACTGCGGGAAGTTCGCGGTGGGCATCCACAGGCCGCCGAGGATCGACAGCGCGAAGTAGACGAGCATCGTGATGGGGCGGACGTTGTCCCCGCTGGCCAGGTATCCGAGGGCGACGCCGAGGGCCGCGAAGACGAGGCTGCCGGCCCAGATCGAGCCGGTGAGGGCGAGCCACTGCCAGGCCTCGAACCGTACGCCCTTCACGGCGGCCGCCACCGCGAAGACGACCAGGATGGCGGGGAGCGAGAGCACTCCGGCGCCCGCCGTCTTGGCGAGGACGTAGCCGCGGCCGGGGAGGGCGGTGAGGCGCAGCTGGCGGACCCAGCCCTTCTCCCGTTCCTTGGCGATGCGTTCGCTGTTGCCCATCAGGACGGCGGTCAGGGCGCCGAAGGAGGCCATGGCGACCATGTAGAAGGCGGGCATGGTCAGTTCGGTGCCCATGACCCTGGTGGTGCCGTCGAGGGTTCCGCCGAGCATCAGGAACAGCGCGGCCGGGTACATGATCGTGAAGAAGAGGTACTTCTTGTTCCGCAGGGCACGGACGATCTCCAGCTTGATGAGGGCGTTCACTGGGTGGCCTCCTCGGCCTCGGTGAGGGCGATGAAGGCCTGTTCCAGGCCGAGGCCCGCGACCTCCAGATTGCGGGGGTACAGCCCGAGCGCGTACACGGCGTGGACGGTGGCGTCGGCGTCGCGGGACTGGATGCGGACGGTGTCGCCGTGGTGCTCGAAGGCCGTCAGGAAGGGCAGCGCGCGCAGCCGGCCGATCGCGCCGTCGGCGGGGTCGCTCAGGTCGAAGGAGATCTTCCGGGCCCCGGCCTTGGCCTTGATCTCCGCGGCGGTGCCGTCCGCGAGCAGCCGGCCCTTGCCGAGCACCAGGACCCGGTCGGCGATCGCGTCGGCCTCTTCCAGGTAGTGGGTGGCGAAGAGGACCGTACGGCCCTGGTCGGCCTGTTCCCGCATGGTGGCCCAGAAGGACTGGCGGGCGGTGACGTCCATGCCGGTGGTCGGCTCGTCGAGCACGATCAGGTCGTTGTCGCCGGCCGTGGCGAGCGCGAAGCGCACACGCTGCTCCTGGCCGCCGGAGAGCTTGTCGACCCGGCGGTCGGCGATCTTGTCGACGCCGGCCCGGGAGAGCACCTGGTCGACCGGGTGCGGCCGCGGGTGCAGGGCGCAGCCGAGGGCGACGATCTCCCGTACGGTCACCTCCTCCATCAGGCCGCCGCTCTGCAGCATCGCGCCGACCCGGCCGGCGGCGACGGCCTCGCGCGGGGTGGTGCCGAAGATCCGGACGGTGCCGGAGTCGGCGGGGCGCAGGCCGAGGAGGAGGTCGAGGGTGGAGGACTTGCCGGCGCCGTTGGGGCCGAGGAGCGCGACGGTCTCGCCCGGGTGGAGCGTGAGGGAGAGGCCGTCGACCGCCCGGACCGTGCCGTAGCTCTTGGTCACGTTCTCGAAGCTGACCACGCGGTCGGTGGCGGGCTTCGCGGTGCGTGTCGCGGTCGTCGTCATGGAGAGAGCTTCGCCCGTACGGGGTTCCGCTCGGCAGTGTCGGGCGTCGTGTGTGCCGGATGACAGATGTCATGCGGCGGACATGACAGTGCCCCCGCCCGGGGTACGGGCGGGGGCACCGGTCGGCCGATCCGGAGGGAACGGGACGGGCTAGTTCGGGTTGGTGTCGACGACCACGGTGCGCTCGGCGGTGGTCTTGCCGCGCAGGGCCTTGCCGAGGGCGCCGGCGATGTCCTGCGGGGTGACGGCCGTCTTCTCGCCGGTGCCGCGGGTGATCAGGATCCCGTCGAAGGTGTTCCCGTAGGTCGCCTTGAGCGCCTCCAGGTCGAACTTCTCGGTCAGGCGGCCGTCGACGGGCTGCATGCTGAGGATCTTGGGCAGGGACCTGGCGCCGAAGGCGATGGACTTGGCACCCACCTTGACCGTGGCGTTCGCGGACATCGCGGGCTCGGCGAACTCCTTCATGGCCCGGTCCAGTTCGGCCTGGCCGATGGCCGGCGCCTTGGCGGTGGTCGGCAGTTCGGCCACGGCCGCCTTGCCGGTGGCGACCTGGTCCTTGAAGGTCTTGGCCACCAGCTGGACGGAGGCGTCCACGTCGAGGGTGGTGCCGGGGGTACCGGGGACGGCGACGGCCTTGCCGGTGTCGAACTTGATCGTGCCCTCGGTGGCCGTACCGGAGGTGCCCGCGAGCTCCTGCAGCGCGACCTGGAGCTTCTCCTCGTCGGTCGGCATCACGGGGTCGGCGACCCGCTCGTTGCCGAGGAGCGAGCCGATGACCGTGATCGGGTTGTAGTCGCTGCCGGCCGCGTTGCGGACGGTGGTCTGGGCGTCCAGCGTCAGGCCGGCCTTCTCGGGCTTCAGCTCGACCGGCTTGCCGCCGACGCTGAGCTGGATCGGGGCGGCGGCGCGGGTGCCGAAGGCCGTCTGGAGCTTGGAGACGGCCTCGTCGCGGCTGCCGCTGATGTCGACGCCGAGGACGGTGGTGCCCTTGGGGACGTCGGAGTGGTTCAGGAGCAGCCCGGCGCCGTAGGCCACGCCGATGAGGGCGATGACACCGCCGCCGAGCAGGACCAGCTTGGAGCGGCCCTTCTTGGCGGGCTTGCCGGCGGGCTTGCCTGCGGCCTTGCCGGTGGCCTTGGGCTGCGCGGCAGCGGGGCGGGAGGCGGCCGGGGCGGGGGCCGGTACCGGGGGCGGCAGCGGGCCGTCCAGGTCGGGGCCGGGCCACTGCGGAGCCTCGTCGAAGGCGGCCGCGCCGGCCGGGCCGCCGACGGGGCCGGTGCCGAAGCCGGGGCCGCCGGTGGGTCCGGCGGGGCCGCCGCCGTAGGCCGGGAACGCCTCGGTGACGGGGCCGCCGTCGCCCTGGTCGCCCCCGTACGCGGGGAAGCCCTGGGTCGTCCCGACACCCGGGCCGCCGGGCATCGGGGCTGCGGGGGCCTGGGCGTATCCCTGGCCGTAGTCCGCGACGGGCGGCGGGGTGCGCTGCGGCGCGAAGGCAGCGTCCGGTCCGGGCGGCGGAGCCTGGGTGTGCTGCGGCGGGGCGAAGCCCGCGCCGGGCCCGGCCGGCGGCGGCATGGGCGTCGGAGTCGGCGTCGGGGACGGCGTCCGGGTGGGCAACGGCCGCTGCGCGAGCGGCGGGGCGGCCGCGGCCGGCGGCATCTGTGCCGCGGCGGGGGCCGGTCCGGGTGCCTGGGCGGCCGGCTTGCGGGGGGCGAACCAGTTGCTGGCCGCCTCCTCGGGTTCGGCGGCCGGGGCGGGCGGCGGCGCCTGGGCGCCGGCCGGCTCCGGGGCGGCCTCGATACGGGTCGGCTGCGGCCCGCGCCGCTGCGCGGGCGGCGGGGAGGCCTGCTCGGGCGCCGGCTCCGGCGCGCTCCGCTCCCCGGCACCGGCCGAGCCGGAGTTGGTGCCCATCGCCTTGCGCACGACCACCGGCGGGATCGGCCGCGAACCCGGGATGTTGATCCGGATCCGGGTCGTCAGGGTGGTCTCGGTCTTGGGCCCGTCGGAATCGGGCGTGGACGGCTTCGAGGTCACAGCGTTCTCCTCCGGAGCGGTCGCCGCAGCGTCCGTGGACGGGTACTGGCCGGTTCCGTACGGCGGTGTACCCGAGGGGTAAGCGGCTCCACCGTGCCCCTTGGGCCCGGAGGACGAACTGTCGGTTTCACGACTCAAGGCAGGTTCTCCCGGTTGGCTCCGCCGCCCGTCATACCGTGCGCGGGCAGCTCGGCGGCCCGTCCACCATACTGGCCGTCGCCCGCACGCAACTGACTGGCGGGAATCAGGGGTTCCTGATAGAGCCCGTCAAACCCCCCTGAAGCGCCCGGCGGGCACCGGCGCGGCCCCTCGGCGAACCTCCCTACGAGGTCCGACACCACGTCACTTGGCAGGCCGGGAGACCGAAACCGGCCGATCCAGCGGACCGCGCATCGTGGCACACATCACAGCGAGAACGGTTCCACCCAAAAGGTAGACATATACGCCGATTCCGGACGAAGCGAGGAGGAAGTCCCCCTCGGGGCGCGGAATGCTGAGCATCACGTACGAGAGGAACCAGCCGGCCGCGGCGCCGCCCACTCCGAAGCCGGTCCCGAGGGCGATCCGCCCGCCGAGGAACAGCCCGAAGACGGCCAGCAGGGCGAGCAGCAGACCGCCGGGGAACCAGAGGCCGACCACCAGCAAGCCGGCCGCGCCGGTCAGCGCACCGGCGACCAGCATGCCCAGGCAGCCGGCGATCCGTCCGGCCGTGGCCGTGCCGCTCATGCCTCCACCCCCGCGAAGAGGTCGTGTTCGCGTTCGCCCGCCGGGGCGCCCGGCCGACCCTCGACCAGTTCGTAGTACTCGCGGGTGAACAGCGGCTGTGCCAGGTCGTTGGAGAGGGCGAAGAAGGGCCCGTCCACGGCGATCTGGGTGGCGTGGGCCCGCATGGCGGCCGCCTTCGCCGCCACGAAGGTGTCCTTGGCGTCGATCTCGGTGGTGATCCGCTCGTCGGCGACGACCCCCGGCACGTCCCCGGGCGAGCCCACCGCGGGGAAGGGCATCTCGCCCCCGGCGGCGCGCAGCCGGGCGAAGCCCTCCTCGACCACCGAGCGCGGGACGCGGTTCCAGTAGATCTTCCCGACCGTGTGGGGCGCGCCGAGGTCGCGCCGGTACGCGGTCTCCGCCGCCAGTTCGGCGGCGCGCATGGCGACCCGGTGGGCCTGGATGTGGTCGGGGTGCCCGTATCCGCCGTCCGGGTCGTAGGTGACGAGCACCTGCGGCCGCAGTTCCCGGATGATCTCCACGAGGTACGCGGCGGCCTCGTCCACGTCGGCGGACCAGAAGGCCTGCGGGCGGTGGTTCTGCGGGGCGCCCATCATCCCGGAGTCCCGGAAGCGGCCGGGGCCGCCGAGGAACCGGTGGTCGTGGACGCCCAGTTCCGCCATGGCCGCGGCGAGCTCGCCGACGCGGTGGGCGCCGAGGGTGTCGTCGCGGTCGGCCGCCAGGTGGGCGAGCCCGGGCGGGATGACCTCACCCTCCTCGCCCAGGGTGCAGGTCACCAACGCGACGTGGGCGCCCTCGGCCGCGTACTTGGCCATGGTGACGCCGTTGTTGATCGACTCGTCGTCGGGGTGCGCGTGCACGAGGAGCAGACGACGGGCGGGAAGACCGTTCATGGGGCCTAGCCTACGAGGCGAGGCCTAGAACTTGAGGCCACTGATCATGCTCGCCACGTTCGAGGTGAGCTGGCTGAGGGTCGGGGCGATGGTGGAACTCGCCAGGTAGAAGCCGAGCAGTACGCAGACCACCGCATGTCCCGCCTTCAGGCCCGCCCTTCGGACCAGCAGGAAGACGATGATCGCCAGCAGCACCACGGCGGAGATCGAGAGTGCCACGGCGTTTCACCTCCACGTCGAGCGGACATCGGTACGCGTATTCGTGCTCGGCAGGAGTCATACCCACCGTGCGCTACGGATCATAACTATCCGTACCAGCGCATCGATCGAAATCCGGCAGCACGAGGGGCGCATGCCGCGCATGAGTGGGGTCACGGGGAGGCCGGCCGGCGAGGCTGTACGCCTCCCCGGCCGGCTGTCGGCACCCGCACGGCCGCACGGCATCCAGGTTGCATGCCCCAGATCTCGGGGCAGAAACGGTCAAGTTGCCCCCGTGTAAACGGAGTTGCCGGGGGTGCCTGCCGTTTCCCCACCCGGCACACAGCGGTGGCCGGAAATGATCGGTCTGCGGCTACTCCTTCGTCAGCGGATCCGCCGGCGGCGGGGACGGGGGCGGCGGGGGCGGCGGCGGGGGCGGCTGGTCCGACGGCGGGACCACCTGCTTCTCCGCCGCGAAGTGGCAGGCCGACGGGTGCGCCGCCGGGCCCGAGGGGAAGACCTCGGGGACCGCGAGCAGCGGGACCTCCGCCGTGCAGCGGGGCTCGGCCTTCCAGCAGCGGGTGCGGAAGGGGCAGCCCGAGGGCGGGTTGGCCGGGGACGGCACGTCGCCGGTGAGGATGATCCGCTCGCGGTGGGCGCGGGCCTCCGGGTCCGGGACCGGGACGGCCGAGAGCAGCGCCTGGGTGTACGGGTGGGTCGGGTGGTCGTAGATCTGGCGGTCGGTGCCGATCTCGACGATCCGGCCCAGGTACATGACGCCGACCCGGTCGGAGATGTGCCGGACGATCGAGAGGTCGTGCGCGATGAAGACGTAGGACAGGTCGAAGTCGCTCTGCAGCCGGTCCAGCAGGTTGATCACCTGGGCCTGGACGGAGACGTCCAGCGCCGAGACGGGCTCGTCGGCGACGATGATCTCGGGCTGCAGGGCGAGGCCGCGGGCGATGCCGATGCGCTGGCGCTGGCCGCCGGAGAACTGGTGCGGGTACCGGTTGATGTACTCCGGGTTCAGGCCGACGACGTCCAGGAGTTCCTGGACGCGTCGCCGGCGCGAGCCCTTGGGAGCCACCTCGGGGTGGATCTCGTAGGGCTCCCCGATGATGTCGCCGACCGTCATGCGCGGGTTCAGCGACGTGTACGGGTCCTGGAAGACCATCTGGATGTTGCGGCGCACGGCCTTCAGGGCGCGCCCCGACAGCTTGGTGATGTCCTCGCCCTTGTACGAGATCGCGCCCGCCGTCGGCCGCTCCAGATTGACCAGCATCTTGGCCACGGTGGACTTCCCGCAGCCGGACTCGCCCACGATGCCGAGCGTCTCGCCGGCGCGCAGGTCGAAGGAGACCCCGTCGACCGCCTTGACCGCGCCGACCTGCTTGCGGAAGACGATGCCCCGGGTCAGCGGGTAGTGCTTGACCAGGTCCTTCACTTCCAGCAGGGGCTCAGCCATGGAGGCACTCCTTCCAGAAGTGGCAGGCGCTGGTCCGCTCCACCGGGGACTCGGTCACCCGGTACAGCGGCGGAACGTCGGTGCGGCACACCGCCTGCGCCATCGGGCAGCGCGGGTTGAAGGCGCAGCCCGGCGGGATGGCCACCAGGTTCGGCGGCAGGCCCTTGATGGCGTACAGCTCCTGGCCCTTCTGGTCCAGGCGCGGGATCGAGTCCAGCAGGCCGCGCGTGTACGGGTGCGCGGGCGCCTTGTAGATCTCGTGGACGGGGGCCGCCTCGACGATCCGGCCCGCGTACATGACCGCGATCTTGTCGGCCACGTCCGCGACCACGCCCAGGTCGTGGGTGATCAGGATGAGGCCCATGTTCAGCTCCCGCTGGAGCTCGGCGAGCAGATCCATCACCTGGGCCTGGACGGTGACGTCCAGGGCCGTCGTCGGCTCGTCCGCGATGATCAGCGAGGGCTCCAGGGCCAGCGCCATCGCGATCATGATGCGCTGGCGCATGCCGCCCGAGAACTGGTGCGGGTAGTCCCCCACCCGCTCCTTCGCCGCCGGGATCTTGACCCGGTCCATCAGCTCGACGGCCTTGCCCTTGGCGTCCTTGCGGGACATCCCGCGGTGCACCTCGTACATCTCGGCGAGCTGTGCGCCCACGCTCAGGACCGGGTTCAGGGAGGAGAGGGCGTCCTGGAAGATCATCGCCATCTCGGCGCCGCGGATCTTGCGCCGCTGCTCCTCCTTCATCGTGAGGAGGTCCTTGCCCTTGAAGAGGATCTCGCCGCCCGCGATCCGGCCCGGCGGCACGTCGAGGATGCCCATCACGGCCTGGGCGGTGACCGACTTGCCGGAGCCCGACTCGCCGAGCACGGCGAGCGTCTCCCCCTCGGCCACCGAGTAGTTGACGCCGTTGACGGCCTTGGCGACTCCGTCGCGCGTCTTGAATTCCACGTGCAGGTCGCGGACTTCGAGCAGCATGTGCGGGGCTCCTCAGCGCAGCTTGGGGTCGAGGGCGTCGCGCACCGCGTCGCCGAGCATGATGAAGGCGAGCACGGTCAGGCTCAGCGCGCCGGCCGGCCAGAGCAGCATGTGCGGAGCGTTGCGGATCTGCGAGGCCGCGTTGGAGATGTCGATGCCCCAGGAGACGGTGGGCGGGCGCAGGCCGACGCCGAGGAAGGACAGAGTGGCCTCCAGGGCGATGTAGGTGCCGAGCGCGATGGTGGCGACGACGATGACCGGGGCGATGGCGTTGGGCGCCACGTGCCGGAGCATCATCCGGCCGTTGCCGGCGCCGAGGGCCCGGGCCGCCTGGACGTAGTCGTTCTGTTTGGCGGTGATGACGGAGCCGCGGCCGATGCGGGCGATCTGCGGCCAGCCGAGGAGCACGATGAAGCCGACCACCGGCCAGACGGTGGTGCTGGTGACGACGGACAGGAAGACCAGGCCGCCGAGGACGACGGGGATGCCGAAGAAGATGTCGGCGACCCGCGAGAGCAGCGCGTCGCCCCAGCCGCCGAAGAACCCGGCGAGCCCGCCGAGCAGCGAGCCGAGCAGGGCGGCGCCGAAGGTGGCGCAGACGCCCACGGTGATGGAGGCGCGGGCCCCGTAGACGGTACGGGTGTACACGTCGCAGCCCTGGGTGTCGTAGCCGAAGGGGTGGCCCGGGGAGGAGCCCTGCTGCGACTTGGACAGGTCGCACTGCAGCGGGTCGCCGCTCGCGATGAGCTGCGGCCAGATCGAGATGATCACGAGGAAGAGGATCATCAGCGAGGAGATGACGAAGACGGGGTTGCGGCGCAGCTGGTGCCAGGCGTCGGACCACAGGGAGCGGGGCTTCTCGCCGGGGCCGGTCCCGCCCGGCGGGCCGTCCTTCTCGATGCCCTCGACGCTCTCGGCCTCCTCCAGAGCCAGATCCATGGGTCCCCCCTGGCCGGTCGGGGAGACCGCCTCGTGCGGACGGGGCCCGACGGGATCGTAACCGCCGGGCCCTTCGGGACGCTCCGGGTCAGGCATAACGGATCCTCGGGTCCAGGACCGCGTAGAGCAGGTCGACGAGCAGGTTCGCCAGCAGGAAGACGATGACGAGGATGGTCACGAAGCCGACCACCGTCGGGGAGTTGTTGCGCAGGATCCCCTGGTAGAGCTGGTATCCGACGCCGTGGATGTTGAAGATCCGCTCGGTGACGATGGCGCCGCCCATCAGGGCGCCGATGTCGGTGCCGATGAAGGTGACGACGGGGATGAGCGAGTTGCGCAGCAGGTGGCGGGTGACGACCCGGCGGCGCGGCAGGCCCTTGGCGACGGCGGTGCGCACGTAGTCGGCCTTGACGTTCTCGGCGATGGAGGTGCGCGAGAGCCGGGTGACGTAGGCGAGGGAGACCAGTGCGAGCACCATGCCGGGGAGGATCAGCTCGTTGAAGGGGGCGTCCGGGGAGACGGTGGGCCGTACCCAGCCCCATTTGACGCCGAAGAGGTACTGGAGCAGATAGCCCGTCACGAACGTCGGTACGGAGATGACGACGAGGGTGAGCACGAGCACGCTGGTGTCGACGGACTTGCCGCGGCGCAGGCCGCTGACCACGCCGAGGGTGATGCCGATGACGATCTCGAAGAAGATCGCGACGAGGGTCAGGCGCAGGGTGACGGGGAAGGCGCTGGCCATCAGCTCGGTGACCGGCTGGCCGTTGAAGGCCGTGCCGAAGTCGCCCTGGAAGATCTGGCCCATGTAGTGGAGGTACTGCTTCCACAGGGGCTGGTCGAGGAAGAGGTCCTTGCGGATGCGCGCGGCGGTGGCGGGGTCGGGCGCCTTGTCGCCGAAGAGGGCCGCGACCGGGTCACCGAGCGCGTACACCATGAAGAAGATCAGGAACGTGCTGCCGATGAACACCGGGATCATCTGGAGCAGCCGCCGGATCACATAACGTCCCATGGACTGCTCCAGGATCGATCCGAAACGCGGGTCAGCTGACCTTGATCTGGTCGTACACGGGGACGCTGAACTGGTTGAGCGCCACGTCCGAGAGCCGCTCGGCGTAGCCCGCGCTGCCGTTCTGGTACCAGAGCGGGATGGCCGGCATCTGCGCGGCGAGGATCTTCTCGGAGTCCTGGAACTTCGCGACGGCCTTGGCCTGGTCGCTCTCCTGGTTGGCCTCGTCGACGAGCTTGTCGAAGTCCGCGTTGCTGAACTTCCCGTAGTTGGAGGAGGCCCCGGTGTAGTAGAGGGGCTGGAGGAAGTTCTGGATCAGCGGGTAGTCGGCCTGCCAGCCGGAACGGAAGGGACCGGTCAGCTTGAAGCTGCTCTGCTGGTTGCGGAAGTCGGCGAAGGTGCCGATCGGGTTGACCGTGCAGACCGGGCCCTCGCCCAGCGCGTTGTTGATGCTGTTGCAGACGGCGTCCATCCAGTCGCGGTGCGAGCCGGTGTCCACGTTGGAGGTCAGCGTGACCTTGCCGCCGGGGAGCCCGCCGGCGTCCGTGATGAGCTTCTTGGCCGCGGCCGGGTCGTAGACGCAGGCGTCGCCGCAGACGGTGGAGGAGAAGCCGCCCGCCGCGCCGAGGGCCGGGGAGGTCCAGTCCTTGGCCGGGGTGCGGGTCTCACGGAAGATCTGCTTGGTGATCTCGTCGCGGTTGATGGCCCGGGAAATGCCGATCCGGACGTTCTCCATCCCCTCCTTGCTCCACTGCGGGTCGTACAGCGGGAAGGTGAGGGTCTGGATGATGAGGGCCGGCTGGTTGATGTACCGGTCGCCCAGGTCGTTCTTGACGTTCTTCAGCTGCTGCGCCGGGATGTCGTCGACGAGGTCGAGGTTGCCGGAGATCAGGTCGGTGTAGGCGGTGTTGTTGTCGGTGTAGACCTTCAGGTCCACACCGCCGTTCTGCGCCTTGTCCGGACCGGGGTAGGTGTCCCACTTGCGCAGCTTCATGCCGGTGCCCTTGGTGTACGAGTCCACCGTGTACGGGCCGTTGCCGATCGGCTTGTCCAGCCAGGCGGCGTGGTCGGTGAAGAAGGCCTTGGGCAGGGGGGAGAAGGCCTGGTAGCCGAGGGTCTCGGGCCAGGTGGAGAACTTGTTCTTCAGGGCGACCGTGAAGGTCTTGTCGTCCTTGACGACCAGTCCGGACATCGTCTTGGCCTTGGGCTCACCGGAGGCGGGGTGGACGTCCGCGTAACCGACGATGTCGGAGAAGAACGGCGAGTTGTTCTGCTTGTTGCGCACGTCCGCGCCGTAGTTCCAGGCGTCGACGAAGGACTGCGCGGTGACCGGCTCGTCGTTGCTGAACTTCCAGCCGTCCTTCAGCGTGATGGTGAAGTTCTGACTGTCCGTCGTCTCGATCTTCTCGGCGACCATGTCGAGGGCCTCGCCCGTCTTCGGGTCGTATCGCTTGAGGCCCCGGAAGAGCATGTCGAGCACCTTGCCGCCCTGCACCTCATTGGTGTTGGCGGGCTCCAGCGGGTTCTGCGGGTCACCCCACGAGGAGCTGACGATTCCCGCCTCGCCGCCTCCGCCGCTGTCGCTACCGCCGCCGCAGGCCGTCGCCGCGAGGGCGACGGCCACCGCACATGCGGCCCACGTGGCATGGGTGGCTCCGCGCATGGAGTGCCTCCTATGGATCCCAAGACTCGCTTAGGGGCCAATGTCACCCTATGTGGGGCCCTGCACACTCCTCGTTGGACCGATTGCACCCGCGCGTCACGCCCCTGTCACCCCTGGGGGTGCAATGCCAGCTCCCACGAGTCGACCGAGTAGTGCAGGCCCATGCCGTGCGCCTCGTACAGCGCGAGCGCGCCGGTCACGTTGTGGGTGTCCACGCCGAGGCCCACGGAGTCCCGGCCGCGCTCCGCGTAGACGGCGAAGCAGTGGCGGAGCAGGAAACCGCCGATGCCCCGGCCGCGCACCTCCTCGGCCACGCCGATGTGGCTGACCCAGGCCATGCTCGTACGGTCGTCGCGGGTGAGCAGCACGGCCGCGTCGCCGTGGCCGGGCAGGCTCGCGATCCACACCAGTGACCAGTCGAGCTTGCGGCCGTCCATGTGGTCCAGCCAGGTCTCGTACGGGCGGTCCACATGGCCGAAGTGCGCGGCGAAGGTCCGCTCGATCAGGGCGTGGGCCCGGTGGCGGTCGGCCTCGTCGTCGGCGCAGTGCCGCAGGGTGAGTCCGGCCGGAAGGGCCGGCGCCGGGTCGGCGGCCGGGGACAGGGAGCGGGTCATGACCTGGTAGCGGCGGATGGTGCGGTAGCCGCGCCCGGTGAGGAGGGAGAGGTCGAGGGTGGGCTTCACGTTGAGCTGGAGTCGCAGGACGCCCTGACCGGCGGTCAGCTCCCGGGCCCGGGCCTCCATGCGCTCCAGCAGCAGGAGGGCGGCCTCGGAGTGGCCGGGCAGTACGTAGTGGTCCCCGTCGACGCGGCCCGGGCCGGAGTCCGCCCAGACGAGGGCGTAGGCGACGAGCCGGCCGTCCTGGTGCGCGAGCCAGGAATCGGTGGCCAGGTCCACGTCGGGGGCGTTGAGATCGGACTCGACGGTGCCGAGATCGGTCTCCGGGCGGCCGATCTCGATCACGTCGACTGCATTGAGCAGGGCGCAGATGTCGGCCGCGTCCCCGGGCCCGGCGGGCCGTACGGTGAGGGTCATGCCGTCACTCTCCGTCCCCTGCTCCCGGGGGCGCAACCGGTTTCCCCAGGGTCCGGTCCCCGGGGGCGGAACCGCCCCGCACCGGTGACGAAAACGGCTGGTCCCCGGCGCCGTGAGGCACCGGGGACCAGCCGTCGGAAAGGAACGCGCCGGTCAGACGGCCAGGATGGCCTTCTCCTCGGCGAAGTGGCACGCGGACTCGTGCGCGGCCAGGGTGTTCACGCCCTTGAAGCGCTCCGGGATCGCCAGCAGCGGCTCCTCGGTGGAGCACTTGTCCTGGGCCTTCCAGCAGCGGGTGCGGAAGCGGCAGCCCGACGGCGGGTTGGCCGGGGACGGGACGTCACCGGTGAGGATGATCCGCTCGCGGCCCTCGCGCGCGGACGGGTCCGGGACCGGGACGGCCGAGAGCAGCGCCTGGGTGTACGGGTGGGTCGGGTGCTCGTAGATCTCGGCGTCGGAGCCGATCTCGGCCATCTTGCCCAGGTACATGACGCCCACGCGGTCCGAGATGTGCCGGACGATCGAGAGGTCGTGCGCGATGAAGAGGTAGGAGAGGTTGAACTCGTCCTGCAGCTTCTCCATCAGGTTGATGACCTGGGCCTGCACCGACACGTCGAGCGCGGAGACCGGCTCGTCGCAGATGATGATCTCCGGCTGCAGGGCGAGGCCGCGGGCGATGCCGATGCGCTGGCGCTGGCCGCCGGAGAACTGGTGCGGGTACCGGTTGATGTACTCCGGGTTCAGACCGACGACGTCCAGGAGCTCCTGGACCTTCTGCCGGCGCGAGCCCTTGGGAGCCACCTCGGGGTGGATCTCGAAAGGCTCCCCGATGATGTCGCCGACCGTCATGCGCGGGTTCAGCGACGTGTACGGGTCCTGGAAGACCATCTGGATGTTGCGGCGCACGGCCTTCAGGGCGCGGCCGGACAGCTTGCTGATGTCCTGGCCCTTGTAGAAGACCTCGCCGGCGGTCGCGCGCTCCAGGTTCATCAGGAGCTTGGCGACCGTGGACTTGCCACAGCCGGACTCGCCGACGATGCCGAGGGTCTCGCCCTGGTAGAGGTCGAAGGAGATCCCGTCGACCGCCTTGACCGCGCCGACCTGCTTCTTGAACAGGATTCCCTGGGTCAGCGGGAAGTGCTTGACCAGGTTACGGACCTGGAGGATCGGCTCGCGCTCGGTGGCGTTCTTGGTGAGCTCAGCCATGGATCTGGTCCTTCCAGAAGTGGCACGCGCTGCCGCGGCCGGGCAGTTCGGTGCCGTCCTGCTCGGTGACCGGGTGCAGCACCGGGATCTCGGTGCGGCAGATGTCCTGCGCCTTGGGGCAGCGGGGGCTGAAGGCGCAACCCGCGGGAATGCGGAGCAGGTTGGGCGGCAGACCCTTGATCGCGTAGAGCTCCTGGCCCTTCTGGTCCAGGCGCGGGATCGAGTCCAGCAGGCCACGGGTGTACGGGTGGGACGGGCGCTTGTAGATCTCGTGGACCGGAGCGGTCTCGACGATCCGGCCCGCGTACATGACCGCGATCTTGTCCGCGACGTCGGCGACGACGCCGAGGTCGTGGGTGATCAGGATCAGGCCCATGTTCATCTCGCGCTGGAGCTCCGCGAGCAGGTCCATGACCTGGGCCTGGACGGTCACGTCGAGAGCCGTGGTCGGCTCGTCGGCGATGATCAGGTCCGGCTCCAGGGCCAGCGCCATGGCGATCATGATGCGCTGGCGCATGCCGCCGGAGAACTGGTGCGGGTAGTCACCCACGCGCGCCTTGGCGGCGGGGATCTTCACGCGGTCCATGAGCTCGATGGCCTTGAGCTTCGCGTCCTTCTTGGACGCGCCCCGGTGGACCCGGAACATCTCGCCGAGCTGGTCGCCCACCGAGTAGACCGGGTTCAGGGAGGACAGCGCGTCCTGGAAGATCATCGCCATCTTGTTGCCGCGGAGCTTGCGGCGCTCCTCGTCGGACATCTTGAGGATGTCCTTGCCGTGGAAGCGCACCTCGCCGCCGGCGACCCGTCCGGGCGGGCTGTCGAGGATGCCCATGATCGCCTGAGCGGTGACGGACTTGCCGGAGCCGGACTCGCCGAGCACGGCGAGGGTCTCGCCGGCGTTGACGCTGTAGCTCACGCCGTTGACGGCCTTGGCGACCCCGTCACGGGTCTTGAACTCGACCTGAAGGTTGTCCACCTCCAGCAGCGGCACGGCGGATCCGCCGCCCGTCTCCGCAACGCTGAGAATCTCCGACGTGGTCACGCCGCCACCTTCGTCCTGCTTGCTGATGTTGTCTCGGGGCATCGCGCGGCCCTACCGGAGCTTCGGGTCGAGCGCGTCACGCAGGCCGTCGCCGACGAAGGCGAAGCCGAGCACGGTGACGACGACGAACAGGCTCGGGAAGTACCAGAGATAGTCATTGACGCCGATGAAGCCCTGTCCGGCCGCCAGCATGTTGCCCCACTCGGGGACGTCGACGGGGACGCCGGCGCCGAGGAAGGAGAGCGCCGCCACGCCGACGATCGTGGTGCCGACGTTGAAGGTCGCGTAGACCAGCACGGCGGTCAGCGAGTTGGGCAGGATGTGCGTCCGCACGACGCGCCAGCCACTGGCGCCCAGCGCCTTGGCCGCGTGGACGTAGTCCATCTCGCGCACCGACAGGATCGAGCTGCGCAGGAGCCTGGACACGGTGGCCCAGGAGAAGATCGCCAGCGAGATGACCACCGGGGTGATGCCACGGCCGGTGACCAGGATGATGACGATGGCGCCGATCATCAGCGGGAACGCGAGGAAGACGTCCGCGACGCGCATGACCAGGGTGTCTGCGAAGCCGGCGAAGTAACCGGCGATGGCGCCGAGGGCGACACCGATCAGCACCGCGAAGAAGATCGAGGCGAGGCCGACGAACATGGCCACGCGGGTGCCGACTATGAGGCGCGAGAACATGTCGCGGCCCAGGGCGTCCGTACCCATCCAGTGCGTGCCGTTGGGCGACACGAGGGTGTTCTCCAAGTCCTGCGCCCCCGGGTCGAAGGGGGTGAGGTAGTCGCCGAAGATGGCGGTCAGGAACAGCGCGGAGATGATGACGAGGCCGACGACGGCCAGCTTGTTCTGGACGAAGCGGTGACGGATCTCGCCCCACTGACTCAGTTGCTTGGGTCGGGGTTCGGCCAGGGCCGAAGCGGACGACACGGGGTTCTCGTCCCCGATCGCCGGGCTCGTTGCGAGCTCAGACATGAGGAAATCCTCCTTGGGGGCGGTCAGCTGAGGCGGATACGCGGGTCGAGGGCCGCGTACAGCAGGTCCACGATGAGGCTGAGGACGACGAAGATGGCGACGCTGTATGTCACGACGCCGATCACGATCGGGTTGTTCTGCTGCTGAATCGCCTGAACCAGTGCCAGACCGACACCGTCCCAGTTGAAGATCGCCTCAGTGATGAGCGCACCACCGAGAAGTGCACCGAACGAGATACCCAGGTAGGTGACCACGGGGATGGACGAGTTGCGCAGCACGTGCTTGAACAGCACGCGGCGGCGCGGAAGTCCCTTGGCCACGGCCGTCTTCACGTAGTCCGCGCGCAGCACCTCCAGCATCGTGCCGCGGGTGAGGCGGGCGACGAACGCGATGTCCGTGATGGCGAGGGTGACCGCGGGAAGGATCATGCCGTTGAGCTGATCGCCGCCGATCGGGGGGAACCAACCGAGTTCCACGGCGAAGTACTTCTTGAGCAGCATGCCGATGACGAAGGTTGGGAAACCGACCGCCATGGTCGTAAAAAATGTCGTGGTCATGTCCAGGATGCTGTATCTGTAGAGCGCGGCGATGATGCCCACGCCCATACCGAACACCGTGACGAGAGCGATGGCCAGCAGGGCCAGCTTCGCGGTGTTCTGCAGCTTGGGACCGAGGATTTCGGACACCTCGCGGCGCTGGATGAAGTCCTCGCCGAGGTCTCCGGTCGCAACCTTGGTCACGTAGTTCACGTACTGCTCGGGCAGCGACTTGTCGAGCCCGTAACGTGCCTTCAGTTCCGCGACCACTGCGGGGTCACGTGCCTTGTCACTGCCCGCGATCGAACCCACGGGATCGCCGGGGAGAACGAACAGACACGCGAACAGAACCATGGTCGCGCCGATGAGGACTATGACCATCTGCCCGAGGCGACGGGCGACGTACCTTCCCATGTTTTGCCTCTCTACCTGGCCGCTTCTGGGAGCAGCGGCCTCCGGCCCAAGGAACGGGCCGGCTCTCGGCCTGCGGGGATTGCCCGCGGATGTGAGGGGTGCCGAAGTAAAAACGGCCTGCCGAGCGGGGCCGCGGCCCACCGGTCACCCGGGGGCCGCGGCACGTTCGCTCCTGACGGATATACCGTCCGAACCGATTACTTCTTGAGCGAGATCTTCTCGAGGATCGGGTCCTCGTTGAAGTTGATGTCGTCCAGACCGTTGAACTTGTCCGTCGCCATCAGGCGGAACTGGGAGCGGTTGAAGGTCGGGATGAGGGCCATGTCGTCCATGGCCATCTTCTCGGCCTGCTTGTACATCGCCAGTCGCGCGGCCTCGTCCTTGGTGGCGCGGGCCGTGTCGATCAGCTTGTCGAACTCGGGGTTGTTGTAACGGACGCGGTTGTCACCGGTCACGTTGCCCTCGGCGTCCTTGGACATCGAGGTCGAGTGCAGCAGCGGGAACAGGAAGTTCTCCGGGGTCGGGTAGTCCGCGCCCCACGCGAAGCGGTAGATACCGGTCGCGCTGGAACCCTGCTGCTCCTTGAGCATGCCCGGGAAGTCCTTGCCGTCCAGCTTGACCTTGACGCCGAGAACGTCCTCGAGCTGCTTCGCGATGGCCTGGACCCACTCTTCGTGGCCCGCACCGGTGTTGAAGCTGAACTTGATCTCGGTACCCGGCTTCAGGCCGCCCTTCTCGGCGTGCTCCTTGGCCTTGGCGACGTCCTGCTTGACGCAGGAGACGCACAGGTCCTTCTGGAACGCCTTCGGGAACGACGGCGGCACGATGGTGGTCGACGGGGTCTGGAAGCCCTGGAAGACACCCTTGGCGATGGCCTGACGGTCGATCGCGTAGGAGATCGCCAGACGGGCGTCCTTGTTGTTCGTCGGACCGTTGTCACCGATCGGCAGAACGAAGTTCATGCCGCTGGTGTCCTTGGCGAACCACTTGTTCTGCGGCTTGTACTTCGCCTCGGCCGTCTTCAGCATCGGCGTCGGGATGTGCGCGTAGTCGAAGGTGCCGGCCTGGAAGCCGTCGTACTCGAGCTGCTGCGCGGTCTTGTCGTTGAGGAGGGTGACCTGGACCTTGCCCAGGGACGCCTTCTCCAGCCCGTAGGTGTCGTTGCGGACGAGGTTGATCGCCTTGTTGTGGTCCCACGCACCGTCCATCTTGAACGGACCGTTGCCGATGGGGGACTCGCCGAACGCCTTGTCCTCTTCGCCGACCTTGGCGACCTTCGGGACCGGGCTGTAGGCGTTGTGCGCCGTCTTCAGGACGAACTCGCAGTCCGCCTTGGACAGGTCCACCTTGATGGTGGTCGGATCCGGCGTGGTGACACCGGAGAAGGTCTTGGCGGAGCCGTCCTGCAGCTCGGCGTAACCCTTGATGCCGGCGAAGTGGTACGCCACGTCGGACGCGGCCGCCTTGTGCGCGGCACGGGCCCAACCACGGGCGAACGACTCGGCGTCGACGACCTCGCCGTTGGAGAACTTGGTGTCGGGCTTGATCTTGAAAGTGAAGGACGTGCAGCTATCGTCCGACGTCGCCGACTCGGCGAGCGCGGGCTCGGCCAGGCCGTCCGGCGTGTTGCCGTACAGGCCGGTGAACAGGGCGTTGGCCAGCAGCACGCCGGTGGACTCGTGGGCACGCCCCGGGTCGATGGTGTCCGGCTCGGTGCTACCGAGCCGGAACACGCCACCGTTGGCGCTGCCCTTGTCCTTGCTGTCACCGTCACCGCCGCCACAGGCGGTAGCGGCCAGGGCGACGACAACCGCGCCCACGACCCACTTGGCGCTCTTGGCACCGCGCATGGGTTTCCTCCTCATGAGTCCACTGATCGACTTGAGGGGCAGAAAAACCTCGCCGACACCCCTGACGGCGAGCAATTTCCCTGCCCATAGTGTGCTCGTGAGTCGGCGCGATCCCCACATCGCGTGACCCATTGACCCGAGCTCAATGGAGCCATCCTCAGGGACTGTCAGGCCGTAAACCACACTTAAGTGGTCTCGTTTTCACAACATCGATCCGCGTCAGAAACCCGAAATCCGGACAAACGGATAGGAGACAGACACGTGCGAAACGGACGGTTGGTCCATCTTCCGGAGTGTCACGGTCGGTATACGGACACCTGAACGCAAAAATCCGCTTGACAGAAGCGAACAGCCCCTCCCGTCACGGACTCCGTGACGGGAGGGGCTGCTGCACTACCAGGGCCCTGTGGCCGACGGCGACCGCCACGGCCGCCGCCCGAGCAAACGCGGGCTAGCGCGGGCGAACGGCCGTACGGCTACTGCTACTTGGCGGACTTGGCGCGCGACGCGGTGCGCGAGCGGTCCTTCTGGTCCAGGACGACCTTGCGGATACGGACGGCCTCCGGGGTCACCTCGACGCACTCGTCGTCGCGGCAGAACTCCAGGGACTGCTCCAGGGAGAGCTTGCGGGGCGGCACCACGTTCTCCGTGTTGTCCGCGGAAGCCGCACGCATGTTGGTGAGCTTCTTCTCCTTGGTGATGTTCACGTCCATGTCGTCGGAGCGCGAGTTCTCGCCGACGATCATGCCCTCGTACACCTCGGTGCCGGGGTCGGTGAACAGGACGCCGCGCTCCTGCAGGTTGATCATCGCGAAAGGCGTGACCGAACCGGCGCGGTCCGCGACCAGCGAACCGTTGTTACGGGTGACCAGCGGGCCGAACCACGGCTCGTGGCCCTCGTGGATCGAGTGGGCGATACCGGTACCGCGCGTGCCCGTCAGGAACTCGGTACGGAAGCCGATGAGGCCGCGCGACGGGACGACGAACTCCATGCGGACCCAGCCGGAGCCGTGGTTCGACATGTTGTCCATGCGGCCCTTGCGGACGCCCATGAGCTGCGTGACCGCACCCATGTGCTCCTCGGGGACGTCGATCGTCATGCGCTCGACCGGCTCGTGCACCTTGCCGTCGACCTCCTGCGTGACCACCTGCGGCTTGCCGATGGTCAGCTCGAAGCCCTCGCGGCGCATCTGCTCGACCAGGATGGCGAGCGCGAGCTCACCACGGCCCTGGACCTCCCAGGCGTCGGGACGCTCGGTCTCCAGGACGCGCAGCGAGACGTTACCGACCAGCTCGCGGTCCAGACGGTCCTTGACCTGGCGGGCGGTGACCTTGCGGTCCTTGACGGCGGACTTGGCGTCCGCGCCCTTGCCGCTGCCGCCGCGGCCGACCATCGGGGAGGTGTTCGTACCGATGGTCATGGAGATCGCCGGCTCGTCCACCGAGATCAGCGGGAGCGCGATCGGGTTCTCCGGGTCGGCCAGGGTCTCGCCGATCATGATCTCGGGGAAACCGGCGACCGCGCAGATGTCACCCGGGCCCGCGACCTCGGCCGGCTTGCGGGTGAGCGCCTCGGTCATCATCAGCTCGGTGATGCGGACGTTGGAGATGGAGCCGTCACGCTTGATCCACGCGACGGTCTGGCCCTTGCGCAGCTCGCCCTGCTCGACGCGCACCAGCGCGATGCGGCCGAGGAAGTTGTCGGCGTCCAGGTTGGTGACGTGGGCCTGGAGGGGGGCCTCCTCGTCGTACACCGGGGCGGGGACGTGCTCCAGGATGGTGGAGAAGAACGGCTCCAGGTTGGTGCTGTCCGCCGGGACGGTGCCGTCCTCGGGCTTGGTCAGCGAGGCAACGCCGTCACGGCCGCAGGCGTAGACGATCGGGAACTCGATCTGGTCCTCGTCCGCGTCCAGGTCCAGGAAGAGGTCGTACGTCTCGTTGACGACCTCGTCGATCCGGGAGTCCGGGCGGTCGGTCTTGTTGATGCAGAGGATGACCGGCATCTTCGCCTGCAGGGCCTTGCGCAGGACGAAGCGGGTCTGGGGCAGCGGACCCTCGGAGGCGTCCACCAGCAGAACGACGGCGTCCACCATCGACAGACCGCGCTCGACCTCACCACCGAAGTCGGCGTGGCCGGGGGTGTCGATGATGTTGATCGTGATCGGGGCCCCGCCGTCCTTGGGGTGATACTTCACCGCCGTGTTCTTGGCGAGGATCGTGATGCCCTTCTCACGCTCCAGGTCGTTCGAGTCCATCATGCGGTCGTCGAGGTGCTGGTGGGCGGCGAAGGCACCGGCCTGCTTGAGCATGGCATCGACGATGGTCGTCTTGCCATGGTCGACGTGGGCGACGATGGCGACGTTACGGATGTCGTGGCGCGTGGGCACTTCGGCGCTTCTCCCGGGATCGTGGATGGCGTCGCGTACGGTCCGGCACGCGCGCCTCGGCCGGGCGAAAACCTGCCACGGCCTTACCCCATGGTACGTCGAGTGGCGGGAACCGCCTGCCGGGGGTCTGTCAAGAGGCCGGATGCATGAGTGCGGCCGAGGGTTGCGTGGGGTGCCCCGACCGCCGTTCCGGCCGGTATTCACGCGGGTCAACGGGTATGCACGACCTTGCCCGCCGGGTGATCCGGCGGGCAAGGGACTTGAGTCACATCTGAGCTTGCGACCCTGCGGTCAACCAGACAGGCACCGCTTTGTCACCACTTCTTCTCCCCCGCTACTTCTTCTTCTCCTTCGCGGTCGGCGCCTTCCTCCAGCCGATGTCCTGGTAGCGGGGGGCGCCGAGACCGAAGGCGCCGGCGTTGGCGAGACCCGGCTTGACCGCCACCAGCTCGGGGCGCTGGAAGAGCGGGATGGAGCCCGCCGCGGCCCAGATCCGGGCGTCCGCCTTGCGCATCAGCTCACGGGACTGCTCCTCGTTCAGCTCGCCGACCGCCTGATCGAACAACTGGTCGATGTGGTCGGTGCCGACCCGTGTGTAGTTCTGTTCGACGAGGAGCGAGCCGTCCGCGGCCGGCTCCGGCTTCGCGAAGATGGGCCGGGCGTCGGTGGCCGGGTAGGCCGTCGCGGGCCAGGAGTACAGGGCCAGGTCGTACTGGCCGGAGGCGATGTGGTCCTTGAAGAAGCTGTCGTCGGCCACCTTGATCGTCTCGGTGTTCACGCCGACCTTGCGGAGCATCCCCGCGATCCGCTCGCCGACCGTGCGCAGGGACTCCGAGCCGGGCCCCGCCGGGAGGACGAAGCGCAGGCTGAGCGCCTTGCCGTCCTTGGCGAGCATGTTTCCGGAGGTGCGGACGGGCTGCTTGGCGGGGGCCGGGGCCGGGGAGGCCTTCGCGGGGTCGGCCGCGTCGCCTTCGCGGGCCGGGACCCCCTTGCCGTCGTCGGCGGCCTCCGCCCGGGCGGCCCGGGCGACCTGGGCCGCCTGGGCGAGCAGGGACGCCCGCTGCTCGGCCCCGAAGGGAGCCGGGGCCAGCACCGGGGACGGCCCGTCCTGGGCCCCCGCCGGGACCGTGCCGTCCTCCGGGCGGTCGGCGGCCGCCGACCGCGGCTCGCCGTTGGCCCCGTCGTCCTGGCCCACGATGTAGAGCCCGTCGTTTCCGGTGCCCGGGCCCGACGGGGTCTTCGAGTCGTCCTGCGGCGCGCTCTCCGGGCCCGCCTTGGCGCCCACGGGCTCGGTGATCTTGCCGCCCTTGCGCCAGCCCGCGTCCGCGAACAGGGCCTGGGCCGCTTGCGTGTCCTGGCCGCCGAGCGCGTCGCTGTTGTCGGCGTACGCCCGCTGCCCGGCCAGGGCCAGGTGGCTGCCGACCGGCTTCGCGGGCAGGCCCAGCGGCTTGAGCACGACCTCGGCCAGCGCCTTGCGGTCCAGCGCCCGGGCCACCGCCCGGCGCACCCGCTCGTCCGCCAGCGGGCCGGAGGCCCCGTTGATCGCGAGCTGGGTGTAGGCCGGCTCCAGGGACTTCCGTACGGTGAAGGCCTTCAGCGCCGCCTGCTCGTCCGCGTACCGCTTGACCGAGGCGAGGTGCTTCTGGCGGCTCTCCGTCTCCGCCGCCGCCTTCTCCTCGTCCGCCCCGAAGGCGGTCGCCCACGAGAGCGTGGCCTGCGCCGGCGTCAGCGCGGCCCCCGGGCCGTGGGCCGGGGCGCCGCCCGCGCCCGGGCCGTTCTTGGCGGCCGCGTCCCGGCGGGCCAGTGCGATCCGGTCGGCCCCGGCCCGGTCGATCTCCGCCAGATCGATCTTTCCGGCGGCCAGCGCCGCCGGGCGCTCGGCCCGCGGGACCGCCGTCAGGACGAGCGTGTCCAGCTTGGCCGGACGGCCCCACCAGCGCGCGTTGCGGGTCAGGGCGGCGGTACCGGTCTTCTTGTCGATCGCGCCCAGCCCGAAGGGTCCGGCGGTGATCTTCAGCGCGCCCCGGGCACCCTCGTTGAAGGCGTCCGGCGTACCGGTGACCTGCTTGGGGTAGAGCGGGGTGAAGAGGGAGCGCCAGTCGGCGTACGGCTTGTTGAAGGTGACCCTGACCTCCAGATCGGTCTTGCCCTTCTCGATCTTCTCGATCCGCTCGTAGCCGGCGTTGCGCGCCGTCCAGTACGCCGAGTCCTTGCCGTTCAGGGCCCGCCACTGCGCCACGAAGTCGGCGGCGCCGATCTCGCGCCCGTCGCTCCACACCGCCTTCTGGTTCAGCTTGTACTGGACGACCTGCTTCGGCTCCCGCTCGATGACCTCGGCCTTCTCCAGGTAGTCCGGGTTGGCCACCGGCCGCCCCTTGGCGTCCAGCACGAAGAGCTGGGGCAGGACGGCGCCGGCGATCCTGTTGGTGGTGGCGTCCGCGTCGGCCTGGAAGGTGTTGAGGGTGCCCGGGAGCGTGTCCACCGCCCAGCGCACCACACCCCCGTCCGCGACCTTGTCACGGGTGGTCGTGGCGATGTCCTGTCCTGCGGCGGCCTGACCGCCCTCGTCGTCACCCGCGCCGCAGCCCGTGAGCAGCGGCAGTGCGAGGACTCCCGAGGTCAGGAGCGCCAAGGACCTGCGCCTTCTCTGGGACATGGGTGGTACCTCCGGGGCGGGGCGTGGGGGAAGCATGATCACGTTCGGCGGTATATGGAGCTGATCACACCGGTTGCCGGAACCCACTGAAATAGACGGTCCGCCGCACCCCTCGCAGCCGCCTCTCGCCACGCCGCGAACCCCACCCGTGCGGACCAATCCCCCTTGCGCGACAGGAGGCGTTCCCCCGGGAGAGGGATGACAATGGGGGGCAGGGAGGGGCGCACGGTTCGCGCCTGCGCGCCCGCAATCGCTGCACGTCCCTTCACAACGGGGGACGGGAAGCGCGACACTCGCAGGCGCACATGAGCGTTGCCACCGCACCTGGCGGAAGTGAGGGCAAATCATGTCCCTGCAAGACGATCTGAGTGCCGTACGGCGCAACCTGGACGAGCTGACGCGCAAGGTCGAGCGGCTGGAACAGCGGGCCGCCCGGCAGAAGCCGTCGACGACGGCGGCGGGTCCGGACCCGTCCCGGATGGTGACGGTCCCGGACACCCCGTACGACAGCTCCCTGTGGACGGACTCCGACGACGAGGGCCTGGGCGCCCGCGACCGCCACGCCCCCTGAGGCAGCCCGTCACGGACACGCATCCACCCACGCCCCGTCCGGTCCGGCCGTCCGCGGCCGGACCGGCCGGGGCACCCCTCATCACTCCTCCCGGAGTCTTCTTTGGCCACAGGCACGGAACGACCCCAGCAGCGGCCCGGCGGCGTCCACGACGCCTCACGGGCCGCGATCACGGCCCGGCACCTGCGGACCGACCGGTGGTGGCTGGCCCCCGCCGGCACCGCGGCCGGGCTCTTCGCCTTCATCGTCTACTCGACCTGGCGGGCCTTCGCGAACGCCGACTACTACGCGGCCCCGTACGTCTCCCCCTTCTACTCCCCGTGTCTCGCGGAGAACTGCGTCCCGATGAAGGGCGGGCCCAACTGGGAGATCTTCGGCAGCTGGTGGGTCCTCTCCCCCGCCCTGCTGATCCTGATCTTCCCGCTCGGCTTCCGGCTGACCTGCTACTACTACCGCAAGGCCTACTACCGGGGCTTCTGGGCCTCACCGCCCGCCTGCGCCGTCGCCGAACCGCACACGAGGTACACCGGCGAGACCCGTTTCCCGCTGATCCTCCAGAACGCGCACCGGTACTTCTTCTACACGGCGGTCCCGGTCGCGGGCATCCTCACGTACGACACGGTGCTGACCTTCCGCGACGAGCACTACGCCTGGGGCCACATGGGCCTCGGGACCCTGCTGTTCCTGGTCAACATCACGCTGATCTGGGCCTACACCCTGTCCTGTCACTCCTGCCGCCACATCATGGGCGGCCGGCTCAAACACTTCTCGAAGCACCCGGTGCGCTACCGGCTCTGGGGCTGGATCAGCCGGCTCAACGCCCGCCACATGCAGCTGGCGTGGGCCTCCCTGATCAGCGTGGCCCTGTGCGACTTCTACGTGTACCTGCTGGCCAGCGGCGCCTTCACCGACCCGAGGATTTTCTGAGATGGCTCAAGTGGAACGGCAGCAGTGGGACGTGGTCGTGGTCGGCGCGGGCGGCGCCGGGCTGCGCGCCGCGATCGAGGCCCGCGAGCGCGGCGCCCGTACGGCCGTGATCTGCAAGTCCCTGTTCGGCAAGGCCCATACGGTGATGGCGGAGGGCGGGATCGCCGCCTCCATGGGCAACGTCAACGAGGGCGACAACTGGCAGGTGCACTTCCGCGACACCATGCGCGGGGGCAAGTTCCTCAACCAGTGGCGGATGGCGGAACTCCACGCGAAGGAGGCCCCGGACCGGGTCTGGGAGCTGGAGACCTGGGGCGCGCTCTTCGACCGGACGCCCGACGGGAAGATCTCCCAGCGCAACTTCGGCGGGCACGAGTACCCGCGCCTCGCGCACGTCGGCGACCGCACCGGCCTGGAGCTGATCCGCACGCTCCAGCAGAAGATCGTCCAGCTCCAGCAGGAGGACTTCAAGGAGTTCGGGGACTACGAGGCCCGGCTCAAGGTCTTCCAGGAATGCACGGTCACCAGGGTCCTCAAGGACAGGCAGCGGGTCTCGGGGACCTTCTGCTACGAACGCGAGTCCGGCCGCTTCTTCGTGCTGGAGGCCCCGGCGGTCGTCCTCGCCACGGGCGGGATCGGCAAGTCCTTCAAGACCACCTCCAACTCCTGGGAGTACACGGGCGACGGCCACGCGCTGGCCCTGCTCGCGGGCGCGCCCCTGCTCAACATGGAGTTCGTGCAGTTCCACCCGACCGGCATGGTCTGGCCGCCGTCGGTCAAGGGCATCCTCGTCACCGAGTCCGTGCGCGGTGACGGCGGGGTGCTGCGCAACTCCGAGGGCAAGCGGTTCATGTTCGACTACGTCCCCGACGTCTTCAAGGAGAAGTACGCGGAGTCGGAGGCGGAGGGCGACCGCTGGTACGAGGACCCGGACCACAACCGGCGCCCGCCCGAGCTGCTGCCGCGCGACGAGGTGGCGCGGGCGATCAACTCCGAGGTGAAGGCGGGCCGCGGCTCACCGCACGGCGGGGTCTTCCTCGACGTGTCCACCCGGATGCCGGCCGAGAGGATCAAGCGGCGGCTCCCGTCGATGTACCACCAGTTCAAGGAGCTGGCGGACGTGGACATCACGGCGGAGCCGATGGAGGTGGGCCCGACCTGCCACTACGTGATGGGCGGGATCGCGGTCGACTCGGAGTCCGCCGCCACCGTCGGGGTGCCGGGGCTGTTCGCGGCGGGCGAGGTCGCGGGCGGGATGCACGGCTCGAACCGGCTCGGCGGCAACTCCCTCTCCGACCTGCTGGTCTTCGGACGGCGGGCCGGGCTGCACGCGGCGCGGTACGCCGCGTCCGCCGCGTCGGCCACGTCCGCCGGACGCCCGGCGGTCGCCCAGTCGGAGATCGACGCGGCGGCGACGGAGGCGCTGGCCCCCTTCCACGCCGCCGAGGGCGCGGAGAACCCGTACACGCTCCACCGGGAACTGCAGACGACCATGAACGACCTCGTCGGCATCATCCGGCGCGCGGGCGAGATGACCGAGGCGCTGGAGAAGCTCGCGACCCTGCGCGTACGGGCCAACCGGGCCGGCGTCGAGGGACACCGGCAGTTCAACCCCGGCTGGCACCTCGCCCTGGACCTGCGGAACATGCTGCTGGTCAGCGAGTGCGTGGCCCGCGCGGCCCTGGAGCGCACCGAGAGCCGGGGCGGGCACACCCGCGAGGACTGCCCGTCGATGGAGCGCGGCTGGCGTCCGGTGAACCTGCTGTGCCGGCCGGTGGACCCGGCGCCGGCGGACCCGGCCGCCGACCGGATCGCCCTCGAACGGACCCGCACCGAGCCCATCCGTCCCGACCTGCTCGCGCTCTTCGAGAAGGAAGAGCTGGTCAAGTACCTCGCCGAAGAGGAGCTCTACCAATGAGTACGTACGACGCGAGCTTCCGGATCTGGCGGGGCGACGCGGAGGGCGGGGAACTGCGGGACTTCACCGTCGAGGTGCACGACGGGGAGGTGGTCCTGGACATCGTCCACCGGCTCCAGGCCACCCAGGCCTCCGACCTGGCGGTGCGCTGGAACTGCAAGGCGGGCAAATGCGGCTCGTGCAGTGCGGAGGTCAACGGCCGGCCGCGGCTGATGTGCATGACGCGCATGTCGACCTTCGAGCGGTCCGAGACGATCACGGTCACCCCGTTGCGCGCCTTCCCCGTCGTCCGGGACCTGGTGACGGACGTGTCCTTCAACTACGCCAAGGCGCGGGAGGTCCCGGCCTTCGTGCCGCCGGAGGGGGTGGCCCCGGGTGCGTACCGGATGCAGCAGATCGACGTGGAGCGCTCGCAGGAGTTCAGGAAGTGCATCGAGTGCTTCCTGTGCCAGGACACCTGTCATGTGGTGCGTGACCACGAGGAGAACAAGGGCGCCTTCGCCGGCCCGCGCTTCCTGATGCGGGTGGCGGAGCTGGACATGCACCCGCTGGACGCGGCGGCGGAGGCGGGCCTGGACCGCAAACGCACCGCGCAGGAGGAGCACGGGCTCGGCTACTGCAACATCACCAAGTGCTGTACGGAGGTCTGCCCGGAGGGCATCAAGATCACCGACAACGCGCTGATCCCGCTGAAGGAGCGGGCGGTGGACCGCAAGTACGACCCGCTGGTGTGGCTGGGGAACAAGATCGGGCGCCGGTCCGCCGACTCCCGGTAGTCCCGGCGGCCCCGCCGCCCGCTCCCACGGCGCTCGTGCCGTTGTGGGAGCGGGCGGCGGCGTCGATGACGCTGCCGCGCCGATGACTCCGAATGCGAGGCCGCGAAACCCCCCATACCCTCCCAATTGTGATTCCGCCGAGAAGCAGGCCGCGCCGCAGGACGTTCGTACGGGCCGGGCTCGCCCTGGCGGCCGGGCTGCTCGCGGTCGGCGGCTGGGGCGCGGCCGGGGCGGCGCCCGCGTGGGCCGAGGATCCCGTCACCCTGTCCCAGCAGGGGCAGATCACCGACCGGGTGGGGGCCCTGGGCGACCGGCAGGGCGCCGTCACCGCCGCGCTCGACAAGCTGTACGCCGACCGGAAGATCCAGCTCTTCGTCGCCTACGTACAGGACTTCTCCGGGCGCTCCGCCCAGAGCTGGGCCGACGCCACCGCGCAGCGCAACGGCCTCGGCCAGAACGACGTCCTGCTGGCCGTGGCGACCGGGGCCCGCCAGTACGCCTATTCGGCGGACGTCGACTCCGGTTTCACCGAGCAGCAGCTGGCCACCGTCGCGCAGACCGCCATCGAGCCCGCCCTGAAGCAGAACGACTGGGCGGGCGCCGCCATCGGTGCGGCCAACGGCTACAACGCCGTCCTCGGTGGTCAGCCGGTCCCCGTGCCCACCATCACCCCCGGCCCGGCGGATCCCGGCGGCACGGGGAGCGGCGAGAGCGGGGCCGGGGACTTCGTGCTCCCGGTGGTCGCCGTCGGCGCGGCCGGGGCGCTCGCGGCGTACACGTACACCCGCCGCAAGCGCAGGGACGCCGCCGGGGGCGGGCGCGGTACGACGACCGGGCCGGGCTGGCCCGAGGGGGCGCCGGACCGGCTCCCGCTGCCGGAGCTGGACGCCAGGGTGAAGACCCTGCTGGTGGAGACCGACGACGCGGTCCGCACCAGCACCGAGGAACTCGGTTTCGCCTCGGCCCAGTTCGGCGAGGAGGCGGCCCGCCCCTTCGTCGCGGCCGTGGTGTACGCCAAGGACGAGCTCACGCACGCCTTCCGGCTGCGCCAGCAGCTCGACGACGCCTACCCGGAGGACGACGCGACCCGGCGCCGGATGCTGGACGAGATCGTCGCCCGGTGCACCGAGGCGAACCGGCGGCTGGACGCCGAGTCGGAGGACTTCGACCGGCTGCGGGACCTGGAGAAGAACGCCCCGCAGGCCCTGGCCTCGGTGGAGCAGGGCTACCTGGACCTGACCGGGCGCGCGGCCACCGCCGAGGCGACGCTGACCGCGCTGGCCCGGCGGTACGCGGATTCGGCGTCGGCGCCCGTCGCCTCCAACGCCGAACAGGCCAAGGACCGGCTGCTGTTCGCGGCGACCAACCTGGGCCTGGCGCACGCCGCCCTCGACGCGGGCGGGAAGGGCACGGCGGCCGTGCACGTACGGGCCGCCGAGGGCGCGGTGGACCAGGCGGCAACCCTGGTGGACGCGGTCGAGCGGCGGGCGCAGGAACTCGCGGAGGCGGCCGGGAAGCTGCCGGGTGCGCTGACCGAGACGGACACCGACCTCGCGGACGCCCGCGGACTGCTCACCGGCACCACCGAGGGCACCTCGACGGCGGACCTGCGCGGGCGGATCGGCCGCGCGGAGGCCGTACTGGCCGACGTACGGCGGGAGGAGGCGGCCAGCCGGTACGACCCGATCGACGCCCTGCGCCGGATCGAGGAGGCCGACGCGGCCCTCGACGAGGCGCTGGCCGGGGCGCGGGAACGGGAGTCGGGGCGGCAGCGGGCGGCGGACCTGCTCGACCAGGCCATGCTGGCGGCGCGCAGCTCGATCGGCGCGGCGACGGACTACATCACCACCACCCGGGGCGCGGTGGGCAGCCAGGCCCGCACCCGGCTGGCGGAGGCGGACCGGCACCTGGAACGGGCGGTGTCCCTGGCGGCTGCCGACCCGGCGGGGGCGCTGGCCGAGGCCCAGCAGGCGGACGCGCTGGCGCGGCAGGCGCAGCAGCTGGCGGAGCAGGACGTGCGGGCGTACCAGGACCCGTACGCGGGCCGGCGGTCGGGCGGCCAGGGAGGCGCCGTCCTGGGCGGGATCATCCTCGGCGAGATCCTGCGGGGCGGCGGGGGCGGTTTCGGGGGCTTCGGCGGCGGGGGCGGGGGCGGCGGCGGTTTCGGGGGCGGCGGGGGCGGCAGCGGCCCCGGCTCCTTCGGCGGCGGCGGAACCCGCGGCCGCATGGGCGGCGGCGGCCGCTTCTGACCGGCACACACATCGGCCCTGACCAGGAGAGACAACGATGAGCAAGCAGACCGTCCTCGGCCGCGTCACCCAGCTCGCCAAGGCCAACATCAACGCGCTGCTGGACCAGGCGGAGGATCCGCAGAAGATGCTGGACCAGCTGATCCGCGACTACACGAACAACATCTCGGAGGCGGAACAGGCGGTCGCGACGACGATCGGCAATCTGCGGATGCTGGAGGCGGACCACAAGGAGGACGTGGAGACGGCCGCCGAGTGGGGCGGCAAGGCCCTGGCGGCGAGCCGGAAGGCCGACGAGCTGCGGGCGGCGGGGGCGGCGGCGGACGCCGACAGGTTCGACAACCTCGCGAAGGTGGCGCTGGGCCGGCAGATCCGGTCCGAGAAGGAGGCGACGGTGGCGGAGCCGACGATCGCCGCCCAGACGGAGGTCGTCGACAAGCTCAAGTCGGGCCTGGACTCGATGCGGAACAAGCTGACGGAGCTCCAGGCGAAGCGCGACGAGCTGGTGGCCCGGGCGAAGACGGCCGAGGCGCAGAACACGATGATGGACGCGGTGAAGAACATCGACGTGATGGACCCGACGAGCGACCTGCACCGCTTCGAGGAGAAGGTGCGCCGGGAGGAGGCGATGGCGCTCGGCAAGCGGGAGCTGGCCGCGTCCTCCCTGGACGCCCAGTTCGAAGCCCTGGACGACCTCGGCAAGACCTCGGAGATCGAGGCCCGCCTGGCAGCCCTCAAATCCGGCAAGGCCGCCTGAGCCGGGGCCGGGATTCCCGCCGGCCGCTCCACGACCGGCGTCGGTGACAGCCGCCCCGCCCGACCGGGGAGGCGGCCGCCACGTGCTGTCGGCCCTTGCCCCGGCGGGCGGGAGGTGCTCAGCCGTACATGCTCAGCAGCTGTTCCGCCGACAGTTCGGTGACGGCCTCCGATGCCGCGCCGGGCAGCGGGAGTTCGAACCAGACCGTCTTGCCCCGGTGGGTGCGGCGCGTGCCCCAGCCCGCCGACAGCAGGCCGACCAGCTGGAGGCCGCGGCCGCCCTCGTCGGTGTCGCGGGCGCGGCGCCGGCGGGGCTGGACCAGGTTCGCGTCCCAGACCTCGCAGACCAGCGTGCGGTCCAGCAGCAGGCGCAGCCGGATCTCGCCCTCCCCGTAGCGCAGGGCGTTGGTGACCAGTTCGCTGACCAGCAGTTCGGTCGTGTCCAGCAGGCCCTCCAGGCCCCAGGCCGGGAGCTTGGCCCGGGCCAGTTCGCGGGCGCGGCCCACCGAGCGGGCCTCGCGCGGCAGTTGCCAGTCGCCGACCGCGTCCAGCGGCAGGCCCTGCACCCGTGCCATGAGCAGGGCGATGTCGTCCTCGCCGTGCCGGGTGTCGAGGGTGTTCAGCACGTGGTCGCAGACGTCCTCCAGCGGCCGGACCGGATCCGCGAGGGCCGCGCGCAGTCCGCGCAGCCCCTCCTCCAGGGGATGGTCGCGGGATTCCACGAGCCCGTCCGTGTAGAGGGTCAGCAGTGCGCCCTCCGGCAGGTCGACCTCGACCTCCTCGAAGGGTTCGCCGCCCACGCCCAGCGGCATCCCGGGCGGCACCTCCAGGAGCAGTGCGGGCCGCGGGACGCCGGCCTCGTCCGGGGGTTCGACCAGCACGGGCGGCATGTGGCCCGCGTTGGCGATCGTGCAGCGCCGCGTCACCGGGTCGTAGACCGCGTACACGCAGGTGGCCAGGTACACCTCGGAGCGGTCCGCGTCCCGCGAGTGCAGGGCCGCCCGGGAGGCCTGCTGGGAGCCGCCGGGGGCGCCGAGGCCGCGGGCGATCTCGTCGAGCGCGGTCAGCACCTCCGCCGGTTCGAGGTCCAGCAGCGCGAGGGTCCGTACGGCGGTGCGCAGTTCTCCCATGGCGACGGCGGCCCGCAGGCCGCGGCCCATGACGTCGCCGACGACCAGCGCGGTGCGGTGCCCGGGGAGCTCGATGACGTCGAACCAGTCGCCGCCGACCTCGGTGGCCGCGTTGCCGGGCAGGTACCGGCAGGCGATGTCGAGGCCGGCCGCCTCCGGGTCGCCGGGGGGCAGCAGGCTGCGCTGCAGGATCAGCGCCCGCTCGTGCTCGCGCCGGTAAAGGCGGGCGTTGTCGATGCACACGGCGGCCCGTGCGGCCAGTTCCACGGCCACCGCCCGGTCCCGTTCGCCGAAGGGCTCGCTGCCCTTGGTGCGGGAGAACTGCGCGAGCCCGACGACCGTGTCGTGGGCGACCAACGGCACGACCAGCGTGGACTGTACGAGGTCCTCCGGTCCGCCGCCCTCGATCAGCCGCGGCCGCGCCGTACGCAGGGCCAGCGCGCCCGGCGACGCGGCCGGGTAGCGGTGGATGTCGCCGACGGAGACCGGTGCGCCGGGACCCGACAGCGGGGCGTCCGAGACGGCGGAGGCGAAGGCCACCCGGCGCAGGGCGGCCGAGGGCGTCCGCGCGGGGCCCTGGCCGGGCAGGCTGGGCACGCCCGGGCCCTGCGGCCGGGCGGGCCGGTCGTCGTCGCCGAGCAGCAGGCCCTGGTAGAGGTCGACGGCGGCCAGGTCGCAGAAGCCGGGGACGGTGACGTCGAGGAGTTCGCGGGCGGTGGTCTCCAGGTCGAGGGAGTTCCCGATGCGGTGCCCGGCCTCGTTGAGGAGGGCCAGATTGCGCCGGACCCCGGCGGCCTCGCGGGCGGCGAGGTGGCGGCGGGTGACGTCGGTGCCGATCCCGGCGACGCCGATGGGGCGGCCGCTGCCGCCGTGGACGCGGTAGAGGTTGATGGACCAGTGGCGGTTCTCCCGGCTGCGGGGGGTGGCGCCGGTGATCCGCAGATCGGTGACCGAGTCCCCGGTGTCCAGCACCCGGCGCAGGGCTTCGGTCATCCGGTCGGCCTCGTGCGCCGGCAGGTAGTCGTGCACCGTCCGGCCGCGGTGCTCCTCGGCGGCACCCCCGAAGACGGTGGCGAACCGGCGGTTGGCCCGCTGGACGGTGAGGTCCGTGCCGAAGAGCAGGAACCCGAAGGGAGATTGGCCGAATATCGCCTGTGACGCCGCGAGGTCGGATTCGATCCGGCGCAGCGCGCGTACGTCGACGACGACACACAGCGCGGCCCGCTCGGCGGTCTCGGTCTGGGTGGGCATCACATAGATCTCGGCCACGCCGTGCGCGCCGTTCCCGCCCGGGATCCGGAAGGGGATCAGGCCCGTCCATTCCTTGCCGTCGAGGATCTCGGCGACCTTGCGGTGCGCGTCGGGACGCAGCTCGGGCGGCATGAAGGCGTCGACCGGGTCGCGTCCCACGGCCTGGGAGGCGCTCAGGCCGAAGAGTTCCTCGGCGCGCAGGCTCCATTGGTCGATGAACCCGTCGGGCCCGATCGAGAAGGAAGCGACCTTTATGTAGTCATATATCGAGCCAGGCGGACTGCTGTGCCACAGGGCGTCGTGCCATGTCTCTCGCGGCACGTCGGTCTGATGTGCCTGCGCAGGTATCTCGCTCACGCGACCGTCCCCTCCAGCTCACCGCAACCGGACCGGCCATGACCGAAGTATTCAGCACCACGGCCCCGGACGGCACGGCGTTCACGATCACAGCACGGTCTCGATGATTTCGAGCCATGTCACGCGATCTCCCCCGAGCCCCTCCCCCCGGCTGCCGCCGCGGGGTGTTTCCGGAAGGTCACACGCCACCGTTCACCTTGTTACTCACCAGGAATAGCCAATTCGAACCACACTGTCTTGCCCGATTTCCCGTGCCGGGTCCCCCAGCGCTGCGAGGAGACGGCGACCAGGTGCAGGCCACGGCCCCCCTCGTCGTCGTGGTTCGCGACCCGTTCGCGGGGCGGATCCGGAAGCGGATCGGAAACCTCCACGAGAAGCGCGGGGCCGCCCGCGGGGCCGCCGACGGCTGGATTGCGCCGTTCCAGGCGGACTCCGATGGGGCCGGAGGCGTACCGCAGGGAATTGGTGACGAGCTCGCTGACCAGCAGGACGGTCACATCGCCGACGGCCTCCAGGCCCCAGTCGTGCAAGGTGCCGCGGACGGCGTGGCGGGCCGTGCGGACGGCACCGGGCTCGGCGGGGAAGGCCCACTCGGCGCACTCACCGTCTGTGTCGATCACGCCGATCACTTCCCGGGCCAGCAGCGACCCCAGTCCGGTTCGTCGGGGACGAAAGGGGGACGAGATAGGGATTAATAGCGACATACCCGATATTTGGGGCGTCGTACCACTCGATCCCCGCCCACCGGCGCACTGTGGCGCAGTCGGCCTAGACCGCGAGCGTCACGCGCCCCCGTCACCGTCCCGGCGCAGCCGGCGCCCCGCCTCGGCGACCGCGGGGCGGTCCTGGTCCAGCCAGTCCACCGACTCCAGCTCCTCCGGCCCGAGCCAGCGCAGCTCGTCGTGGTCCTCCAGCGGGGCGGGCACCCCGGAGAGCAGCCGGGCGGTCCACACGTGCAGGACGAGCCCGGGCCGCAGGGGCCACTCCCCCGGGATCCGCTCCAGCGGCTCCGCCTCCACGCCGAGCTCCTCGCGCAGTTCGCGCACCAGCGCGTCGGGGACGGACTCACCCGGTTCGGCCTTCCCGCCCGGCAGCTCCCAGCGTCCGGCGAGCTCGGGCGGTGCGCTGCGGCGGGCGGCCAGCAGGCGCCCCTCATGACAAAGGGCTCCGCCCACGACCACTCGTACCGTCATGGGCGGAGCCTATGCCAGCGTCGCGGGGCGCTGCGACGCTCAGTTCATCGTGGCGGTCTGACCGATCCGCTCGACCCAGTAGAGCTGCTTGTGTCCTCGGTCCTCGAGGCTGTCGGCGACCTTCTGGGCCTCGGCCCGGGTGGCGTACCGACCCACCCGGTAGCGGTTGCCGTTGTCGTCCTCGCGTATGACCAGCCACGGAAGCAGCGCACCGCTGTCGTTCATTGCGTTTCACCCTCCGCCGACGTATCTGTCCGGGAAACCGCATTGCGCATATGCCCGAGCTTACGCCCGACCTTTACGGAGCGGATACGGTTTTTCACGAAGAGGTACCTCACAGGCGTACGCATCCGGCCATGCGTACGAGCGGGCCGTGCGCGCCGGTCCGAACGGGGCGCACCGGCGGCCGGGGCGGGGCCGCAGCGCCGCCGTACGGCGGGCATCCGCGCAGGTGGCGCGGAGGAAGCGGCGGGGCCGCCGGCGCGATCCCGGCCGCGGTGCGCGGGGAGCGGGTCCCGGCATGCGGACCGAACGGTCCGGGGACGCCCGGGGCCGGGACGGCGCAGGCGTCCGCCATCGCGCCGAAACCCGCCGGGTCGCGGGCGTCGCGCCGGGCGCGCGTGAACCCCCGGGCGGCGCCCGGGGGTTCACACTGCGACGGGAGCCGCTATCTCACCGGGAGGTGGTACGCCAGGCGGTAGCGGTCCGCCGGGACCACCACGTCGGCCGTCTCCACGGCGCGGCCGGAGGCGTAGTAGGTGCGGCCGATCACCAGCACCACGTGCCCCGGCACCCCGCCGAGGAGCATGTTCTCCTCCGCCAGACCGGGCCGTGCGCCGACCTCCTCGACCACGTTGTCCACGACGACGTCGATCGCGGCCATGCGGTCGACCACCCCGGAGCCGCCCAGCGGCCCTTCCTCCGGCAGCATCACCGGGGTCCGGCCGGTCACGGCCAGCGGTTCCCAGGAGGTCGACAGCATCATCGCCTCCCCCGCGTCGCGGAAGACGTACCGCGTCCGCATCACGCGCTCGCCCGGATCGATGCCGAGCCGCTCCGCGATCTCCGCGGGCGCGCCCGTCTGCTCACTGCCCGACTCCCACGTGCCGCGCGCGGCGGCATCGGCCTGCTCCTGCCGGAACGGCGTCGAGGCACCGCCCGTGCGATAGCCGGCGCGGGCGACCCGCCGCGGGACCGGCTGTTCCCGTACGTACGTGCCGGATCCGGACCGGCCCTCGACCAGTCCCTCCGCCATGAGGACCTTGCGCGCCTCCAGGGCCACGGTGTCGGAGACCCCGTACTCCTCGCGGATGCGTGCCTGAGAGGGGAGCCGGGCGTGCGGGGGCAGAGAACCGTCGACGATCTTCCGTCGCAGATCCCCGGCCACGCGCAGGTAGGCCGGCTGCTCACCGAAAGTCACTGGCCACTCCCATCAGGTTGACAGACAGCTACACCCTGGCAACCGACGGTTGAAGACCGCAAGCAAGGGCCAGAGTTTCACTCGAAGTGATGAAGCCAGGTCACCCAAACTCGTTACCCTGCGTTACCTGACCGGCGTCACACCGACTCGGCCGAAGGCCCCCCGCCGTCCCGGTCCTCCAGGTCCTCCTGGCTGTCCCGCAGCCACTGCGGAATCACCGTCGAAAGCCCGTACGCACCGCGCAGCGTCTGCTCCGTCTCCATGGACATCGCGGCCATCGCCCGGTCCCACTGCTTGTCGAACTCCTCCGGCGTCCTGGCCTGCGAGGCGCGCTGCCACTGCACACGCGCCGCCTCGATCTCCTTCAGCTGCGCCGGAACGGCCTTCTCCAGCCCCGCCCGGGCCGCGTCCCCCTGGAGGAGCTTCGCCTCGGCGCCCAGCACCGCGTGCACCTCGCGCGCCCACGCCTGGTACGCGGGCAGCTCGTCCTCCACGTCGTCCTCGGGAGGCCGGCTCATGACGAACTCGGCGGCGTTGGCGGCCCGCAGGAAGGCCGACTGCTCGGGCTTCAGCATTCCGGCGTCCTTGCGCAGACTGCCCCGCCACTCCTCTTCGGTGGTACCGATCACGCAGAGCAGCGTCCGGTCCCCCTCGCGCCAGGACCGGCGCGAGGGGGCGTAGTAGAACATCTCCGCGTACTCGGGCAGCGCCCACGTGTCCATCGCGTACTCGTCCTGGGCCTTCCAGCACGCGTCCTCGGACGCGCGGTCGGCCTCGCGCGACTCGGGAGCGTCCGGCACCTCCGGCGCCTTGGAGGCGGTGACCTCACCGTGGTGCACCCGCGCACAGTCGATCCGGTACGTCACGGGCCGGTCGTCGATCAGGTCCCCGCCGGGAACGTTGAAGCAGTCGCCCGCCCGCAGGTCGCCGAGGTCCGTGAGCTCGCCCTCGACGTCGTAGTACTCGCTCAGCGACTCGAAGCGGTCGTCGGCGGCGCTCAGGACCCGCTCGGCGGTGAACGCCAGCGCGCCGGTCATCAGCACGGACACCACCAGGCCCACGATCGCCAGGGCCTTGCCCCGGTCCCCCCGCTTCGCGATCTGCACGAGGGCCGCGATGCCGAAGGCTATGCCGAGCGGCGGCAGGCACAGCAGCCCGGACAGCAGCGACGAGAGTGCGAAGCCGTTGAGCGCCGGCGGCTGCTGTCCGTAACCGGGCGGCGGACCCCAGCCCCAGCCCTGCTGCGGGGGCGGCGGGGGCCAGGAGTGGCCCGGTCCGGGAGGAGGACTTTGCGGGGTGCTCACGGGGGCGGACTCCATCGCAGGGCGGCATCGCGGGGCGCGCCGCGGAAGGCGCGAACGAATGCGCGAAATAGTACGCAGCCGGGGCGCCCGGCAGGTCGGTCGCCCCCGCCGTCGCACACGGCCCGGCCGGCGCCCGCGGCTCCTGCGCCGTGGTGCGTGACGCCGGCCCCGGTGGCGATCACCGACGCGTAACATCCGTGCCGTACACCGGCCATGACCGAGCAAAGGTGTTCCACACATGACGCACGCACTCCCCGGCTACCTCTGTTCCGAGGACGGCACCCGCGCGGACGTCCGGACCGCGCCGTGGGCGTGCCCGGTCTGCGGCGGGCCCTGGGACCTCGATTTCACGCCGGACCCGGCCGCGGTACTGGAACCGGCCGCGGGACCGAACTCGCTGTGGCGGTACGGGACCGTGCTGCCGCTGCCCGGGGCGTTCTCCGTATCGCTGGCCGAGGGGCACACTCCGCTGGTCCCGCTGGCGGAGCGGATCCACGCCAAACTCGACTTCCTGATGCCCACGCGGTCCTTCAAGGACCGGGGCGCGGTGATGCTCGTGGAGCTCGCCCGGCGGCTCGCACCGCAGCGGGTCGTGGCGGACAGCAGCGGCAACGCCGGGACGGCGGTGGCCGCGTACTGCGCGCGGGCCGGACTGGCCTGCGAAATCTTCGTACCCGAGGGCACGTCGGAGAAGAAGACGGCCCGGATGCGGTCGCACGGCGCGGATGTCCGGGTGGTCCCCGGTGGCCGCGAGGCCGCCTCGGAGGCAGCCCGGGCGGCGGCGGACGCGCCCGGGGTCTTCTACGCGAGCCACGTGTTCAACCCGTACTTCCTGCACGGGACCAAGACGTACGTGTACGAGGTGTGGGAGGAGCTGGGCGGCCGGCTCCCGGAGACCCTGGTGGTCCCCGTGGGCAACGGCACGCTGCTGCTCGGGGCCGCCCTGGCCGTGGAGGAACTGGCCCGGCGGGGGGTCAGGCCGCCGGCCCTGATCGCGGTCCAGGCGGAGGCGGTGTCCCCGCTGGCGCAGGCCTTCGCGGCGGGCGCCGAGGAAGCCGCCCCGGTGGAACAGCGGCCGACCCTGGCCGAGGGGATCGCGATCCCGGCGCCGCCCCGCGCCCGCCAGATCCTGGCGGCGGTCCGCAAGTCCGGCGGCACCGTCCTGACCGTCCCGGACGACCGGCTGCAGGAGGCGCAGCGGGACCTGGCCCGCCGCGGCCTCTCCGTGGAGCCGACGGCGGCGGCCTGCTGGGCCGCCGTGGGCCCGTCGGCCCCCGGGGACCCCCTGCAGGGCCGCACCGCCGTGATCCCCCTGTGCGGCGCGGGCGGATAGGTCCTGTCGTCAGAGTCCCGCCGGACCCCGTCCCGCCCCACGTCCATGTCGGAATTCCGCGAGACCGGACGCACCCGGTCTGGTGAACTGACCTCATGACCACCCATGTTGATCTCGCCGCCAAGGCCGCCGCGTTCACGGCCCTGCACACCCCCGCGTCTCCGCTCGCCCTCGCCAACGCCTGGGACGTGGCCAGCGCCCGCATCGTCGCGGCCGCCGGCGCCCCCGCCGTCGCCACCACCAGCGCCGGCGTCGCCTGGTCCCTCGGGTCCCCCGACGGCGACGCGCTCGCCCGGGACCGGGCCCTCGATCTCGTCGCCCGCGTGGTCGCCGCCGTCCCCGTGCCCGTCACCGCCGACATCGAGGGCGGCTTCGGCGCCGACCCCGCCGCCGTGGGCGAGACCGTGACGGGGGTCCTCGACGCCGGTGCGGTCGGCATCAACATCGAGGACGGCCACCGCGACCCCGCCGAGCAGATCGAGCGCCTGGCCGCGGCCCGCGCCGCGGCCGACGCCGCCGGGGTCCCGCTCTACATCAACGCCCGCATCGACACCTACCTCCGGGGCTTCGGCGAGGACGCCGCCCGCCTGGACGACACCCTCGCCCGCGCCGCCGCGTACCTGCGGGCCGGAGCCACCGGCGTCTTCGTGCCCGGCGTCCTCGACCCGGCCACCGTCGCCGAGCTCGCCAAGGGCATCGACGCGCCCCTCAACATCCTGCTCGGCCCGGACGCCCCGACCGTCGCCGCCTTCGGCGCCCTCGGCGTCTCCCGCGTCAGCCTCGGCTCCTGGGTCGCCGAAGCCGCGTACGCCGTGGTCCGCCGCGCCGCCGAGGAGCTGCTCTCGGAGGGCACCTACGGAGCGCTCGCGCACTCCCTCCCCTACGGCGAGCTGAACGACCTGCTCAAGGGTTGAGATATCCGGAAGCATGCATGGGCCAACGACCTTAGGATCCGAGCATGAGCACCTCAACGCCGGTCGACGGCAAGGCCGCCGGGCCGGCCACCACCGCCCGCGGCAGGATCCCGGGCGCGGTCTGGGCCGCCCTCGCCGTCGTCTACGTCGTCTGGGGCTCGACCTACCTCGGCATCCGGATCGTCGTCGAGACCATGCCGCCCTTCCTCTCCGCCGGAGCCCGGTTCATCACCGCCAGCCTGCTGCTGTCCGCCGTCGTCGCCTGGCGGTACGGTCCGGCCGCGCTGCGGGCCACCCGCGCGCAGCTCGGCTCGGCGGCCCTGGTCGGGCTGCTGCTGGTCCTCGGCGGGAACGGTCTGGTGGTCCTCGCCGAGACCTCGGTGCCGTCGGGCCTTGCCGCGCTGCTGGTGGCGGCGGTGCCGATGTGGGTGGTGGTGCTCCGGACGAGCACCGGGGACCGGCCCCCGCCGCGCACCCTGGCCGGGGTGCTGGTGGGTCTCGCCGGGCTCGCGGTGCTGACCAGCCCGGGGCTCAGCGGCGAGGTGCGGCTGTCGGGGGTGCTGATGGTCGTGGCGGCTTCGGTGCTGTGGTCGCTGGGCTCGTTCTCGGCGCCGCGGCTGAAGCTGCCGGCCAACCCCTTCACGGGCAGCGCCTACCAGATGTTCGCGGGCGGGGTGGCCGCCGTGGTCGTCGGCCTGCTGCGCGGCGAGCACCGCGGCCTGGACCCGGCGGCGTTCTCCACCGCCTCCTGGCTGGCCCTCGGCTATCTGACGGTCGTCGGCTCGCTCGTCGGTTTCACGGCGTACGTGTGGCTGCTCCAGGCCGCGCCGCTGTCGCTGGTGTCCACGTACGCGTACGTCAATCCGGTCGTGGCCGTGGCGCTCGGCACGCTGATCCTCGACGAGGCCCTGACCTGGCCGATCCTGGTCGGCGGTGCGATCGTCGTGGCGGCGGTGGGCGTGATCGTCAGTACCGAGCGAAGGAAGTAGCAGCAGCGGCGGCGCGGGCGCGCTCAGCCCCGCGCGGCCCGCTCGTACAGGGCCTTCGCGTGCTCGTCGAAGAGCGCGGCCGTGGAGTCCACGTCCGTGTCCCCGCCGCTCAGCACCCCGATCAGGTGCCCGGCATGGTCCGGCCCGCCCCGGTCCGCGATCCAGGGGCTGCCGCTGGTCCCCGTCCAGAATCCGGCGCAGCTCATGTAGAGCATGTCGGGGTCGTCCTCGTCGTGGCGGGTCTGGGTGGTGCAGGAGACGGGCTTGTTCTGCGGGTTGTGCTCGGACTCCGGGTAGCCGACGACGGTCACGTCCCGCTCGTACCCCGAGGTCCACTCGGGCTTCGGGGCCTCGGCGCCGCCGCCGACCGCGTCCTGGATGCTGCGCCCGTCCCCGTCCGGCTCGATGGTGAGGAAGGCGAAGTCGGCGGTGTCCTCGCCCCATTTCGTCCAGCGGTCGTCCACGTGGATCGACCTGACCTTCCACACCCCCAGCGGCTGGGTGCCGGCGCCCTCGCCGGAGAAGGCCGGGGCGAAGGAGAGCTCGCCGATGGCCAGCCCGTCGTGGGCCACCTCGCCCGGCTGCCCGTCCTCGCCGGCGGGGGCCACGCAGTGCGCGGCGGTGGCGACGACGTTGCCCCCGGGGCTGTCGACGACGCTCGCCGTGCACCAGTGCTCGCCGCCCGCCATGAGTACTCCGACGGTGGGGAAGGGGAGCACCGGACGCTCGCCGGGCGCTTCGAGGAACGCGACGGCGAACACCGCCACGATCCCCGCCGCGGCGGCCGCCGACGCCCCCTTCACCACCGTGCTCATCGCACGCCGGGATCGGGTGTCGGTGCCTTCATCACCTTGCTGATCCACTCCAGGGAGCCCTCCCTCATGCCGCGCACGTACGACTTTCCGTTGTGCTCACCATCCTGGATCACCTGCAGCGAGGTGTGCACGGGGCCCTTCCCGAAGTCGTTCATGAACTTCTCGGCCTTGTCGCGACCGCTCTCCGCGGTGCCGATCTGGAAGTTGACGTAGACGTCCGGGCCGCCCGCCGCGATCAGCTTCGCGGCGAGCTTCTCCGGGTTGTCTGCGTCCATGGCCTGCGTGTTCCCCTGCCACAGCGGGGAGTCGGGGACGATGTCGACCCCGCTGGCGATGGCCGCCTTGAACCGGTCCGGGTGCTTGAGGACGTGCTTGAAGGCGCCGAATCCGCCCGCGGAGGAGCCCATGAAGGCCCAGCCGTCGCGGGAGGTGAAGGTGCGGAAATTGGCCTTCGTGAAATCCGGGATGTCTTCGACCATCCAGGTGCCCATCTTGGGCTGGCCGGGGATGTCCGAGGCGTCGAAGTGGTGCTTGGTGTCGGCGTTGTGCACCGGCATGATCAGGATGAAGGGCAGGCTGGTGCCGGCCTTGGCCCCGTCGCTCACGGCCTGCTGGAGGCCGAGGCCGGGACCCGTACCCCAGTAGTTGGTGGGGTAGCCGCGGCCGCCGGGCAGGGAGATCAGGACCGGGAAGCCGCTCTTGGCGTACCTCGGGTCGTCGTACTCCTTGGGCACCCACACCCACACGTCACCCGTGAAACCGGACTTCTTGCCGGTGAGGGTGGCGCGGCCGATCTGGGTGCCGTCCGGCAGCCGGGAGGTGCGGACGAACGAGGCCTTCGGCCCGGTCGGCATCTGCACCTCGGGCGGCAGTTCGGCGGCCGCCCCGGCCTTCTCCTGGACCTTGCCGAAGGAGACCGGATCCCCTATGTCCGAGAAGAGGCCGTACTTGTACGCTGCCGTTCCGCCCCCGGCGAGGGTGAGCGCGAGCCCGCTGCTGATCAGGATCATGCGCAGGCGATGGGGGCGACGGCCGCCCTCGGTCACAGGGCTGCCGTCGCCTTGCTGGTCTTGCTGCACGGTTTTTGTCCCGTTCCTTCTCCGGCGCCCACCAGGAGCGCGGGTCGGACCGATCGGTCCCCCTTACACCCTTTACAGAGGTATGAACGACGGGATGGGTTGCCTGGGACGGGGGTGACGTGGCGAGCGCCATGCGGCCGGCCGGGACGTGCGTCCGGCCCGGTTCAGCCGGCTTCGGGCTTGGGCCCCTTCAGGACCTTGCTGACCCACTCCAGGGAGCCTTCCTTCATGCCCCGGACGTAGTGCCAGCCGTTGTGCTCGCCGTTCTGGATGTCGCGGATGGTCATCTTGATCGGCCCCTTGCCGAACTGCTGCTGGAACTTGGTCATCCGCTCCTTCCCGCTCTCCTTGGTGCCGATCTGGAAGTTGATGTAGACCTCGGGACCCTTGGTGTCGATCAGCTTCTGGGCGAGCTTCTCCGGGTTGTTCGCGTCCATCTCGGCCTGGTGGCCCTTCCAGAGCGGGGAGTCCGGGACGATCTCGCCGCCGCTGGCGATCACGGCCTTGAACCGGTCCGGGTACTGCAGGACGGTCTTCATTCCGACGAAGGCGCCGGAGGAGGAGCCCATGAAGGCCCAGCCGTCACGGGACTTGTACGTACGGAAGTTGGCCTTGACGAAGTCCGGGATGTCCTCGGCGATCCACGTGCCCATCTTGGCCTGGCCGGGGATGTCGGAGCCGTCGTAGTAGTACTTGGCGTCCGGGTTGAGCACCGGCATGATCACGACGAACGGCAGGCTGGTGCCGGCCTTGGCGCCGTCGCTGACGGCCTTCTGGAGGCCGAGGCTGCGGTCGGCCCAGTAGTTGTCCGGGAAGCCGTTGCCGCCGGGGAGCGCGATGAGGACCGGGAAGCCGCTCTTGGCGTACTTGGGGTCGTCGTACTCCTTGGGCGCCCACACCCATACGTCGCCCTCGAAGCCGGACTTGGCGCCGGCGAGGCGGGTCTTGGCGATGATCGTGCCGTCGTCGAGCTTGGTGGTCTGCTTGAAGCCGGACTTCGGGCCGGCCGGCATGAGCACGTCCGGGTCGCCGGAGGGCGTGGCCGCGGTCGCCGGGGCGCTCGGGTCCGCCTTGCCCGTGGCCGGGGGCGGGGTGTTCTTCCCGAAGCTCACGTCCTCGCCGTTGCCGGAGAACCAGTCGAGCTTCCAGGCGGCGAACCCGCCGCCGCCGAGCAGGAGCGCGAGGGCGACCGTCGCGCTGATCCATATTCGGCGCCGGGAGCGCTTCGGCTCCGGGGTCCGGGCGGGGGCGGGCTGCTCGCCGTACGGCTGGTGCTGGTGCTGCGGCGGGCCCGGGTACCCGGGGAAGTCCTGGTGCCCCTGATACTGCTCCTGGGGCGGGTACTCCTGGTACGACGGCTGCTCATCAGGCCGCGGGCGCTGCGGGTACTGGTGCACGAACTTCGCTCCGAACGGTCATGGCTGCCCCCGAGGGCAGAACGGCTGGGCATCCCCTAGTTCTGATGTGCGAAACCCCCGCACAGTTCCAAAACAGAGCAAAATCATGCCAGGGATCTCAGCCGGCCGGCCGTCTCAGCGCTGGGCGTCGAGCACCTCCGCGCACCGCCCGAGCAGCTGGATCAGCAGCTCCCGCTCCTCGCGGGTGAATGCGGCGGCGAGCGCCCGCTCCACCCGCACCGCGCCGGAGTCCGCCAGCTGCATCGCCGTACGCCCCTCGTCCGTGAGCCGGGTCTCCAGCACGTTGCCGTGGAGCTCGTGCGGGGTCCGTTCGATGAGCCCGCGCTCCTGGAGGTTCTTCAGCACGGTGTTCATGGTCGGCGGCGTCACCCCGCACAGGCGGGCGAGCCCGGCCGCGGAGATGCCGGGCTTCTCGGCCAGCCAGAGCAGCACGGCGTACTGCGGAACCGTCACCGCGGCCGGCTTGCACGCCGTGTTCTTCGCCGCGAGAAGCGCCTGCTCGGCACGCTTGAGGTGAGACCCGATGCGCTCCTCGGGGGCCATGGAGGTCATACCCGCATCCTACGGCCACCCTTGCAGACATTAGAGCTCTCATATACATTCGTCTTCACCTGCTCACTAGAGGACACCCATGAAGACGAAGTCATTCCTGCCCACTCCCCTGGCTTCCGCCCTCACCCCCGCCGTGACCGCAGCCATGGCCCTGGCCGTGGCCCTCACCCTGGGAGCGGCCCCGGCGCAGGCGCGCATCCCGGCGGGCGACGCCCGGATATCCACGGCCTTCGCCCTGCCCGGCGGGAAGGTCTACCCGGAGGGCATCGCCACCGACCCCCGCACCCACACCGTCTACGTCGGCTCGTACGCGGACGGCACCGTCTACCGGGCCCGCCCCGGCCGGCCCGAGGCCGAGGTGTTCCTGCCCTCAGGCACCGACGGCCGCCGCACGGCGAACGGCCTGCGCGTGGACGCCCTCGGCCGTCTGTGGGTCACCGACTCCACCGCGGGCGTGGCGGTCTACGACACCACCAGCGGGTCCCGCCTGGCCCACTTCGAGGTCGCCCGGGGAGCCGGAGCCCCCGCCCACTTCGTCAACGACCTGGCCCTCACCACGGACGGCACCGCGTACCTCACGGACAGCGTCCGCGGCGTGATCTACCGTGTGACCCCCGAGCAGCTGGCCGCCGGGAGCGGCGCCCTGACCGAGGCCTACGACCTCTCCCCGGCCCTGCGCCCCCGGCCGGCGGGCGGCTTCAGCCTCAACGGCATCGTCGCCGACCGGGCGGGCCGCTACCTCCTCACCGTCGACATGACGGAGGGCGACCTCTACCGCGTCGACCTGCGCACCGGTGCCGTCCGCCGCGTCGACCTCGGCGGCGGCGACCTGAAGGCCGCCGACGGCCTCGACCTCTCCCCCGACGGCACCCTGCGCGTGGCGCACAACGTCACCAACACGCTGACCCGCTGGCAGGTCCGCGCGGACGGCACCCGCGCCCGCCTGACCCGCACGATCACGGACCCGTCCCTGCAGATCCCCACGACCCTCGCGCACAGCCCGGGCCGCACGCTGGTGGTCCGCTCCCAGTTCGACAAGGGCGGCCCCATGTCCCCGGGCTCGGGCACCCCCACCACGTTCACGGTCGCCGTGGTCCGCGGCCTGTGACCCGTGTCAGTACCGCTTGAGCGCGATGGCGTTGGCGGCCCGGTGGATCGGCTCGACGGCCTTGGCCATGAGCCGGTCCCTGCCCGGGAGGCGGCCCAGCAGCGACAGCACCGCCATGGACACCCGCACCTGGCCGGCGCTGCGCAGCACCATCCGCTTGATGTTGGCCGGTCCGAGCTTCTGGTTCCGCTCGACGAACGGCCGCATCTCCCGCTCGTACGCGGCCAGTGCGGCGGCCTGCCCGCCGCCGGCCGCCGCCAGCTCGCCGGCCAGGACGTACGCGCCGACCAGCGCGAGGCTGGTGCCCTGCCCCGACGCGGGCGAGGCGCAGTAGGCGGCGTCGCCGAGCAGCACCACCCGGCCGGTCGACCAGCGGTCCATGCGGACCTGGCTGAGCGAGTCGAAGTAGAAGTCCGGGGCCCCGTCCATGCCGTCGAGCAGCCGGGGCACCTCCCAGCCCTCGGCGGCGTAGGCCTCGGCGAGCAGCCGCTGCTGCCGGGCCCGGTCGCGCCGGTCGCACTCCAGCGGCCCGGAGGCGAACAGGAACATGGCCTTGGCGCCGTCGTCCCGGGCCGTGCTGTAGGTGAGCGCGGTGCGTCCGGGGCCCACGTAGGTGAGCTCCCACCGGTCGAGCCCGAGGTGGTTGGGCACGCTGAAGACGCAGACGTAGTGGCCGAGGTCGTGGACGAACCGCGCCTCGTCGCCGAACGCCAGCGCGCGGGTGGCGGAGTGCAGCCCGTCCGCGCCGACGACGAGGTCGTACTCCTCGACGCGCCCGCTCTCGAAGGTCACCGTCGCGTGCGCGTCGCCGTTGTCGACGGCGGCGACGGCGTCGCCGAAGAGGTACTCGACCTCGCCCTCGGCCGACTCGTAGAGCAGCCGGTTCAGGTCGCCGCGCAGGATCTCGGCGTCCTCGCCCTGCCGGCCGCCGAAGGTGTCCCCGTCCATGCTCGCCACGCGTTTGCCGGCCGCGTTGACGATCGAGCCGCCCCGTACGTCCGTACGCAGCTTGCGGATCTCCTCCCGCAGCCCCATGCGGGTCACCACGTCCAGGGCCGCTCCCCGGATGTCGACCTTGTATCCGCCGTCCCGGATCGCGGGGGCCCGCTCCACCACGGTCGGCCGGAAACCGTGCGCGCGGAGCCAGTAGGCCAGCGCGGTACCGGCAATTCCGGCTCCGGATATCAGGACCCTTGCGTTCGTCATCGTGGTGGCACTCTCCTTGCGTCGCAGGCAGGGCGTGTGATCACCAGATCGTGCCAACCCTGCGGCGCGCGGACCAGACGTACCGTCAAGTAATGTTCAGCAAGGCTGAGTTGCGCCATTCTTGGCGGCCCGGCGGGCCCGCGAGTCGGCGAGTGCGTACGGCAGCCCGGGCAGCAGCAGGAGCGACGGGACCCACAGCGGGAGCGTGAACAGCACCCCGTCTCCGGTCAGCCATTTGGTGAGGATCATCACGGGCAGACCGACGGCGAAGGAGAGCAGCCAGTGCCGGTACAGGCCCATGCTTCCCCGCCGCAGCTCCCAGGCGACCGTGATCGCGCCGATGGCCACCCAGAAGGCGAGGTAGTCGGCGGTCACGGCCAGTTGGGTGTCCCACCGGATCAGGTGCGAGAAGACCGGCAGGATGCCGAGGATGAAGCAGGCCATGGCCGTCGTGCGCAGGGCCCGCCGGCCGAACGGGGCGCGCTCGCGCGCCCAGGCCGCGGCGAAGGCCCGTACGTCCGGGCCGACGACGTCCTGCGCGGTGCGCCCGGCGGCCTCGGCGTCCTCCAGGTGCGCGGAGAGCTCGTCGAGCATCTCCCGCATGGCCGCGTCGCCGACGCCGCGGTACTCCCAGTTGCTGCGGCAGGCGGCGAGTATCTGCTCGTTCGTCATGATGCGTCTTCCCCCGTGGGTTGTGTACCGGCGCTCAGGATCCGGCCGACGGGGCCGGCGAAGGCCTGCCAGTCGGCCCGCCCCCCGGTCAGCTCGGCGCGCCCGGCCTCGGTCGGTCGGTAGTACTTGCGCGGGGCGCCGCCGCTGGGGGACGGGGCACGGTACGAGGAGATGAGCCCCGCCCGCTCCATCCGTGCGAGCAGCGGATAGATGCTGCCGTCACTGACGAGGTCGAGCCCGCCGCCGGCGAGGGCCTCGGCGAACTCGAAGCCGTAGCGGGGCCGTTCAGCGATGAGGGACAGCAGACAGAGGTCGAGCACTCCGCGCAGGAGCTGACTGCGCCGTTGGTCTGCGGTCGCGGCCGGCTTCTTTGTCATGCGGTACAAGATAGTCATCAACTCTCTTGCACCGCAAGACAATCATGTCCCGCTAGGCAGGCCCGCGGACCGCTCCCAGACGCGCCTGCTCCTCCTCGACGATCTGGCGGGCCATCGCGATGTCCGACACGTCGACCGCGTCCGGTGTGGACTCGGCGACCGCGCTGCGCCGTGCGTACGCGTCGAACAGGCGGCTCTTGTTCTTCAGCATCCGCACCAGCCGCTCGTCCACTCCGTGCGTGGCGAGCAGCCGGTGCACCCGGACCGGACGCACCTGCCCCATCCGGTGGGCCCGCGCCACCGCCTGGTTCTCGATGGTCGGCTTGACCTGGGGCTCGCAGATGATCACGACGGAGGCGGCCTGCATGTTGAGCCCCACTCCCGCCGCCTCGATCTGCGCCACCAGCACCGCGTGCCCCGGTGCGGCGGCGAACTCGTCCACCACCTGCTGGCGGCGGGCGGGCGGCACGTTCCCCGAGAGCGGACCGAACACCCGGCCGCCGCCGGGACCCGGCGCGGCCTCCAGGGAGTCCTTCACCACCCCCAGGACATCCCTGAAGTTGGAGAACACCACCACCTTCAGCCCGTTCTCGGCGGCGTCCTCGACGATCTCGCGCAGCCGGTTCAGCTTCGCCGACTTCTCGGGGTGCGCGTACGCCGCCCTGCGCATCGCCATGAAGTTGCCGGAGCGCACGGCCTCACGGTAGGCGGCCTCGTCGGAGGCGCTCAGCTCCTCCCACTCGTCCGTGTGCTGGAGCGCGGGCAGTTCGGTCAGGACGTCCTGCTGGTTGCGGCGCAGATAGACCGGGGCGACGGCCTTCCGGAAGGCCTTGGAGCCGGCCACGCCGTCCCGGTCACCGACGGCCGCGGCCAGGTCGGGCTGGAGGATGGTCACCAGGCTGCGGAACTCGGAGACCCGGTTCTCCATGGGTGTCCCGGTCATGAACAGAACGCGGTCGCAGCGCCCGGACCATTCGGTCACGGCCTGGGCGCGGCGGGTCTTCGGATTCTTCACGTAGTGCGCCTCGTCCACGACCAGCATCCCGATCTCGCCGCCTCCGGGCGTGGGAAATCCGCGCAGGGCGTCGAAGGTGGTCACCGCGACCCCGCCCCGGCCCTTCCAGTCGGCGAACGCCTCCTGCCGGTCGGGGCCGTGCAGGCACATCACACGCAGCCTGCTGCGGGCCTCGATCTCACGCGTCCAGTTGATCAGGACGCTGGCCGGGCAGACGACCATGAAGTGGCTCTGGCCTTCGGCAGCGAGGTGGGACAGGGCGGCGATGGCCTGGATGGTCTTCCCGAGCCCCATCTCGTCCCCGAGGACCACCTTGCGCTGCGCCAGCGCGAAGCGCGCCCCGAAGGACTGGTAGCCGCGCAGCGACACCCTGCGGTGCGTGTCGTCGAGCTGCTGGCGGCGGACCCGCTCGGCGACCTCGTCGGGCAGGAACCCTTCGGCGGCGGCCGCGTCGGGGCTGCGGCCGGAGATCTCCGCGAGGAGGCTGTAGTACTCGGCGGACCGCAGCTCGAAGTCGACCCAGGCCGCCACCTCGGTCGAGGGACCGCGCAGCAGATCCACCGAAGCCTGCGCGAGCAGCTCGGGCACCGCGCCCTGCGCCGCTTCCTCGGTCAGGGCGCGGACCTCGGCGACGGCGCCGAGCGCCCGGTCCCGCTTGGCCTGCCCCGCCAGCAGCATCCGCAGCCGGCCGGCGGCGGGCCTGGCCTCGGTAAGCAGCGGGCCGAGCCGCTCCGCGAGCACCGCGGCCGCGTCGAGGGCGCGCTGCGCGTCGGGGCCGGCCTCCACCAGCACGTGCAGGGCCGTGACGAGCGCGGTGGTCCGCGGCTCCGGCCGGTCCACGTCGATGTGGACGGCGATGGTCTCCCGGACGGCGTCGGAGATCTGGCGTGCCGCCGCGATGACCTGATCGGCGGTCCGCTGCCCCACGCCGGGGATCTGGCGCAGCCGGTACGACCCGGCGTCGAGCACCTGCCCGACCGAGCGGAGCCCGCTCCGCTCGACCTCCCCGAGCCTCAGCCGGCCCTCGGTGACCTCCTTCAGCCGGGCCACGGGGATGGCCTCCAGGGCCTGCTCCGCCGCCGTGTCGTGGATCGGCTTCAGGGCCTCCCGAACCGCGTCGACGGCCTGCCGGTGGTCACCGACCACCGCCTGCGCGGCCTCGTACAGCCGTTCTCCTCCGGCGACCGCCTCCCGCTCCCTGCGCCCCATCCGGCCCCGGCCTCTCTCTCCGTGTCCCCGCATCCTCCCACCGCCGTCCCGCAACGCCGAAAGGGCCGGTACCGGCCGGATACGACGGTGACCGGCCGCCGCGACCACCGGGATGGTCGGAGCAACCGGTCACCGTCGGGCGTCACTCGCCCAGGAGCCGGGCGGTGCGGGCGTCGAGCTCCTCGCGGACCATGCGGGCGTGCTCGGTGCGCGCCTTGTAGTGGTCGTGACCCAGCCGGGCCTTGTCCTCCTCGGCCCACACCTCCGCCGCGTACTGCCGGACCTCGTGGTCGATGGCGTCGACCCGGCGCTGCGCCTCCTGGTCCTCCAGGTGCATGCGCTTGTTGGCCTCGCGCCGCTCGGCGAGCCTGCGGTCGTACTCGGACGGGCCGCTCATCAGCTTGGCGAGCACCGGCATGGCGTCGACCAGCAGCAGCACGGCGTGCAGCAGGAACATCATGAAGAGCGCGAAACCGTCGGACCAGGCCACCGTGGACAGCGCGTCGGCGCGCAGCAGGAGTCCGTCGTGCTGCTGCGACTTCTGCCGTTCGGCGACCTTGGTGTCGATCGCCTCCTTGACGTCCGTGCGGTAGGAGGTGCCGGTCTTGATCAGCTCCTCGGACAGGAGGTTGCCCTTGCCGACGAGCTCGGCGCGCTTCGCCTCGTACTCGGCGATCTTGCCCGTGGCCTTGTACGTGCCGGTGTCGGCGCGGGCGCGCTCACAGGTCTCGGTGGTGTCCCAGCCGTTGCCGCGCCGGATCCAGCGGTCCTTGGCGCACTCGCGGCGCTCGGTCTCCAGTTTCCCGCCGAGGGTCTCGTTGTAGGTCTTGATCTGCTCGTCGAGGCGGGCGGTGGCGGCGGTGTTGTCGGTGATGTCCTCCTTGATCGAGGCCGGCGCGCCCGGCACCGTCAGATGGAAGTCGCCGCACTCGTCGCGGTTCGTCGTGTCCTGGCCGTCGAGGGGGTTGCAGGCGGTGAGGTCGCCCCGGAAGTCGGCGAGGTCGCGCTCCCTGCCGACCGCCATCTCCTGGCGTATTTCCCGGTCGAAGATCTGGAACAGCAGCGGTTCGGCGATGGTGAGCCCGAGCACCACGGAGAGGAACAGCCGGGGCACCAGCATGCGGACCGCCCGGCCGCCGGTGTAGCCGTGGGTGCTGGAGACCAGCCAGCTGTCCAGGGCCAGCACGATCCACGCCCACACCACGCCGACGACGACGGCCACCGCGACCGGCGTGCCCTCGCGGACCGTGCAGATCGCCATGGCCATCGAAGCGCCGCCGAGCAGCGCGGTGTTGAGGACGATGGCTCCGTACCACGTGTAGCGGGCGCGCTCGGCGCTCTCGCGGTCGAGGACCTCCTCGCGGATGCCGATCAGGCGACGCAGGAGCACGGCGGGGCCGCGGCCGCCCCAGGCACGGTGGGCGCGCTGGGCGCGGTGGGCGGGCCGGGTCTCGGCCGCCCACGCGTCGTACTCCTCCTCGGGCGGGCGTACGGGGGTGTCAGCGGCCACGCTCCTCCCTCCCCGCTTCACCGAGGTCGTCGTCGGCGATCAGGGGGCGGCGCGCGGAGCGGGCGCCGTCGTCGTCGCCTCCGCCGTCGCGGTCCCGGTCGGTGCCGCCGTCGCGGGCGGACCGGTCGGTGCGCTCGCCCCCGTCGCGGTACCGATCGTCCGTGTACCGGTCGTCGCCGTTCCGGTCGTCCCGGTACCGGTCGTCCCCGTACGGATCGTCACGCCGGCCGTCGCGCCGGCCGTACTCCCGGCCGTACTTCTCCTTCCCGTACGGGTCCTCCCCGTCGTAGGACCGGCGGCGGCGCTCGTCGGAGCGGTCCCCGGACGACGCGCCGGTGCCCTCGTTCAGCTGCGGGGTGTCGGCGGCGCCGGCCACCTGCGCGGCGGCGGGCGGGTCCTGGTCGAGGAGGCTCTGCCCGGTGCTGAGTCGCTCGACGAAGGCGCGCGCGTCGAGCGGCGCGTTGTCGAGGAGGCCGCGGTTGATCAGCTGGCGGCTCAGCTCCTGGTTGATGTTGTCGCGCCGGTCGGCCCGGTGACGCCGCTCGGCCCGGTCGGCCAGCACGTCCTCGCGCTGGTCCGCCCGCTGCCGCAGCCGGTCGTCGCGGTCCGACGCCCGGTTCTCGCGCTGCTCCTCCCGGGCGGCGTCGAGCGCGGCGCGCTGGTCCTGGCGGTCGACTTCACGGTGGCGGTCCTCGCGCTCCAGGCTGTAGCGGAGGTCCTCCCGTTCGGCGTGGCGCCGCCGTTCGGCATTCTCCCAGTGGCGCTCCTCGTCCTCGCGCTGCCGCTCGCGCCGCAGCCGGTCGGTCTCGCGCTGCCGCTCGGCCAGCTCGGAGTACCCGATCTCGCCCCGGCGCTGGGCGAGGATGTCGGTGTTGGCCGGGTCGGTGCCGAAGTCTTCGAGGTCCTTGAGCGTCTCCGTGCGGTCGAACTCGTTGTCCTTGCGCTTGATGTTGTGGGTGTAGTGCTGGTCCTCGGCGTCGGTCCGCTGGGTGTACGACCGCCGGAGGTCCTCCAGTTCCTGCTGGTGCCGCATTTCGAGCGCCTTGCGCTCGGCGTCCATCCGTTTGCGTTCCTTCTCGCGCTCGTGCTCCATCTGCTCGCGCTCGCGGCGTACCGCCTCCTTCACGCGGTCGTGCTCGGCTTCGCGCCGCTCCTCGTCGGCACGGCGCTGCTGGTCGGCGAACTCCTGCGGGGTGAGCACCGTCAGGTACGGGTCGCCGACGGCGAGCCCGGCGATCCGCGGAGGCTCCATCTCCAGGTACGAGATCAGGCGCGCGGTCAGCCGCCGGGACACCTCCTTGCCCGCTTCGAGCGGCCATTCCTGGGTGACGTCGGTGAGTCCGGGCAGCGCCCGGAGATAACCGAGCAGCCGGGACTCCACGTCGACGACGCCCTCGCGGACGACGGCCACGGGGTCGGTGACCGTGCAGTGGAAGGCGACCTGGACGGTGAAGCCGTCGGTCTCGGCGGACGGTACGTCGGTGCCGACGGTGACGGGCACGGCGGTGCGGCAGTCGACGACCGTGACCGACCCGGCGTTCAGGACGGTCTCGTCGGCGGGCCCGCGGACGCCGTGGTCGGTGAGGTACTGGTCACCGGTGCGGTAGACGAGGACCTGGTGGGCGGAGACGCGGGGCAGTTCGTCGAGCGTGCGGGTCGGCTGGTTCCAGAAGCGGCGACCGGTGCGGGGCGCGGGAGCCAGCACCCGTTCCTCGACCAGGGGATAGGTCCTGCGGATCGTGGTCATCGTGGGTGGGTGTCCTTCACACGGTTCAAGGCGCCGAGCAGGGTCGCGACGCAGTCGGGACCTGGGGCGCGAGTGGGACGGGAGTCCGCGAGTCGGCTCAGCTCGCTTGTCAGCAAGGGGTGCTCGACCTGCGGAAGCGCGGCGGCGAGGGCGTGACCGAGTCGCGCGGCCGCTGCGGTGGGGTCGGAGGTCACGGCGTGCAGGCCACGGACCGTGACGAGCAGGGCGGACAGGGCGTTGCGGCGCAGCGGCCGGTAGCAGAGGATCGCCGCCCACAACTCGGCGACGAGGTCGGCCTCCTCGGGCCGGTCGGCGACGTAGCGTGCGACGGCGGGGCGGCCCGAGAGCCGCTCGGTGGCGGTGAAGATCCAGAGGGTGGTTTCGAGGACGAGCAGGCCGGTCGCCGAGTAGGCGGCTGACCGGGTGCGCTGTTCCTTCCTGATCCGGTGCGCCAGGGCGTCGAGCACGATGCCGGCGTCCTCCTGGCAGTCGACGAGCGTCAGGAACAGCTGCGCCCAGGCCCGCAGCCCGTGTTCGCGTTCCTCCCGCTTTTCGAGGGCGCTGCTGCGCAGCACCGCCCAGAGCCACTTCACGGCGTCAGTGGGGAAGGTGACGCCGAGCTGGCCGCTGAAGGCGAGGAGCGCGGTGCCCCGCAGGGTGGGGTGGGTGGACTGGGCCCAGGTGCGGGCCAGTGTGAGCGCGGCGGCCGCCTGGGTCTCCTCCAGGCACATGTACCAGAGCACGTACACGGCGAGGGTCTGCCCGGTCTCGCCGCTCTCCCCGCGCGCCCACGGGTCGAGGTAGCTCTGCACGACCTCGTCGAAGGCGATGTGCCCGAGCAGTGTGAGTCCGGAGGCGATGGAGAGCTGGAGGGCGGGGTCGGGGTCGGCGTCGACGAGCGCGTCCAGCCAGTGGCGGACCGCGTCCCAGTACTCGGTGGGGTGGTCGCGCCACAGCGCCTGCAGCACCCAGCGGCGCAGCTCGGCGTCGGCGAAGACCATGACCTCGCGGGTGGTCGCGCCGTAGGTCTGCATCTCGGTGGTGATCAGGGCGTTGCGGGAGAGCGAGCGGCGCCGGTCCACCGGGCGGGCGCGGCGGCGCTGCTGCGGGTCCTGGCCGTCGGGGGCGGCGGCCTGCCCGGTGGCGTCCGGGGCTGCCGCGCCGTCGGCGGCGGCCGGCGCGGCCTCCGGTGTGAAGTAGACCGGTCCGAGGAGCCGTTCGAGGAGGTCCTGGAGCGATTCGAAGGCGCGCCGTCCGATGCCGGGAGCGAAGGCGAGGGTGGTGACCTCGGCGATCTCGCGCAGGCTCCGCTCCTCCTCGGCGCCGAACCACTCCTGGACCGCCTGCGGCGCGCTGCCGCTGTGCTCCTTCCACGCCTGGTCGGGGTCGGCGCCCGCCGCGATCCGCTGTGCCGCGTCGGCGACGACCGCGAGGGGGCAGCGGGGCGGGATGCCGGCCACGGCCCGGTCGACGATCTCCTGCGGGATACGGGCCTGGACCAGCCGGGCCCGTACCACCTTGTCCAGGAGCGGGGGCCGCCACGGCAGATGGCGTACGGCCTTGGGGGAACGGCCGGCCACGCCGTGCACGGTGGTGATCACCAGATGGGCGCGGTGGCGGCGCAGCTGGTCGCGCACCCGGCGCCAGTCGAAGTCGGAGGACGGACCGGCGTCGTCCGCGGTGGTCCCGGCGGCTCCCCCGGTTCCGGCGGTTCCGGTGCGGTCGAGGACGACGTAGCCGACGCCCGCGTCGAAGGTGCGCTCCGCGAGCTGGTCGAGGCCGATGTCGGGCGAGAGCACCACGTAGTCGGCGGAGGGTCCGACGGTCTCCCGGAGCAGGGCGACCGCCCCGGAGCGCTTGCCCGTGCCCTGGGGGCCGGTGAGGACGACGATGCCGGTACGGGACAGCTCGTGGGCCGCGTCGTCGAAGCAGTCGGGGCGGATGTAGGAGCGCAGCAGCGCGTCGATCTCGTCGGCGTCGAGGAGGCCGGTGGCCCGGGCCCGCCCGGGCCGCTCGGCGGCGGTGGCGATGCCGAAGTGGGCGCGGCCGTGGTACTGCGGGCCGTAGAAGTTGTTGTAGACGCGGTAGTCGCCGTCGGAGGAATCGGCTCCGGAGTCCGCTCCGGAATTGGCTCCGGAATTCACTCGGGAGGGTGACGGGGACGGGGGGGTGGACGGGGTCGGGGTGGGCGGCGGGGGTGGGGGCGCGGGCGACTCGGGGGCGGGGCGGGGATCGGCGGTGCCGTTCGCCTCGTCGGTTAACGGCCGGGGTTCGCCGGACACGCCGTCTCCTTCCCCACCACTGCCGTGATCCTCCGTGGGCCGATCCGTGGATCTCACGTGTGCACCCCGTCTCCCCGTCCGCTCAACTCACTTGGAGATGCCGAAGACGACGTTCCCGTTGATGACGGTTCCGTACAGACTGTTGGTGGCCGAGTCGCCGCCGCCTGTCGCGGCCGCTGCAGAACCGGAACCCGAACCGGAGGGATGTCCGGGGCGGGGGTCGGAGTCGGAACCAGAGCCGGAACCAGAACCGGAGTTGGAACCGGAACCGGAGTTGGAACCGGAATCAGAACTGGAACCGGGGCCCGCGTCACCGAGGTCCAGCGCGTGGACGTCGTACCCCGGCACCCACAGCCAGGCCCGGCCCCGGTACTCCTTCTTCTCGACGACGACCTCGCGGAACTCCTCAGGCCGGAAGTTGGTGTACCCCTGGGCGACGAGCTCCGTGAAGACCGGCGCGGTCAGCGCGACGGCGAGCGCGGCGTCCGGGGCCGCGGCGAGGGCCCGGCGCAGGGGGTCGCTCTCCAGAATGCGGGAGACCTCGACGGGGCCGGGGCCCACGAAGCCGTTGGGGGCCTCGGACGCCGGGCCGAAGTGCACGGCGGCGCGCAGCGCGAGCCGCGCGCCGGGCACCCGGTCGCGGTTGTGAGCCCGCAGCCCGGCGTCCAGCCGGCGCATGAACGGCTCGACGAGCGCCTGCTCGCCGGAACCGGCCGGGAGCACGGCGAATTCGGAATCCCCGGCGGCCTGCCGTACCCAGGAGGCCCGGTCGAGCCCGGCCGCCTCGGCGGACTCGGAGAGAAGCCGGGGCAACACTGTCTGAATCTCGCGCTGTCGCGCGGTGTCCGCGCTGCCGTAACCTCGCGCGTCGACGGCGAGCAGAAGCCGCCTGTCGAACCTGCCCATCGCACCTACGGACATCCCGTCCTCCTCGTCCGTGACATCGGGAGGCACAGCATGCCGCACCTCCAACTCACTTGCGAATCAGCAGAGTTGCAAGGTTCGAAGCGATGCGGCATGCCGCTCCCGGACCGTTGCCCACCCCCGTGGAGCGCCGGTCGCCCTGCCAGTCGTACACCGGAACCGGCCACTCGCACCCCGTGGAAATACGGGATCCCGCGCAGTCGTCCGATCCCGTAGAAGTGCCTGGTCCGCCGAGCGGGCGGGCGGCTCAATGGGATTCCATCCGAGCCGCGTTGGAGGTTCCGTGACATCCACCCCACCCACCGCGCCCACCGCACCCGCGGCGGCGCCCGCCTCTGCCGGGGGTGCGCCCGCCCCCGCCTCGCGCACGATGCTGACGGTCCTGCAGACGACGCACCAGCACGCCGACGCCAAGGCCGGCATCCTCTCCGCCGTGCAGGCGGCGCTCGTGGGGACGGCGGGCGCGTGGAGCGAGGCGGCGCTCGACGGCTTGCGGCGCGGCGGCCCGCTCGGCTGGCTGGCGGGGGTGCTGCTGGCCCTCTTCGCCTGCGGCCTCTTCGGCGGCGCGGCCTCGCTCGCGCTGGCGCTCCGGCCGCGCGTCTGGCGGCCCGCCGGCCCCAACGACTACAGCTTCGTCCGGCTGGCCGCCGCCCCGGACCCGTCGCCGCCCGTCGCCGCCGAGGACGAGCGGCAGCTGCACGCGGTGATCCGCTTCCTCTCCGACGTGGCCCTGCGGAAGTACCGCTATGTCACGGCCGCCGTGGTGTGCACCGCCGTGATGGGCGCCACCGCCGGTCTCTGCCTGCTGTTACGGCCGCTGCTCGGCTGATCCCCGGGGCCGGCGCGGGGCGGGCGGCGCCACGGGCTCGGGGAGTTCGGCCACCCGGGCGAGCCGGGCGAGGTCGTGCACGGTGGTCGTCCGGTATCCGGTGCCGAGCAGCCCCTCGTCCCGCAGCTCGCGCAGCCCCTTGTGCACCGTGGTCTCCGCGGCGCCGGTGAGCGCGGCGAGTTCGGGCTGGGTGAGCTGGAAGCCGATCACATGACCACCACCCGCCTCGGGCCGCCCGTACGCCACGGCGAGCTCCACCAGAAGCCGTGCGAGGCGCACCTTGACCGGGTACCCCCGGAATTCGAGCCGCCGCCGGTTGGCCCAGCGCAGCCGGTCGGCCACGATCCGGGTCAGCGCCATCGCCACCTCGGGCCTCCTCAGCATGAGCCCGTGCAGGGCCCCGGGCCCGATCACCCGCGCCCGCAACGGCCCACAGGCCACCACCCCGGCCGACCGCGGCGCACCGTCGAGGGCGGCCATCTCGCCCACGCTGTCCCCGCCGACCCGAACGGCGAGCAGCGACTCCTGCCCGTTCTCGACGGTCGCGGTGACCTTGGCGAACCCGCTGAGGATCACGTACAGATGCCGGTCGGTGGCGCCCTCGGTGAGCAGCACACCGCCGGAGCCGAGCGTCAACTCCGAACCCAGCCCGAGTAATTCCGCCCGCGCGGGAGCGGACAGCACCCCGAGCAGACTCCGACCCGGCCATTCCCACTGCCCACCCGGCCCCACGCCCACCACTCCGCCCTCCGCACCCACATCCCGCGCCCGCCCAGGCTAGGCCCTCCCCCGCCGAATGGCCCCACCCGCGCACCGCTGCGCGTCCAGGACCACCGCACTCGTGTCCCAGCCCGAACGACGCCGTCTGCGCGTCGGCGACTACCGCGTCGTCCACACGATCGACAACGGAGAGCTGGTGGTCTGGGTCGTCCACGTCGGGCATCGCTCCACCATTGACGACACCTGACGGTGGAAGCGCACATCCGTCCGCGTCGGCGGCCCGGCTCAGACGCCCGAGGAGACCTCGACCCTCTCGCCGGACCCCGCGCCCTTCGCCTCGGCCGCCGCCAGCCTGCGGTTGCGCCGGACCGAGGAGAAGAAGGACCAGGCGATCAGGATGACGCCGACGAGGCCCGTGACGACCTCGTGGATCTCGTACCGGATGGTGACGAGCAGGATCACGGAGAGGGCGCCGATCGCGTAGTGCGCGCCGTGCTCCAGGTAGACGTAGTCGTCGAGGGTGCCCTGGCGGACCAGGTAGACCGTGAGCGAGCGGACGTACATCGCGCCGATGCCGAGGCCGAGCGACATCAGGACGATGTCGTTGGTGATCGCGAAGGCGGCGATGACGCCGTCGAAGGAGAAGGACGCGTCCAGGACCTCCAGGTAGAGGAACAGGAAGAACGCGGCCTTGCCGGCCATCACGACCGCTCGGACCGTCGCGCCGCTCGTCCTGGCCGCTTCCTCGGCCTCGTGCTCGCGCTGCTCCTCTTCTTCGAGCCTGTTCTCGAAGTAGCCGGAGAGACCGCCGACGACCAGGTAGGTGATCAAGCCCGCGATGCCGGCGATCAGGACGGTCTCCGCCTTGTCCACGTGGATGCCGCCGTACTGGTGAGCGTGGGTGGCGAAGGCCGTCGCGGAGACGAGCAGCACGATGAGCGCGATGCAGACGGAGAGCATGTCGATCCTGCCGAGCTTGGCGAGCGGGCGCTCCAGCCATGCGAGCCACTTGACATCGCCGGCATGGTCACCCCGGTCCGCGGCCTCCGGGCGGCCGGGGGCAACGCGCGCGGCGGCGGGTACGGAGCATCGTCAGGGCGTGGGCCGCTGCCACGGACAGGCCCAGGAGCAGAGCGCCCGTCCACAGTGCGGCGGAGCCCCAGGTCCGCAGCACCGCCATCCCGGCCGGGGCGCCGACCACGAGCCCCAGGTTCCAGACGAAGCCGTACGCGCCCTGGTACGAGCCGGCCCGGCCCGGCGGCGCATGGCGGACCAGGAACGCGGAGGCCTGCGGAACGAGCAGCATCTCGCCGGCCGTCCACACCACCAGGGCGGCGGCGTACGTCCACGGCCCCGTGGCCACCGCGTTGGCCCCGAAGCCGACCGCCACCAGGACCGCCGCACACAGGAACTGGACGTCCACGGCGAGCCGCCGGGTCAGCCGGGAGACAAGCGGCTGGGTGGTGATGATCAGGAATCCGTTGAGCGACACCACCAGGCCGTAGACCTGCGAGGACAGGCCGTGCGCCTTCATGTCGAGCGGCAGTGCCGACTGCTTCTGCAGGTAGATCGCCGCCAGGCAGAACGAGAGCACGAGGAACCACGCGGTCGCGGGGCTGCGGAACGGCGCGAGCAGTCCCCTGACGGTCTCCCGCCCGCCGTCACCGGCCGGCTCCGCCGCACCCGTCGGGGCGGCCTCGGCCCGCGGCCGGGGCCCGGGCAGCCGGTGCGCCAGGCCCGCGTACGCCAGCGCGGTGGTGACGTTGAGCGCGATGAGCCAGTAGCCCGAGGCGGACAGGAGGAAGCCGGAGACGGCCGGGGAGACCGCGGCCCCGATGTTCGACGCCCAGTACAGCAGGCCGAAGGCCCGCACGTGCTCGCTCTCCGGCAGCGCCTGCGCGACCACCACCGTCCCCGCGGGCTTGTGCAGGGTCGACGCGCAGCCGGCCAGGAAGGCTGCCACACCCAGTACGGCCGGCTGGGCCACCGCCGCCAGGACCGCGCAAGCGCCGATGGCGGTGATCTGGGAAACGAGGATCGCGCCGCGCGCGCCGGTACGGTCCGCCAGGACGCCCCCCGCCAGCGAGCCGGTCACCGACCCGGCACCCCACACACCGACGAGGATGCCCGTCACCCCGGGACCGATGCCCGACTCGGCGGCGAGGAAGAGCGTGAGGAACGACGGGACGAGGATCCCCAGCCGGTTCAGCAGGACGCCCGTGAAGAGCAGCCAGAAGACCCCCGGGAGCGGAACACGACATTCCGCTCCCAGTCGGGCCGTCGCCCGGACGGTCACGCGGACTCGAGCTCCTGCCAGTCCGAGAGCCGCTGCAGGGCGAACACGTCCTTGACGGAGGCGATCTTGTCCTCCAGCTGGGTGGTCTCTCCGTGGCTCAGGATCGAGGCGTAGGTGTCCCGCAGCGCCGACACCGTCGCCCGCAGCCCCTGGTTGGCGTAGATGATGGTGGACACGCCGTCCTTGACCGCGTCGTCCGCGTGCCAGTCGGGGTAGGTCGTGGGCACCACGACGACGGGCGCGCGGTCGCGCCACCCCTGGAGGAACTCCAGGACCTGGTCCTTCGTACGGGACTTGGAGTGGATGAGCACGGCGTCCGCGCCCGCATCGACGTAGGCGTGGCAGCGCTCCAGCGCGACCTCCACGCCGAGGCCGTCGATCAGGGCCTCGGTGCGGGCGATGAAGAAGAAGTCCTCACCGCGCTGCGCGTTCTTGGCGACCCGGACCTTGGAGCAGTACTCCTCGGTGTCCAGGAGGGTGTGCGAGGTGGCGACGAAGCTGTTCATCTTCGGGAAGAGCTTGTCCTCCATGCAGACCGCGGTGATGCCGGCCGCCTCGTACTCGTGGACCATGTGCGCGACGTTGAGGTTGTTGCCGTAGCCGGTGTCGACGTCCGCGACGACCGGGATGCCGAGCGCCTTCTGGGTGTGTGCGGCGGCTTCCAGGTACTCGGTCATCGTCAGCACACTGGCGTCGGGCAGGCAGCGGGCCGCCGACACCTCCAGGCTGGAGGCCCATACGGCGTCGAACCCGGCGGCCTGCGCCAGCCGGCCGCCCAGGGCGTCGTGCGCGCCGGCGACGCGGACGGCCTGTGAGAGGGCACGCCGCTGGGCGAGGACGCTGCGGAAGGAGGGGTACGAATCGGGCTTGAACATGTCGGTTCCTTCAGAGTCGTTCAGTGGTCGGTCTTGGGCCGGCCGGGCAGCCGGCAGGGCGCACGGCGGCAGGGCGGCGGGGCGGCGGGGCAGCAGGGCGGTGCCGTGGAGCCCGCCTCAGTGCGAGCCGGCGGTCCGGACCGAGATCAGGGAGAGCGCCCGGCGGGCCCGGTGCAGCGCCTCGCGCCCCGTCGGGGCGGTCGCCACGACGTGCCCGTGCCGGGCGCTGTTGTTGGCCAGGGGCACGGCGACGTCGCCCGGTGCGACGTACAGGCTGACGTCGGCCACGCCTTCGAGACGGCGCGCCGCGTCGTCCCCCCGTACCTCGGTGACCGTTCCGGCATCGGCGGGCAGGAAGGCGATGGCGGCGGCACCCTTGAAGGCCGGCCGGGGCGGTGTCCACCCCGGCAGGTGCAGGGCCACCAGCTCGGCGGGGATGCCGACCCCGGTGGCCAGTTCGACGAGCCGGGTGATCCGGTCGCCTGCCGGACGGCAGTTGATCTCGATCAGCCGGGGCCCGTCGGCCGCGAGCCGCAGTTCGACGTGGACGGCCCCGAGGTCGAACCCGACGGCGCGCACCGCGTCCGCCGCGACCCGGGCGCACCGCTCGTCGAGCCCGTCACCCAGCCCGGCCGGGACGTGGTGGCCGGTCTCCACGAAATGGGGGAGCTCGCCCAGTTCCTTCCAGGTGACGGCGAGGACGGTGATCTCCCCGCCGCTCACCAGCGCCTCGACGCTGACCTCCGGCCCGTCGATGTACTCCTCGACGAGCGCTGCCGGGATCTTGAGCTGGCCGCGCTCGTTGTGGGTGTCCGCCAGGATCGTGCGGACGTGCTCGGCGGCCTCGGCCGCGGTCGCGCACAGCCGGACCCCGTTGCTGCCCCCGTCGTCCAGCGGCTTGACGACGCACGGGAAGCCGAGGTCCGGCCTGCCCGCCTCCTCCGGGCCGGTGACCCGGGCGAACCGCGGAACGGGCACGCCCGCCGCCGCGCACAGCGCGCGCGTGGCCGACTTGTCGCGTGCGGCGCGTACCCCGGCCGGGTCCGGGCCGGGCAGCCCCAGCGCCCGGGCGGCCTCGGCGGCGGCGATCATGTGCCACTCGCCGACCGAGATCAGCGCGTCCGCCGGCGGCGAGAGCCGGCGTACGGCGTCGACGACGGCCCTGGAGTCGTTGGTGTCGCACACCACGACCTCGTCCAGCCAGGCGGTGTCGAGCCGTTCGTGGCCGGCGGCGAGGTAGAGGGACAGGTCCCGGGTCAGGAAGGTGACCCGGTGGCCCGCCTCGCGCGCCGCGAGGATCGCCTCGTACCCGGCGCCGGTGAGGTTGCTCTCCAGGAACGCGATGTGACGGGTCATACCGTCGCCCCGGAGTCGTCGACCGGCTCGGGGGCCACCTCGAACAGCTCCTCGCACAGCGCCGTGAGCTCCCGCAGGTCGGCCGACAGCAGCTCCGGGGACGCCGCGCGCATCTCGATGCGCACCAGCGCCGCCACGCCCTCGTGGCGGGGGCGCACCACGTCCCCGGGCTGCTTGTAGGTGTCGACCTGCACCGTGCTGGACAGGGCGCGGATCGCGTCCAGGGTGCGGTACGAGCGCAGCAGGCCGGCGTGGGCCGGGTACGGCGTGACGACCGCCGCCGCCCCGTCGTGGGCCGGGGTCACCTGCGGCCGTACGCCGCGCATGACGTCCCGGTATCCGGCGATGATGTTGATGCCGAAGGCCTCGCGCAGCAGCGGGGCACGGTTCGCGCCGGGCCGGCCGCCCGCCTCGATCAGCCGGGGGCCGCCGGGGCCCTGGACGAACTCGACGTGCAGCAGGCCGCGGTCGACGTCCAGCGCGCGTACGGCCTCACAGGCCAGCGCGCGCATCCGGTCCTGCTGATCCGCGGTGAGCCGGGTCGCCGTCACCCGGGCGAAGTGGTGGAAGTCGGTGCCGCCGAGGTCGGTACCGGTGACCACGTCGATGACGGGAGTGGTCCACACCTCGCCGTCCAGCACCAGGCACTCGACCGAGTGGTTGGTGCCGGGCAGGTACTCCTCCGCGAGGATCTCCACCGGTACGCCGGACACCCGCTGCTGCTCGGAGAATTCGGGCAGCGTGTCGCGGACCTGCCGGTAGGCGGCGGTCAGCTCGTCGGCGTCCGCGCACAGCGAAACGAAGTAACTGCCCCACAGGTTGCCGGGCTTGAGGATGACGGGGTAGCCGGTTTCGGCGGCGAACCGCAGCAGCCCCGCCTCGTCGGTGGCCACGTGGGAGCGGGCGGAGAATTCGATGCCGATCCGCTCGGCGAACCGGCGCCGCATCTCGCTCTTGCTGCGCACGGCCGTGGCGGCGGCCGGGGTCATGCCGCGCAGGCCGAGCAGGGCGCACACCTCGCTCCACAGCGGAACCAGGGTCTCGTCCACGTTCAGCACGCACTCCAGGCGGTACCGGCCGCGGATCTCCTCGATCCGGTGGGCGATCGCCTCGGCGCCCTGCGAGAAGGCGAACCTCTCGATGAAGTCGAACTCCGGGGGTTCCAGCTTGTGCGGCGTCTCCTCGTCGAGGAGCAGGCCCAGGGCGGACTCGCCGCCGAGCAGTCCGGCGTAGAACTCGGGCCGCTGGGCGGTGCCGAAGTACAGGACGAGCGGCCGGAGGTCACTCGACATCGTCCATCACCTCCCGCAGGCGGGACAGACCCGCGGTGATGCGGTCCTCGGCGATGGCGTACGACAGCCGGAGGAAGCCCTCGCTGCCGAAGGCGGATCCGGGGGTCAGCGCGATGCCGGCGTGCTCCAGCAGGAGTTCGGCGAGCACCCCGCCGTCGGTCACTTCGGTGCCGCGCAGCGTGCGGCCGATGACGTCGCGGCCGTCGACGAAGAAGTAGAACGCGCCCTGGGGGGTGGTGGCCGAGAGGTGCGCGGTGGCGTCCAGGGCCTTCTCGACGATGCCGTGCCGGTGCAGCAGCACCTGGCGGGCCTCGGCGACGAAGGAGTCGAGTTCACCGCGCGCGGCGGGCAGCAGCGCGTGCTGGACCACACTGGTCACGTTGGACGTGGTGTGGCTCTGCAGGTTCTTCATGGCGGAGATCACTGCGGCGGGGCCGTGTACGTGGCCGGCCCGCCAGCCGGTGACGGCGAAGCTCTTGGAGAACGAACCGATGCCGACGACGAGCTCACGGGCGCCGTCGACCAGCGCCGCGGGGTGCGCGTGCTGCGCGCCGGGCAGCACCAGCTCTCCGTAGCACTCGTCGAACAGGATCCACACGCCGTGGCCCTGGGCCCATGCGGTGATCTCGGCCAGTACGCGGGGCGGGTACACGGCGCCGGTCGGGTTGTTCGGCGTGTTCAGCACGAGCATCCGCGTCCGTGGCGTGCGCAGTGCCTCAAGCCGCTCGACGGTGGGCACGAAGCCGGTGTCCGCGGTCTCCACCGGCACCGGTACGGCCCCGGCCAGTTTGATCTGGGCCTGGAAGGTCCCCCAGCCGGGGTTGGGCACGAGCGCCTCGTCGCCGGAATCCAGCAGCACCAGGCACGCCAGGTACAGCGCGTGCTTGGCGCCGGCGGTGACGAGCACCTCGGAGGGCTTGTACGCGACGCCGGACAGCCGGGAGATCCGGTCGGCGAGAGCCTCGCGCAGGGCCGGGATGCCGCCGGTGTCGGTGTAGCGGTGCACGTCCGCGTCAGCGGTGTGCCGCAGCGCGCTCAGCACGTCCGGGTGCGGCGCCAAGTCCAGTTCTCCGGCGGCGAAGTTGACGATGTCGACGCCGCGGGCCCGCAGCGCCTCCGCCTTGTTGCGGGTACCTGAGGTCTTGGAGCCGGATATCAGGGTGCTGCGCCGGGACAACCGCATGAGCGGTTCGCGCCCCGGGCTGACCTGCTGGTCGGGCATGTGGTTCACATCCTTGCGGTGAAATGCGTGGCGGCGGGCAAACGGCGGTGGCCGCTGGGTGATTGCCCGTGAAGCAGGTGGAGCAGGTGAAGCGGGTGAAGCAGGTGGAGCGGGTGGAGTAGGAGGGACGGGTGCGGCGGGGTGTCAGGCGGTGGCCACGCGCAGGACCACCGACAGCGAGCTGACGACCAGCAGGCCGAGGATGACCCGGCGGAAACGCTCGGCGTTCAGGCGGCGGAAGGCCTTCTCGCCGACGAATATCCCGATGAGCAGGGCCGGCACCCCGACGAGGAGCATCTGCCCGACGGTCGCGGTGAGCTGCCCGCTGATCCCGAATCCGGCCAGTGCGGCCAGGCTGGTGCCGGAGAACACCACGCCCAGCGTGGCGCGCTGGACCCGGGGCTCCAGATTCATGCTCTGGAACGCGGCGACCATCGGCGGGCCGTCGATGCCGGTGGCGGCGAAGGAGGCTCCGGAGAACATCCCCACGGCCATCACCGCGCCCAGGCCGCCGCCCAGCGTGATCTTCCGCCACACGATGAAGGTGCCCAGCAGGACCACCGCCGTGATGATGAACAGCAGCACCCGCGAAGGGAGCGTGGCCAGCAGCCACACTCCGAACGGCACGCCGGCCAGCCCGGAGAGCAGGGTGGCCGTCATCAGGCGGCGGTCGACGTGGCGCCAGTCACGGACGGCGATCACCAGGCTGAGCGGGGCGGCCATGATCCCGGCCACGACCACCGCGCTCGCCGGGTCGATGAGCAGCGCCAGGGGTGGGACGGCCACCAGGGAGAAGCCGAATCCCGCCGTGGTGCGTACGACGGAGGCGACGGCCAGCACCAGGAAGGCGCCGAGGAGGATCATCATGGGGGAACGGGTCTCCAGGTTGGGCGGCGCGGTTCAGACGACGTGGTTGGTGAGCTCGCCGATCCCCTCGACGGAGACCGTGACCCGGTCGCCGCGCCGCAGCGGTCCGACACCCGCGGGGGTGCCGGTGAGTATCACGTCACCAGGGTGCAGCGTCATGGCCGAACTGATGTGACTGATCAGGCGGTCGACGGGGTGCACCATGTGGGAGCTGTTGCCGTCCTGCCGGGTTTCGCCGTTCACGGTGGCCCGTACGCCGACCGCCCTGACGTCGAGTTCGGTCTCCACCCAGGGGCCGATCGGGCAGAAGGTGTCCGATCCCTTGGCACGCCACCACTGCCGGTCCGGACCCTGGAGGTCGCGGGCGGTGACGTCGTTGGCGCAGGTGTAGCCGAGGACATGTGCGGGCACCTGCTCCGGTGTCAGATCGCGGCAGGTCCGGCCGATCACCGCGGCGAGCTCGGCCTCGTGGTGGAGCTCGTCCGTGTAGGACGGTTTGACGATGGCCTCGCCCGGGCCGATGACGGCGCTGCCCGGCATGAGGAACACGAGCGGCTCCTCGGGCACCTCGTTGCCGAGTTCCGCGGCGTGCTCGGCGTAGTTCCGGCCGATCGCGAGGACCTTCCCCGGTGTGACGGGAGCGAGCAGCCGCACCTCCCGGAGGGGGAAGCGGGGCGCGTCCGCGGGCACGTCCAGGGGGCCGAAGGGGCCGTTGATGAGCGGGACGACCTCGTCGCCGGCGAGGAGTCCGTAGCGGATCGCTCCCGCCTTCTCGAACCTTACGATGCGCATGTGCCGCTTCCGTTCTCGTTCTCGGCGGGGGTGGTGTTTCCCGGCAGGGCGCGCAGCAGCAGCTCCGCCAGGTGTTCGGGACGTCGTGAGCCCTCCTGGGAGATCTGCGTCCGGCAGGAGAACCCGTCGGCCACCACGGCGGTGTCCGGCCCGGCGGCCCGCAGCTTCGGGTAGAGCTCCCGCTCGGCCGCGCCCTGGGAGACGTCCCAGTGGCCCGGTTCGTAGCCGAAGTTGCCGGCCATGCCGCAGCAGCCGGCGGAGATCACGTCCGTGGTGACGCCGAGCCGGCGCAGCACCTCGGTCTCCGGACCGTGGCCGTGGCCGGCCTCCTGGTGGCAGTGCGGCTGCATCACGGCGTCCTGGTCGAGCTTCCCGAACGGCCAGGGGCCACGATGGTCCGCGACCACTTCGGCGAGGGTGCGCACCTGCTGGGACAGCCGGCGTACGGCCGGCGAGTCCGGCAGCAGTTCGGCCGCCTCCTCGCGCAGGGTCTGGGTGCAGGAGGGTTCCAGGCCGACGACGATGCGGCCGGCTTCCAGGTGCTTGCTCAGGGCGCCCACCGAGCGGCCGAGCACCGCCCGGGCGGTCCCGAGCTGGCCGGTGGAGTGCCAGGTCAGGCCGCAGCAGACCGGGCCGTCGGGCAGGACCACCTCGTACCCGAGGGCTTCCAGGACGCGGGTGGCGGCCTGGGCCCCGCGGGGGTCGAGGAGGTTGCTGAAGGTGTCCGGCCACAGGACGACGGTGCCGGCGGAGCCCGCCGGGACGCGCGCCCCCGTACCGGCCGCCGCGCCCGAGGGGACCGGCCTGCGGTAGCGGAACCACTGCCGGAAGGTCTGCGCGGGCAGTTCCACCAGCGGCCTGCGCGTCTCCAGCCCGGCCAGGGAGCTCAGCCTGGCCGCGAGCGGCGCACGCCGCGTCAGCCGGTTGAGCGAGCGGGGGGCCACCGACGCCAGCCGGGCCAGCAACGGCAGCCAGCCCAGGGTGTAGTGGGCCCGCGGTCTCAGCCGTCCCTCGTAGTGGCGGTGCAGGAACTCCGACTTGTACGCGGCCATGTCGACATTGACCGAGCAGTCGCTCTTGCACGCCTTGCAGGAGAAGCACAGGTCGAGTGCGTCCCGGACCTCGGTGGAACGGTAGCCGTCGGTGATCGTCTCGCCGCGCAGCATCTCGCTCAGCACCCGGGCGCGACCCCGGGTGGAGTGCACCTCGTCGCGGGTGACCTGGTACGAGGGACACATGTGGCCGGTGTCGTTGCGGCAGGTGCCGACGCCCGTGCAGCGGTGCACGGCGTTGGTGAGCGAACCCTTGTCGCCGCCGAAGCGCTGGATCATCGGCAGCTCCTTGCGGTCGCGGCCAGGGCTGGGGCGGATGTCCTGGTCGAAGGGGACCGGGTCCACGATGATGCCGGGGTTGAGCATGTTGCCCGGATCCCAGATGTTCTTGAACGCGGCGAACGCGCCCACGAGTTCGGGCGAGTACGTACGGGCCAGGAGCTCGGACCGGGCGCGGCCGTCGCCGTGCTCACCGGAGGCGCAGCCGCCGTGCTCGACCACGAGGTCGCCGGCGGCCGCGATGAACTCCCGGTAACCGGCGATGCCCTGCTCGGTGCCCAGTTCCCAGTCGACCCGGACATGCAGGCAGCCCTCGCCGAAGTGCCCCGTGATGGTTCCCGTCCGCCGGTGTTCGGCCATGAGGGCGTGCAGGTCCCGCAGGTAGCCCGACAGCCGCTCCGGCGGGACGGCGGAGTCCTCCCAGCCGGGCCAGGCCTGCCGCCCGTCGGCCATCCGGGTGGCGATGCCCGCGCCGTTGCGGCGGATGGACCAGATCGCGGCCGTCTGCTCGGCGTCGGCGGTGATGAAGCTCGTGGCGTCGGTCTCACGGGCCAGGCGCTCGGCGTTGGCGATCGCGTCGGCCTCGTCGGTGCCCTCGATCTCGCAGTACAGCCAGGCCTCGCCGCGCGGCAGCAGGTCGATGCCCGGAGCGCGCCCGCCGCGCGAGCGCAGCGCCTCGACCAGAGGAGCGTCCAGACCCTCCACGGTCAGCGCGCCGGCCTTCGCCAGTGAGGGCGCGCAGTCGGCGGCCGCGTAGACGTCGGGGAGGCCGAGGACGAGAAGCACTCGGGCGGCCGGGATCGGGGTGAGCCTGACCTTGGCACCGAGCAGGACGCCGCAGGTGCCCTCGGTGCCCACCAGTGAGCGGGCGACGTGGAAGCCCTTCTCGGGCAGCAGTGCGTTCAGTCCGTACCCCGACACCTGCCGGCCGAATCGGCCGAGCTCGGTGCGCAGCGGAGCCAGGTGGCGGTCCCTGAGCTGCTTCAGCCGGCGGTCGATGTCCGCGTCACCGCTGGAGCCCTGGCCGGCCCGGATCCGGCGGCCGTCGGCGAGCAGCAGGTCCACCTGCTCGGTGATGTCGGCGGTGGTGCCCCAGGCCACCGAGTGGGCGCCGCAGGCGTGGTTGCCGATCATTCCGCCGATGGTGCAGCGGGAGTACGTGGAGGGGTCGGGGCCGACGGTGAGGCCGTGTGCGGCAGCCCGGTCCCGCAGGGTGCCGAGGACGACGCCGGGCTGGACGGTGGCGGTGCCGGCTTCCGGGTCGAGGTCCTCAATGCGGTTCATGTACCGGGAGAAGTCGAGGATCAGCCCGGTGCCGATGGAGTTGCCGGCGATGGAGGTGCCGCCGCCCCGGCAGGTGATGCCGACGCCGTGCTCGATGGCGATGCCCACGGCGATGGCGGCCTCTTCCGCGCCCCGGGGCTCCAACACCGCGGTCGGCATGACGCGGTAGATCGAGGCGTCGGACGTGTAGGCGGTTCGGGTCCGCACGTCCGTACGGGCGGCGGGCAGGCGTGACTGCAGGTGCCTGGTGAAGTCGTCGTTCATGGCGTCTTTCCCGGGTGGGCGGGTGGGGCGGCGGCGGTCGGGGCGCGGTCGGTCAGCCGCGCGCACCACCGGTGGCGAGCGGGAAGTAGTCGATCAGCAGCATGTCGCGCACGCCCTGCCGGACTCCATCCGCCGGCTCGATCGCGGAGACGCCGTGGAAGACCCGGCGGTCGTCGATCACGATGGACTCGAACGGCTGGAGCAGCGTGGTGCTGTAGATCGGCCGGCGGTCGCGGTCGTACAGCTGCGACTCGCCTCCCCCGACGTCGACACGGCGCATCAGGACCTGCGCCACGTAGTGGTGCCCGTCCTCGTGGACGCCCTCGGGGGCCGGGAGGCCCTTCGCGTCGCGGGTCGCGGTGATCCGGATCTGGTGGACGCCGACACCGCTGGTGGCCGGGTCGAAGTCACCGGGCAGCCGCTCGGCGAAGAAGCGGATGAGGGTGTGGAGCACCCCTTCCGCGGCCACGTCGTCGGCCAGCGGCGGGAAGTGCCGGTCGACGCCGCCGTGGAGGGAATTCACCTCGGCGGACTGGTGGAAGGCTCGCGGGGGTTCCTGTACGAGATCCCCGCCGGAGAATCGGAAGGAACCATGACGGCGGCGGCGGTAGTCCGCACCGTCCTTCATGTACGCATCGACCGGAAGGTCCTCCCAGGATTCCAGGAACAGCTTGACCTGGCCCGCCGAGTGGACATTCAGCGCCTGCTTCAGATCCATTTCCGAGAAGTACCGGTACGGATCGCTGCTCTCGCCGACCGTGCCCTCAGACCGTATTACATCGGTCGTCACTACGCACTCCCTTTATTGGGTTCTTTACGACGTTGCCTCAGCGAATGAGACATCACTGATCCTGGCTGGAATGAGTTCTCCGGACAAGGCCGGTACCGGTTCGGGAACCTGCGCCGCAGGAACACGCGGGGCAACCGCAGTCATGACAGCCGGCCTCCGCCGCGCATCCACCGAACGACGCCGTTCCGAATATTCCCCGACCATGCGGCCGACGATGAAAGAGGCCGAAACCAGGCGGTTCGATGGCGGGATGCGTCCGGCGACTCTGCGGGGCGGAGCTGCCCGGTATACGGCCCTCCCCAGAGGGATCGCAGGACGTGACCAAAGTCTCCAGCTGCGCAGATGCCTGGCCAAGGCGCCGTCAACTAGCCTGACCGGAAGCACAGGTTGCCAGCATGGGGGAATGCAGCGTGACGCCTACGTTTGGGACACGTCTCGAATCTCTTCAATCTCAAGACATTCAGCTCTACCGGGAGCTGCTCGCGCAGGATTCGGCACCACGCCTGTCGGCGCAGCCGGACTCCGCCACCGAGGACCAGGCGGTTGAGGCCCGGGAGGATTCGCTGGAAAGACTGCTCTCATCCGGCCTTGCAGTCCCGGACGAGCAGAGCGAAACAGGCTTCACTCCCGTGAATCCCGAAACCATCGGGAGTTACGTTGTGGCCGAAATCCTCGAAAACTCCGCCCGCTCGGCGATCAACCTTCTGCGGGTTCGGGAAGAATTGGGTCCGGTGGTCGCCGAATATCGGAACAATCATCTTCGGAACGCCTACGGATATGTGACGCACACCGATTTCCCGAACATCAATGCAGCCATCCGGCTGGCGGCCCGGGAATGCCGTGGCGAAGTACTGACCTCACAGCCTGGCGGTGCCAGATCCGCAGCCGTCCTGGGCGAGTCGCTGCCGTCCACGCTGGACATGCTGGACCGCGGGGTGACGATGAAGACGATCTATCAGCACAACGCCCGGTCCGGCTCGGCGACACGTAATTTCGTCCGCGCGATCCAGGAGCGCGGCGCCCAGGTGGCGACGCTGGACGAGAACTTCGACCGCCTGATCATCTTCGACCGGACGGTGGCGTTCATCCCCGCCGACGACGACCGCCGGGCAGCGGCGGAGATCCGTGCTCCGGCCGTGGTCTCGTTCCTCGTGGCCCTCTTCGAACGCTCGTGGATCAGGGCGGTCCCCTTCACCCCGCCCGGCCGCGACCAGGCCACGACCCGCATCACCGACGACCTGGAGCTGGCGATCATGCGGCACATCGTCGCCGGTGACACGGACTCGGTGACGGCCGGACAGCTCGGCATCAGTGTGCGGCGGTGCCAGGAGTACGTCGCGAGGACGTCCGCGAAGCTGGGCAGTCGCAGCCGGGCCCAGCTGGGCTACCTGATCGCCAAGTCGGGGCTGCTTGACAACGTTTCCCAGGAAGCAGCCCCGGACGGCTCTCCGTGATCCGCCGCCGCACCGGGCGGCGCGGGCAGGGGGCCTCAGCCGCCCTGGAACGGCGTCGGCGCGGGCTTGCCCGAGTCCCAGCCGATGTCGCCGGGCACACCGGCCACCGGCACCGCGACGGGAGCCGCCGCCTGGGCCGACGCGACGGGCAGGGCGACCAGGGCCGCGGCGGAAACGAGAAGGACGGTGACCAAGCGGTGCATGGTTTCTCTCTCATGGGGTGCTGAGCCGGCGAACTATCGCGCCGAGGAGACAGCGCTCAATTATGTTCATGCAGCATCTACCCCCGATTCAAGACCTCCAGGGGGTGGTAAACCCGCACTGCGGGAAGACGAAGCCGACCCCTCCGGCGCGGGCACGACGAAGGGGCCGGCTCCCGAAGGAGTCGGCCCCATCCGACCTGCAGGTTTGCCAGGTCAGCGACGTGGTGTCACGTCATCCGCTCAGACGTTGAAGCGGAACGTCGAGCGCAGAGCTCCCACCTGCGGAAACGCGGCTCCCGGTGATCGCATCCAGCACAGATCCAGCACGGTGGAAACCTATTCAGCACGAGCGATGGAGCACCACAGACCCGAGCCGTTGTGTACACATGGGACACTCGGTACGCTTGAGCGCATGACGCAGCCACTGCCCAGAGAGTCCATCCGCGATGTGCGCGCCCATCTGGCTGAGGTCGTGGAGCGCGCAGACCGCGACGACGTGCCCACGGTCATTACGCGCCGAGGCAAGGAAGTCGCCGCCGTCGTCTCCATCGAGGTCCTGCGCAAGTACCAGGAGTGGGAAGAGCGCGAGATCAATCGGATCATCGATGAGCGCATGGCCAACCCGGCGCCCGGCATCCCGATCGAGGACATCATGAGGGAGACGCTGGCACGCGGTGAGTGAGTACCGAACCGTCTTCCGCTCCGAGGCGCAGGCCGAGCTTCCGACTCGTCGCCCAGGAGCTCCACAGGAAGCCACATGCGCCCAGCGACGGCCCGCCTCTTCACCTGAATGCCCCTGCCACGTTGCCCCCCATCCGCCCCGGTCATCGCATGGAGTGGGAGCACGAGCCCGCGCGGGGCCTCCGGAAGGCAGGAAAGGGCGCTATGTACGTTCGCAGCATCTATGCAACGGGTGATCCGGCCGAGCTCGACGGGGTCGCCGAGGCGCTCCGGACCGACGGGCGTGCGCTGCTGTCGGCGGAACCGGGCTTTCGCGGGATGGGGCTGTTCGCCGACCGCGAGCTCGGCAAGCTCCTGGTGGGATCGTGGTGGGAGGACGAGGCCTCCCGGCAGGCCAGCTACGAGAACCTGAGCAAGCGGCGGGCCGAGATGATGGCGCCCTTCGCGCAGACCGTGACGGTCGACAACTGGGAAGCGGCGGTCGCCCGGCGCGCAGAGGAACTCGGGCCGGGCGCGGGGTTCCGGCTGGTCCACATGGACGTCGAGCCGGCCGACATCGACCTGCTGGTGGACACGTTCCGCGACACCTCACTGCCCAAGGTCCAGAAGATCCCCGGACTGGCCGGCATCTCCCTGCTCATCGATCGCGACCGGGGCAGAGCCGCTGTCGGCTCGCTCTACGCCGACCGCGACGCACTCGCGGCATCCCGTGGCGCCGTCGCGGCGGTCCGCGGAAAGGCCACCGCGAAGGCTCGCGCAACCACCCGCAGCCTCGAGGAATTCGAGGTGGTCCTCGCCACGGCGGTTCCCCACGCCTGACCCTGGGCTGCCTCGCGCGCCGGGCCAGTCGGACTGACACCGCGATTCCAAGTCAGCACAGGGTCAGCACAGGAATGCGGAAGGGGTCGAACTCGCCAGAGTCTGACCTCCGGCGAGGCTGCGCAGCACCCCATCGAGCGACGCGCACTCCTATACCAAGCGCGACTCCTGCACGCCCTCATACTCGCCGGAGTGTTGACCACAGAGCTTCCACCTGCGGGAACGCCATTCCGAGAGCTGCGTCCAGCACGTATCCAGCACGGCCGAAGCCTCATGAAAACCGACCTCGTTGAGCGAGCTCCACCTCCGTATGGGTTTCCGCACCAGTGCCTGGAACTGCGGAGGGCGTGCCCACCTCAGCCGGAGGCCGGCACCCTCCAAGAACCCCGTAGCGATCCATTACGGTCCATGCGCAGGCGGCAAACGCCGACAGCATGGCGGAGAGGCAGGCGGACTCCAGTCCGAGGCTCTGGAACCCGAGCGCAACACCGGAACAGACCGAAAACGCCAGGATCAGCACGCCGGCCGCTCGCCAGGATTTGAAGGTCCTCCCCTCCCCCCATGACATCAACCACCGCGCCATCGTCACCGACCAGGCTCGGCGGCTCTTGGCGAGCCAGGGCATTCATCAGGTCAACGACCCTGCTCGCCAGGGCTGCCAGCTGACGCCGGTCTGCCAGCACGGAATCAATCGCCTCAGCGAACGCGCGATCAAGAATCGTCGCCTGGGCGACATCCCTCGCGCGCCCCCGAGCACGTCGCGGCAGCCCGAACCGCGCATAACACACCAGTGCCCTTCGCAGCCTCTTCACACACCGCACGAGGTCGACTGTGCTCGTGATTCGCGGCTGCCGATGGTGAGTGCCGCAGGCGAGCAGTACATCGACCGCAGCGCGATATAGGTTCGCCTCCGCAGAGCCGCGGCGCATCGCGAGCTCCCGGATCTCTGTCCCCGGAATCAGCCACCCAATCGGCGGCTCCTCCCAACGAGTGCATGCAACCCAGATTATGTACACATGGCACACTCGGTACCCTTGAGGCATGACTCAGCCGCTGCCCATAGAGTCCATCCGCGACGTACGCGCTCACTTGGCCGAAGTCGTCGAACGGGCCGACCGTGACGACGTGCCCACTGTCATCACCCGTCGCGGCAAGCAGGTCGCCGCCGTGGTCTCGATCGAGGTGCTGCGCAAGTACCAGGAGTGGGAAGAGCGCGAGATCAACCGCATCATCGACGCGCGCATGGCGAGCCCGGCCGCCGGCGTCCCGATCGAGGACGTGATGAGGGAGACACTGGCACGCAGTGAGTGACTACCGCACGGTGTTCCGGCCCGAGGCCCAGGCCGAGCTGCGCAAGATCCCTCGTGACATGGCGCTTCGCATCCTGGCCAAACTGACAGAGCTGGAGAACGACCCCTTCGGCTTCAACACCACCGCACTCGTATCCCAGCCTGAGCGCCGCCGCCTACGGGTCGGCGACTACCGTGTCGTCTACACGATCGACAACGGGGAGCTTGTGGTGTGGGTCGTACACATCGGACACCGCTCCACGGTCTACGACACGTAGCTGCTCCAGGTTCTGCGGACTGCTGCGGACAGCACAACGGCCTGACCTGCCTTCTCGCAGGTCAGGCCGTTATTCACGTCCAATCAGACGTTGAAGCGGAACTCGACCACGTCGCCGTCCTGCATGACGTACTCCTTGCCCTCCATGCGGGCCTTGCCCTTGGCGCGGGCCTCGGCGACCGAGCCGCAGGCGACCAGGTCCGCGAAGGAGATGACCTCGGCCTTGATGAAGCCGCGCTGGAAGTCGGTGTGGATCACGCCGGCCGCCTCGGGGGCCGTGGCGCCCTGCTTGATCGTCCAGGCGCGGGTCTCCTTCGGGCCGGCCGTCAGGTAGGTCTGCAGGCCCAGGGTGGCGAAGCCGACGCGGCCCAGGGTGGCCATGCCCGGCTCGTCCTGGCCGACCGACTGGAGGAGTTCGAGGGCCTCCTCGTCGTCCAGCTCGACGAGGTCCGCCTCCAGCTTGGCGTTGAGGAAGATCGCCTCGGCCGGGGCGACGAGCGCGCTCTGCTCGGCCTTGAAGGCGTCGTCCGTCAGCTCGTCCTCGTCCACGTTGAAGACGTAGAGGAAGGGCTTCGTGGTGAGCAGGTGGAGCTCGTGGAGGAGGTCGCCCTGCTCCGTGCCCTTGGTGATGCCCTTGGAGAAGAGGGTGTCGCCCGCTTCGAGGATCTTCTTGGCTTCGACGACGGCCGCGAGGACCGCGACCTTCTCCTTCTGGAGGCGGGACTCCTTCGTCAGGCGCGGTTCGGCCTTCTCGATGGACTGGAGGTCGGCGAGGATCAGCTCGGTGTTGATCGTCTCGATGTCGTCCTTCGGCGAGACCTTGCCGTCGACGTGGACGACGTTCTCGTCCTTGAAGGCGCGGATGACCTGGCAGATGGCGTCCGACTCGCGGATGTTCGCCAGGAACTTGTTGCCCAGGCCCTCACCCTCCGAGGCGCCGCGCACGATGCCCGCGATGTCGACGAAGTCGACCGTCGCCGGCAGGACGCGCTGCGATCCGAAGATGCCCGCGAGGACGGCCAGACGCTGGTCCGGGACACCGACGACGCCGACGTTCGGCTCGATGGTGGCGAACGGGTAGTTGGCCGCCAGCACGTCGTTCTTGGTCAGGGCGTTGAACAGGGTCGACTTGCCGACATTCGGCAGGCCGACGATTCCGATCGTGAGCGACACGTTGGCGACTTCCCGTAGCTGGAGGGGGCGGCGGCCCAGGAGTGGGCCACCGGACAGTTTACTTTCCGATGAGTGGCGGTGGATGTACGCGTGTCCGGGGCCCGATCCGACCCGCTGCCCGCCTAGTTTGGTGGGGTGGAGCAATACAGGACGCGATCGGCCCCTCACCAGCAGCGACCGCCGGCCCAGCGCCAGGGACCCCGGTCCGCCGCGGTGCCCGCCCAGGCCGGCGGCGGTCCGCGGCGGTCCGCGCTCGGGCGGCGGATGCCCCGGCCCCGGCTGACCGGGCTCGGCGGCGGGTTGTTCGCGTGCGCCGCCATGGTGCTGGTGGGCGGGATCTGCTGGCTGCTGTTCGGTTCCTCGCTCTTCGTCTACGGGCTGCTCTTCCTGCCCGTAGCGGCCGCCACCGCGCTCTGGGTGCGGCCCGCCGACCTGATCACCGCGCCGATCGGCGTGCCCATCGCCTTCGCCGCCGGAGTGTGGCCCATCTCGGGCGGCTCCGGCGGCATCGGCGGGCAGCTGATGGGGCTGGTGTCCGCGCTGTCCCTGCACGCCGGCTGGCTCTACGCCGGAACGCTCGTGGCCGCGCTGATCGCCGTCGTCCGCAAGGCCGTGCTGATCGGCAGGCGGCGGATGCCCCGGCGCATCGCCCAGTGAACCGACCGGCTACTTCTCCGCCGCCTTCGCCGCCATCGCCGCTCCCACGATGCCCGCGTTGTTCTGCAGCTTCGCCGGCACGATCTCGGCCCGCACGCCCTCGATCAGCGGCAGGAACTTCTCCGGCTTGCGGCTGACCCCGCCGCCGATGATGAAGAGGTCCGGGGAGAACAGCATCTCCACGTGCTGGAGGTATTTCTGCACGCGGTGCGCCCAGCGCTCCCACGTGAGGGCATGGTCCTCCTTGGCCTTCACCGACGCCCGCGTCTCCGCGTCGTGGCCCTTCAGCTCCAGGTGTCCGAGTTCCGAGTTCGGAACCAGCCGCCCGTCCGTGAACAGGGCGCTCCCGATGCCCGTCCCCAGGGTGAGCAGGAGGACGGTGCCGCCCCGCCCGCGCCCGGCCCCGTACGTCATCTCGGCGACGCCCGCCGCGTCCGCGTCGTTCAGCACGGTGACCGGCATACCGCCCAGCTCGCGCGCGATCAGCGCCGCCGCGTCGACTCCGATCCAGGACTTGTCCATGTTGGCCGCAGAACGGATGACGCCGCCCGTGACCACGCCCGGGAAGGTGACCCCGAGCGGCCCGTCCCACTCGAAGTGGCGCACCACCTCGCCGACGCATCCGGCCACCCCCTCGGGGGTAGCCGGATGCGGTGTCAGTACTTTGTGGCGCTCCTGAGCCAGGCCGCCGCGCTCCAGGTCCACGGGAGCGCCCTTGATCCCGGTTCCGCCGATGTCCACGCCGAAGATCTGCATGGACATACCGTACGAAAGGAGTTACTTGTCGGCGACCAGTTCGGCAGCCTCGGCGCGCAGGTCGCGGCGGAGTTCCTTCGGCAGCGAGAAGACGATCGACTCCTCGGCGGTCTTGACGATCTCCACGTCCGCGTAGCCGCGCACCGTCAGCCACTCCAGGACCTCCTCGACCAGGACCTCCGGCACCGAGGCGCCCGAGGTGAGGCCGACCGTGGTGACGCCCTCCAGCCAGGCCTCGTCGATCTCGCTCGCGAAGTCGACCAGGTACGCGGCCTCGGCGCCGGCGTCCTTGGCGACCTCGACGAGCCGGATCGAGTTCGAGGAGTTCCTCGAACCGACCACGATGACCAGGTCGGAGTCGGCGCCCATCACCTTGACGGCGGCCTGCCGGTTCGAGGTGGCGTAGCAGATGTCGTCGCTCGGCGGCGAGACGAGCAGCGGGAACTTCGTCTTCAGCGCGTCGACCGTCTCCATGGTCTCGTCGACCGAGAGGGTGGTCTGGGAGAGCCAGACGACCTTGGACTCGTCGCGGACGGTGACCTTCTCCACATCGTGCGGGCCGTCGACGATCGTGATGTGGTCCGGGGCCTCGCCGGAGGTGCCGATGACCTCTTCGTGGCCCTCGTGGCCGATGAGGAGGATGTCGAAGTCCTCGTTCGCGTACCGGATGGCTTCCTTGTGCACCTTGGTGACCAGCGGGCAGGTCGCGTCGATCGTCGCGAGCTTGCCGCGCGCCGCCTCCTCGTGCACCACCGGCGCCACGCCGTGCGCGGAGAACATCACGATGGAGCCCTCGGGTACCTCCTCCGTCCGCTCGACGAAGATGGCCCCCTTCTTCTCCAGGGTCTGGACGACGTACTTGTTGTGCACGATCTCGTGGCGGACGTACACCGGCGCACCGTACTGCTCAAGGGCTTTCTCGACGGCGATCACGGCTCGGTCCACGCCCGCGCAGTAGCCGCGGGGCGCGGCGAGCAGGACACGGCGGGAAGCAGGAGCGGGGGCGGGAGCAGTCATGTGCTCCATCGTACGGGGGTCTCCGGGAGGCCGGGCGTCCCCCGTACGGCACACACTTGCCCGAAAGCCCTTACCGCGCATACCTGCCCTACCCCGGAGGACGGATGGCTTCCGTTACGGATTCCAGCGCGGCCGCGCCCACGGCGCTGCGGCGGAGCCTCGGCTTCCGGGATCTGGTCGTCTACGGGCTGCTGTTCATCGCCCCCACGGCCCCGGTCGGGGTCTTCGGCACGCTCGACGCGAAGTCGCACGGCGCCGTCGCCCTCGTCTACCTCTGCGCGACCGTGGCGATGGCCTTCACGGCCTTCTCCTACGCGCAGATGGTGCGGGTCGCCCCGCAGGCCGGCTCGGTCTTCACGTACGCCCGAAAGGGTCTCGGCGAGGGCCCGGGGCTGATCGCCGGGTGGATGGCGATGCTCGACTACCTGCTGATCCCCGCGGTCGCGTACCTCTTCTCGGGGATCGCGATGAACGCGCTGGTCCCGGAGGTCTCCCGGTGGGTGTGGACGGCCCTGGCCGTCGTGATCACCACCCTGCTGAACCTGTGGGGCGTACGGGCGGCCGCGCGCGTGGGTTTCGCCGTGCTGGCCATGGAGCTCGTGGTCCTGCTCGTCTTCGTGGTCGCCGCGGTGACCGTGCTGGTCCAGGGCGGGGCGCGGCGCGGCTGGCTGTCGCCGCTGACCGGTGACGGCTCGCTCGGCTTCAGTACGGCCGCGGTGCTGGGCGCGGTGTCGGTCGCGGTCCTGTCCTACCTCGGCTTCGACGCCATCGCCTCCTTCGCCGAGGAGGTGACGGGCGGATCGGAGCGGGTGGCGCGGGCGGTGCTGTTCTGCCTGGCGCTGGCCGGGGTGCTGTTCATCGCCCAGAGCTATCTGGCGGCGCTGCTCATGCCCGTGTCCGCGGCGGAGCTGGCGGCCGAGCCGGCGCTGCAGGGACCGGCCTTCTACGACGCGGTGGAGTCCGCGGCCGGATCGTGGCTGCACGACCTGGTGGCGGTCAGCAAGGCGATCGGGGCGGCCTTCGCGGCGCTGGCCGGGCAGGCGGCGGCCGGCCGGCTGGTGTTCGCGATGGCCCGCGAGCGGCGGCTGCCCCGGATGCTCGCCCGGACCTCGGACGGCACCCCGCGGCCCGCGCTGCTGGTGGCGGCCGCCATCACGCTGGTCGCGGCCGTGTGGGCGGCCCGGCGCGACGACGGGCTCGACCAGCTGGTGTCGGTGGTGGACGTCGGGGCGCTGGTGGCCTTCACCCTGCTGCACGCCTCGGTGGTGGGCTGGTTCGTGGTCAAGCGGCGCGAGGGCCCGCCGAACTGGTTCAAGCACCTGGTGATGCCGGTGCTGGGCGCGGCCGTGACCGTCGCGGTGATCTTCGAGGCCTCCTGGACGGCGCAACTGGTGGGGGCGGTGTGGCTGGCGGTGGGCCTGGTCGTGCTGCTCGTCCAGCACGACCGCCGGGACCTGCCCGGCGACACCGGCACCGGGGCCTGACGCACTGTCGGCAGCGCCGGATAGCCTGCGTGCATGGGTCTGAATACGTCGGCCGAGGCGCCGCTGCCGGTAGGCCAGGTGTCCCGGCTCATCGGGGGCTGGATCGAGCGGCTCGGCCAGGTGTGGGTGGAGGGGCAGATCACGCAGCTCTCGCGGCGGCCGGGAGCGGGGGTGGTCTTCCTGACGCTGCGCGACCCCTCGCACGACATCTCGGTCAGCGTGACCTGCTTCCGCCAGGTCTTCGACGAGGTCGCGGACGTGGTCTCCGAGGGTGCCCGGGTCGTCCTGCTGGCCAAGCCCGAGTGGTACGCCCCGCGCGGGCAGCTGTCCCTGCGGGCCACGGAGATACGGCCGGTCGGCATCGGGGAGCTGCTCGCCCGGCTGGAACGCCTGAAGCGGTCCCTGGCCTCCGAGGGGCTCTTCGCACTGGAGCGCAAGAAGCCGCTGCCCTTCCTGCCGCAGCTGATCGGGCTGGTGGTCGGGCGGGCCTCGGCGGCCGAGCGCGATGTCCTGGAGAACGCCCGGCGCCGCTGGCCGGCGGTGCGTTTCGAGGTGCGCAACGTCGCCGTCCAGGGGGTGCACGCGGTGCCCCAGGTGGTCCAGGCGGTCAAGGAGCTCGACGCCCTCGACGAGGTCGACGTGATCATCGTGGCGCGCGGCGGCGGCAGCGTGGAGGACCTGCTGCCCTTCTCCGACGAGGAGGTGGTCCGGGCGGTCGCGGCGGCCCGTACCCCGGTGGTGTCGGCGATCGGCCACGAGCCGGACTCCCCGCTGCTGGACCTGGTCGCGGACGTACGGGCCTCCACGCCGACGGACGCGGCGAAGAAGGTGGTACCGGACGTCGGCGAGGAGCTGGAGCGCGTACGCCAGCTGCAGGCCCGGGGACTGCGGGCGGTCAGCGGGCTGCTCGACCGGGAGGAACGGGGCCTCGCGCACGCCCTGGCCCGGCCGGTCTTCGTCCACCCCCAGCGGATGGTGGAGATCCGCGAGGACGAGCTGGACGCCCTGCTGGCCCGCGCCCGGCGCACGCTGGGGCACTTGCTGGACCGGGCCGACTCGGAACTCGCGCACACCCTCGCCCGGGTGGTGGCGCTGTCCCCGGCGGCGACCCTGGAGCGGGGGTACGCCGTGCTGCAGCGGGCCGACGGCCATGTGGTGCGCTCGCCGGGGGAGGTGGCTCCCCACGATGTGCTGCGCGCGCGGGTGGCGGAGGGCACGTTCACCGTGGAGGTCTCCTCGCTGGAGGCACCGGAGACCCCGCACTCCCCCGGCTCCCCGGGTGCCCCGGAGGCCCCGGAGGCCTCGGCTGCAACAGCCGCTTCGGAATAGCGGCACACGGCCGCAATCACGTGGTCGCACGACACACAGAGGATGGATACGGGAATGGCAGAGGCCGGAACGGCGCTGGGGTACGAGCAGGCCCGCGACGAGCTCATCGAGGTCGTCCGCAAGCTGGAGGCCGGCGGGACCTCGCTGGAGGACTCGCTCGCGCTCTGGGAGCGCGGCGAGGAGCTGGCGAAGGTGTGCCGGCACTGGCTGGAGGGGGCCCGGGCCCGGCTGGACTCGGCGCTGGCGGCGCGCGAGCCGGCCGAGGAGGAGTGACGGGGAGGAGTGACGGGGGAGGAACGACCGGGGAGGAGTGACCGAGGAGTGATCCCGGTCACCCGGAGGCGGATTTAGTTGAAAATTCATCTACCTCCGCCGTAGAGTCTGGGACATCGCTTCACCTCCGTATGGAAGAAGGCTTTCCGATGTCTCTCGTTCTTGACTCCGCCGCGCAGGACCTGCTGTTCCGCGAGGCCCGCACGGCCAACTCGTTCACCGACGAGCCGGTCACCGAGGAGCAGGTCCAGGCGATATACGACCTGGTGAAGTTCGGTCCCACCGCCTTCAACCAGACCCCGCTGCGCATCACCCTGGTCCGCTCCCCCGAGGCCCGCGAGCGCCTCGTGCAGCACATGGCCAAGGGCAACGACGCCAAGACCGCCACCGCCCCGCTGGTCGCGATCCTCTCCGCGGACAACGAGTTCCACGAGGAGCTCCCGCAGCTGCTGCCGCACTTCCCGCAGGCCAAGGACGCGTTCTTCTCCGAGCGCCCGGTCCGCGAGCAGTCCGCGCTGCTGAACTCCGCGCTGCAGGCCGCGTACTTCATCATCGGCATCCGCGCCGCCGGCCTGGCCGCGGGCCCGATGACCGGTGCCGACTTCGCCGGCATCCAGAAGGAATTCCTGGACGCCGACCACACCCCGATCATGGTCATCAACATCGGCAAGCCGGCCGCCGAGGGTGCCTGGTTCGACCGCTCGCCGCGCCTGGGCTTCGACGAGGTCATCACGACCGTCTGACCGGCGCCGCCGCAGCAGCACATGCAGAAGGGGCGGGGGGGGGGGGGGGGGGGGGGGGGCGGCCCGGGGCGCGCGGCGGGGGGGCGGGCGGGGTCGC